>JAIPFQ010000006.1:0-34185 GCA_021736605.1 Spirochaetales bacterium | reverse complement strand
AAGAGCACATTCGGCCGCTCCTGCTTTTTCCTTATGACTTCTAACTTAGAAATTGTTTATAAGGCTCTCTGCTGCAAACGTTTTTTGTTCATATAACCTCTACAGCATAACAAATTTTACCATGGGTATCAAATGTATTGGGTAGTTTTTCACATATATGTGAGCAGGATCAGAGCTGAAGTCTCCCGGACCATGAATGGAGTTCTTTTCGCAGTATTTTCCACTTTGGTTCAATGTAGGATAAAATAGTGTAAAAGTTACGGCTATGGTTGAAATTGATCAGGTGACACAACTCGTGGTAGACAACATAACTGATCAGTTCATCAGGAGCTCCAAAAAGCCTGAGGCTCAGTCGAATTGTACCATCACTCTGACAGCTGCCCCAGCGGCTCTTCATAGCTCGCAGCTTGTAATTTATGAGAAACCATTCAACTTCATTTTCCATCCCCGGCGGCAGATGTTTCAGAAAATGAGCCTGCAGTTTTTTTTCATGCCCCTCCAGCCACTCTTCAGCCCGTTGCCGATACAATTCGATAATTCGCTTTCTCAGTGTTTCTTTCAGTTTCTTTTCCGTCAAGCCAAGGACATCGTGCTTTTCCCAGGATGGTATCTCTGCTGTCAGTGTTTTCTTTTCAGAATTAAGCTCAAGTCTGCCGATGCGTTTCACTCCGGATAACTCACGAAATTGGAGTACGTAAGCATCACCAAAAAAATAAAAACGCTCTCCTTCATGATAGTTTCTCGTTTCCCCGGGATAACAGACGCGCTGAAATTCTTCCTGCTTTTTTCTAATCCAGCCCATTTTTTTCTCTACAATCGTATTGATCTGCGGTTTCCCCATCCATTGGGGCGCATAGACTACAATAGATGAGTCAAGCTTCACTTTGATGCTGACGGTTCTTCTACGACTGCTTTTTTTAAGAAGGTACTGTACATTTCTGCATTCTTTCAATACACTTTCTCCATGATTCCAAAAGCCATGAAACTATACTTGTATCAGGATTTACGCTATCTCTGCATTCAGGATTCACTGTCATTTTTCGATCACCTGCAGAACCTTGATTTGCTTCGAGAAAAAACTCGAGCTGACCGTATCCCCATACATGACGAAGAGATCCTATGCGGAGCTTCATATGACGCAAACATATCGGGCGACGATATAAGATCTTCCATTCAGCCGTTTTTTTTCGGTGCCGGCCCCTTGGCAGATGCTATCGTAGCAGAAAATCCGCCGAAAGGATACACCGTAAAGGCTGTTGAATCTGGAGATTACCTCTTTTATCAATTTGCAGATCCTTCTCCTGAGGGTATTGATGAGGCTGTTAGTTCAGCTTACAAAGCACTTGTTGAAAAAAAGTGGAAAACAAAAGATGATACGATCCTGCTTCGCGGTGTGAAGGAAGTCGGCTTTTATGTGCTGCAGATCCTTTTCCCGCTTGCATGATGTAAACTCAGGTTTTCCTCTCTTTTGTTTGTTTTCCTTAAAGCAAATATTCAATTTAATCAGGTGAACCCTCTAACATCACTCTTTTATACCGCGTTCCGATATATATCAGACTTACTCAAGATGATGCTTGAAGCTTTTGATTTGTTTTCACCTGTGTCATACTACGTTTAAGGTATTGAATAAACAATAGGTACAAGAAAAGGTACAAGAACTGTCAAGACTATTCCATGAGCTAATGCCAAAGCAGCATAGTCTGCCCCGCAGCTTCGATCTAAAATTGGCAGGGTGATATCCATACTTGTGGCACCAGCTACGGAAATCGCAGCATGTTTATGGTTGTACGAAGCCAGAAGAGGGATGGTAATAAAGGCTATACTCTCCCGAAAAAGGTTACTTAAAAATGCAACTGAACCAAGTATGGGGTCTCCTAAATTGGTAATCAGAACACCTGATAAGGAATACCAGCCCAGACCGGAAACGACAGCTAGTGATTCTCCAAGTTCCAAAGGGAAAAAAAGCACAAGGAGGCTGCCGCCTAAAAAGGATCCGATTATGGTGATAAAAGGAAGCACTATAGATATTGGATTCTTGAGGATTCCAAGCATGTTTCGGCTTCCCTGTATCATCTGTGCTCCAACATGAAACAACAGAACATAGAGCAGCCAATTTGCAATTTCATCATTAAACCAGTTGAAAAGAGGAGTAAAGGATGATGCTATTACACCGGAAACAACCAGTGAAATAAGCTTCAGCGGTTCAATAAAATGTAAAAAAAAACTCTTTCCTGCATAATTTTCAGAAATTTCTGAGTCTTGCTTACAGCTGTACTGGGATCCATATTGGGCAGTTGTGACTTTTTGGTCATCAAGTGACCTAACAGTCACTTCTGTTTTTGCTTTTTCCCATCTAGTATTTGCTCTTCGCGCAATTATCGTTGCCGACACCACCGCCGCAATGGATCCTGCACTCGCCAGTAATGCTCCCGAAGCAGCCAATCCGCCGATTGAACCGACCTGACTCCAAAAATCTTCTATCAGTCCCGTGCGAACACCCATAAAAAAAAGAAGTGCATAGAGGCATACAGCCAAAGATGTATCAATGAGTCTTACTGATTTCATGGGTATAATATTACTTTTCACCAAGCCCATACCAGCAAAAAGAAAAAAGAACAGCGTTAGAAGATAAAGCAGCGTTTCCATGAAAAACAACCTATACCAAAGGTATTATTTATTCAATCTCTTTTCCTGAACATCTAATTCTATCTTGTATCTTTTTTTTTACACATGTATAGTACCATAAAAGATGGAGGACAGCCTTGAAAGTAGATATAAGCAGCGACACCATATCTCGCATAGAATTAGATTCCGGTAAAAAAATCACCCTTTTAGGAACAGCCCATGTATCTCCGGAGAGTGTTGAGGAGGTTGAGCGCTATATTCGTGAAGAAGAAGTTGATCATGTCTGTCTTGAAATTGATGCCGGTCGCTATAAGTCCATGAAAGAGGGCCAAAAATGGGAAAATCTAAAAATCAGTGAGGTTCTCAAACGCGGCCAAGGCTTTCTTTTAATTGTTAACCTCGTACTCACCTCATTTCAGAGAAGAATCGGCAATGCCACAGGTATTGCCCCTGGCGGAGAGATGAAGCGGGCTGCCCAGGTAGCTGAGGAAGAGGGTATTCCTTTCTCATTAGCTGACCGGGAGATTCAGGTCACCCTCAGGCGAGCCTGGAAAAACTCCAGCTTCTGGAACAAAATGAAATTGATTGCTTCTCTAATGGCAAGCATGTTTTCTTCTGAAAAGCTTGAAGAAAAGGATATTGAAGAATTAAAACATCGAAATGCACTGCAGGATATGCTTAACGAAATGGCTGAATACCTACCCTCCATTAAGAAAGTTCTCATTGATGAGCGGGATAGATTTTTAGCTTCAAACATCTATAAGGCTCCGGGTAATTCGGTACTAGCTGTAATCGGCGCTGGTCATGCCGGAGGGATTATTGAGACTATAAAAAAGCTTGAGAATGGAACAATGGATACGAATGTGCAGGATATCAGCACCGTACCACCTCCCAGCCGCTTCAGCAAAATCATTCCATGGATTATTCCGGCTATAGTCATCGGTATTATGGCATACGGTTTTATTAATGCAGGGTGGAATCAGGGTGTGGAAATGTTTTTCTACTGGTTCATGGTAAATGGAATTCTTTCCGGTATAGGCGCCATTATTGCATTGGCTCATCCTGTCACCATAATACTCTCGTTTTTATTGGCGCCCCTTACATCCCTTAATCCAACTATTGGTGTCGGTATAGTAGTTGGTTTAATCGAGGCATATCTGAGAAAACCAAGAGTCTATGATTTTGAACATATTCAGGATGATATTCTTTCAATTCGCGGGTTTTATCGAAATAGGATAACCCATGCACTGGTTGTATTCTTTCTTACCAGTGTAGGAAGTGCAATTGGAACTTTTGCAGCATTCCCCTTTATTTTATCAATTCTTCGGTGATTGTAAAATTTAAAAAAACTGGTTTGAAAATGATGCTGAAGATTAAATAGCATCCTAAGCAGCAGCATTTCCCCCGTCTGCATCCTCTAGTCCGCATCCTCAAGCTTACTGGAAAAAGCTGCCGTAACGGCATCATCCAATTGAGTACAGGGGAAATAAACGTTTGTACGTTTTATATTATTCGGCCCTACAACTCTCTTCATTCCAAGATCAACTGCACTTTTTATGCGTTTTTCCATGTGACTGATTGGTCGTATTTCTCCAGCCAGGCTCAACTCTCCAGATGATGCTACGGTTTTAGATAGCGGCTTCCCGGAACGGGCAGAATACAAAGCTAATGCAAGGGGCAGTTCTATACTTACTTCCTTCAGCCTAATCCCGCCAGCGACGTTTATATATATATCCTGTTTTGCAAATTCCATATTCAAATGTTTTTCCATAACCGCAGCTACTCTTGCAACTAAACCATTATCTACTTTATCTGCAAAGATTCTGGAATATGCACCTTTTGACTCCACCGTAAGAGCTTGGATTTCAACTACATAAGCTCTTGTTCCTTCAAAAACAACTGAAAATGTTATCCCGGGAGGGAGCTTGCCTGCTCGCTGGGTCAGAAAAAATGAGAACGGATCTTCTACCGGTATAAGACCATGACTTTCCATGGTGAATATTCCTATTTCATCTACTGAACCGAAGCGATTTTTTGCTGCCCGAAGAAGCCTGACTCCTGTCTCACCTTGTTCAAAATAGAGCACTGTATCAACCATATGCTCGACAAGCTTAGGGCCTGCAATATTTCCCTCCTTAGTTACATGACCTACAAAAAATATTGCAGCTTCCTGCTCTTTTGCCCAGTCAATCAATTCCAAGCAGCCGAATTTAATCTGATTCACCGTACCTGGAATCGGTCCAGCTTCTTCACTGACAAGGGTCTGCACTGAATCTATGACAACTATTTCAGGAGTGTCTTTTCTTAAATGCCCCAAAAGAGACTCCAACCGGGTTTCGCAGAGAAGTTTCAGCCCTTGAGTGTTTAAACCGAGACGTTCAGCTCTATGTTTTATTTGACGTGGGGATTCTTCTCCGGATACATATATTGACTTCTGTGTAGTCCCAACTGAAGCGAGCAGCTGAAGCATGAGAGTTGATTTTCCTATTCCAGGTTCACCCCCAATAAGAACAGCGCTTCCCCGAACAATACCACCTCCTAGTACTTCATCCAATTCAGTTATACCGCTTGTAATCCTGAAAGGAGCATCCTGGGGAATAGAATGTATATCAATTAGAGAAGCTGAGTTTTGTGATTTTTCTTGTTTTCTTTGTGCCGAAGTATTTTTTTGTGAAGAAACTTTCTGTTCCTGAAAGGTATTCCAATTCCCGCATTCAGGACATCTACCCATCCATTTCGGTTCTTCATGTCCGCAGGAAGTACATATATAAATATATTTTTGTTTTGCCATATATCACATCAAACTTTTACTGCTTTTTGAAAATACTTTTACAGTATCTCTTTAAATGAGTTTCTATTTACATGAAAAGATTCTGCATCGTTTCCTTTCCGGATTATTCTTAATGAATTAATACTGTCATTTTGCTGTATAGTATCTACCACATCTTGTCCTTCCAGGACTTTACCGAATACGGCATGACGCATATCCAACCAGGGAGCAGCCTTATGAGTAATGAAAAACTGACTTCCATTTGTGTTCGGACCGCTGTTAGCCATTGATAATATACCGGCACTGTCATGCTTAAGCTTTGGGGAAAATTCATCGGAAAAAGCATAGCCTGGCCCGCCGGTTCCAGTCCCCAAGGGGCATCCGCCCTGTATCATGAAATCAGATATAACTCGATGAAACTTTAATCCATCATAAAACGGTTTCCCATTCCCATTCACCGGGAAAACCCCTTCAGCCAAGCCAATAAAATTTTTTACGGTACGCGGTACAGTTTTATATAAAAGCTCACAGACAATCTTTCCTTTCTGTGTATCAAATACCGCAAAAATTCCATTCTTATTTTCTTCAAGCACTCTATGTTCTCCTGTATTGTGTATTATAAATCATCTATAACTCATCTTCCCGTCTGTTTACCGCCAGGAGATCATATAGTCTCTCCAAATCGTCCATTGAATAATAGCGAATTTCTACTTTACCTTTTTTTAAATCACCTTGAATCTGCACTTTTGTTCCTAATGCTTCAAGGAACTGTTCTTCCAACTGCTGAAGCTCTACGGGTTTGTTGACCCTCTTTTTTGTCTTCTTGGTATTACTAGCCCGAGACCCTTTGTTCAGTTCCGCAGCCATTTTTTCGCTTTCTCGTACAGAAAATCCTGAAGCCGTTATTTTTTTAAAAAGGTATTCACGATCTGCAGGATTTACAACTGACAGTAAAGCTCTTGCATGGCCTGCACTGATTTCTTTATTCTGCAGTGCTTCCTGCATATCTTCTCCAAGATTCAGAAGCCTTAGACTATTTGCTATGGTGGAACGTTTTTTTCCTAATCGCTTGGATAATTCTTCCTGGCTGATTTTAGTTTTTTCAACAAGAAATTTATAAGCTTTTGATTCCTCTATAGGATTTAAATTTTCTCGCTGTATATTTTCAATCAAGGCTACTTCAAGCTTCTGTTCCTCTGATAATGTTTTAATAATAACAGGAATTTCTTGCATGCCCGCTTCTTTAGCAGCTCTAAATCGTCTTTCTCCAGCTACAATAGTATAGCGATTACCAGTTTTTTCCACTAATATCGGTTGAAGGATTCCCTGCTCCTTTATAGAACTGGCAAGCTCCTGCATAGATTCTTCCGAAAATCCTTTTCTCGGCTGGTTAGGATTCGGATCAACCATGGAAATCCTGACAGAGTTAACCGTACTGGTTTCAGCCACCTCCTCCACAACATCATCAAATGTATAATCTCCCATGAGAGAATTAATTCCTTTACCTAATCCACGTTTAGACACGAAGCATTACCTCCTTGGCAAGCTGTTTATAACGCTGGGCCCCAGCACAACGAGAATCATAAATATTTATAGGTACGCTATGCGAAGGGGCTTCGGATAAGCGAATATTTCTCGGAATTATGCTTTCAAACACTCTTCCCTGAAAATATTCCGAAACATCTGCAACCACATCATTGGCAAGACGTGTTCTTGAATCAAACATCGTAAAAAGAATACCCATAATATGAAGCCCTGGATTCAGCTTCTTCTGTACATTTTTAATAGTACGAACAAGCATACTTAAACCTTCCAAGGCAAAATATTCACACTGAAGAGGAATTATAACTGAATCTCCTGCAACTAGACCATTAAGAGTTAAGATACCAAGAGAGGGAGGACAGTCTACACAAATATAATCCCAATCATCAGTATCCTGCTGTAACGCATTTTTTAGAAAAAATTCCCGTCCTTCTAAATTAATGAGTTCAACATTGGCTCCCGTAAGATTGATATTTGAAGATACAACAAATAGATTCTGAACCGAAGTCTCCTGAACAGTTTCCCTTAGTTCTGCTTTCCCAGTTATAACCTCATATATACCTGGAAGCTCCTCATCAGCCCCAACACTACTTGAAAGGTTCCCCTGAGGATCGAAATCAACTAAAAGTACTTTCTTGCCTTCTTCTGCAAGATAAGCCCCTAAATTTACTGCCGATGTAGTTTTCCCTACACCACCTTTTTGATTTGCAAATACTATCACATTACCAGCCATGTGAAATACTATATCCCATTTTTTTTCTATTGTCAGCAATCAAAAGTAAATTCCGATAAATTGATTAGTTTTTCACTGTTTTTTGTGTATACTAGTCATAAACTCTTACTTGACCATTTTAAAAAGATTTTGTATTTTTTCATCAAGGAGAGTATTCATGGAAGAACAAGTAAAATCTGCTATAAATGATATACGGCCATCGCTGCAAAATGATGGTGGAGATATCGAATTCATAAGTGTCAGTCCTGAGTGGCACGTAAAAGTACGACTTGTTGGAGCTTGTGCCGGTTGTCCAATGTCACAAATGACTTTAAAACAGGGCGTAGAAAGATATTTGCGAGAAAAAGTTTCTCCAAAAATCGAAGTTGAATCAGTTAATTAATTTTTTAATTTCTTTTTTTACATTTTTCAAATCTGGTAAATCATGCAGCTGCAGTGCAGCTGCATTTTTTTGTTCTAAATATACACCATGCAGTGTATGAGTATGGTGTATATTTATTATTTTTTGATCTAATATAACTATATTAAATTACATGATAAGTAACTGAAAACAAAATTAACTGCAAAACAAAAGAAGAACTTATTATTATTGTTTCACGTGAAACATACTTATACTGATATATCGCTTATAATGATATACTGAAAATATAAATATCCATTACTTTTCTTAATGAATGGAATCAATACCCCGGGCCAAGTTCTGGACCCATGAAGCACTCATTACGTTTCGCCTCATCTGCTGCCTGAATGGACGGTGAATTCTACCTTGCTTTCCCTGAACTCGTTCGTAAATTTAACCAACTTAATACTTCCGTTTTCTCACATCTTTTGGGAATTCATTAACTATTACTTTCTTCAAGGTAACTGAAGTTTTTAAAAATAGAACTAATATTAAAACTATTCAGCCCGAATCTTAAACTATTTTTTATCAATAATAAGACAATAACAAAACTCTAGAAAAACACCTAAGGTTCAGTAGAATATCTTTGAAAGGAATAGATAAGTTTTTCGGGATTTTTTTAAATTAAAGGGATAATCTATAAAGTGTAATTTTATTATATTTTCATCATAAATTAATCTTATATTCTCTTTTTTAATCAGGAGAAACCTGAGATTAATGAGCCATTTCTCCTGCTCAACTTAAAGTTTAAAGTTTGAAGCTAAAAAAACTGGGAGTTGTTTCACGTGAAACAACTCCCAGAACATATACGAAGTATCTTACTTTTATTGGGAATTCATTCTAAAGATCATCATCCTGGATGTCCTCTTCATCTTCTTCTTCATCTTCATCTTCATCTTCATTTTCTTCATTTCCTAATATTTCATCATCTTCTTGGATGGTATTTCCAATATCATTCTCATCCGTTTTTTTATTCTCATCATTATCTTCAATATTTTCAATTTCTTTCTCTTTGTTATCGTTTTCTTGAATTTTTTTATCGAGCTCTTCCTCGTTCTCCTCATTTTCTACTCGAGCAATTGCAACAACCCTATCAGCTTCACTAATATTTGAGATAATAACTCCACTTGAAGAACGACCCTGTACTGGAATTTGAGAAACGTCTATACGGAGTGTTGTTCCCATAGAAGTTATGGACATGAGGTTATCTTCCTCTTTTACTGAAAGAGCCCCTACAATTCTTCCTGTTTTTTCCTGAAGTTTATAACAAATCTGACCCTGCGTTGCTCTTGCATGTACAGAAAAACTGTCAAAATCCAAACGTTTTCCAAAACCGTCTTCTGTTACCAGTAATATTTTCCTTTCCGGGTCAACCATAAGAATTGATGCAATCTCATCATCCGGCCGTAATTTCATTCCGCGAACACCTCTTGTTGCTCTTCCCATGGCTCTCACTGAATCTTCAGGAAATTTCAAGGCGAGACCCTTTCGAGAAACCAGTAAAGCTTCATTCCCACCGCCGGTCAACTGAGCCCTGACAAGCTTATCACCATCATCCAGTTTGATTGCAATTATTCCTCGTTTTTTGGCATTTACAAACTGTGATACCGCTGCTTTTTTAACAACACCCTTAGAAGTTACCATAAAGAGGAACTCCTCATCAGTAAACTCTTTAATTGATACAACCGCATTAATCTCTTCATCGGGTGAAATATTCATCAAAGCTTTGATATGGCTGCCCTTTGATTGGCGTGACCCTTCAGGTATTTCATGAACCTTTAACCAGTAAGCTTTACCAATTGAGGTAACAAACATTATATGATCATGGGTAGAAGCTACAAAAAGGTGGTTAATAAAATCCTCATCCCGTAATTTTGCAGACGATGATCCCCTACCGCCGCGACCTTGTCTTCTGTATGCAGATACTGGAACTCGTTTTACAAAACCTCTATTAGAAATAAGCACTACCATATCTTCTTCAGTAATAAGGTCTTCAACCTGAAATTCTTCCACTTCATCTCGTAAAATTTCAGTTCTTCTGGGATCTGAAAATTTTTCAGTAGTTACTCTCAGCTCTTCATTCACAACATCAAGAATCTTCTGCTCACTAGAAAGTAAGTCTTTAAAATAAGCTATTTTCCCCTGCAGTTCCTCAAGTTCATCAACAATTTTCTGAGTCTCCAAACTTGTCAACTTCTGCAGCCGCATATCTAGGATTGCCTGAGCCTGAACTTCAGATAAGGTGAAACGCGCCATCAAATGATTTTTTGCGGTAATCACATCTTTTGATTTCTTTATTATTTCCACCACTTCATCAATATTCTGAAGTGCAATCTTTAAGCCTTCAAGAAGATGCGCTCGTTCCTCCGCTTTCCGAAGTTCATACTTAGTTCTGCGAGTAATGACATCTTTCCTGTGATTGACAAAGTGAAAAATCATCTCCTTCAGACTGAGCAGTTTTGGTTTTCCATTAACCAAAGCTAGATTATTCACATTAAAATTCTGCTGCAGAGATGTATTCGTAAAAAGCTGATTTAAAACAACTCTGGGAACTGCAGATCTTTTCAACTCAATAACAACTCTCATACCGTTGCGGTCTGATTCATCTCGCAGATCAGAGATTCCTTCAATCCTTTTATTTCTCACCAAATCAGCAATTTTCGTAATTAAGGCTGCTTTATTCACTAAGTAAGGAAGTTCTGTTACAATTATTACATCAGTCCCTCTGCTGTCAATTTCAATACTGCAGCGGGCACGAACCGTTATCTTCCCTCTGCCTGTTTCAAAAGACTGCCGGATTCCTTGGGTACCGTAAATTATTCCGCCGCCGGGAAAATCCGGTCCCTTCACATAAGAAGTTAATTCATCCAAAGTTATATCGGGATTCGCTATATACGCTGATATAGCCTTGGATACCTCTCCAAGATTATGAGGTGCCATATTAGTTGCCATTCCAACGGCAATACCACTGCCGCCATTTACTAGTAAATATGGAAAGGCTGCCGGGAGAACAAGAGGCTCTTTTAATGATTCATCATAATTTGCACCAAAATCAATGGTTTCTTTTGCTATATCCCGGAGCATCTCTTCTGCAATGGGATGCATTTTTGCTTCTGTATACCTCATTGCAGCTGGCGGGTCACCGTCTATGGATCCAAAATTCCCCTGGGGACGAACAACTGGATACCTCATAGAAAAATCCTGAGCAAGCCGGACAAGGGAGTCATAAATCGCTGCATCTCCATGAGGGTGATACTTACCGAGAACATCTCCTACTATTCTTCCACACTTTTTATACGCCCGGTCTGAACGCAGTCCCATCTGATGCATTGAATAGAGTATTCTCCTATGCACCGGTTTCAATCCATCACGTACATCAGGCAGTGCCCTGCTGACGATGACGGACATTGCGTAATTCAGATACGATTCCCGCATCTCATCTTCTATAGCAACTGGTATGATTTTCTTTTTTATATCATCCACAATATATTCCTCAATTACACATCAAGATTAGAAACAAGCAGAGCATTTTCTTCGATAAACTGCCGTCTCGGAGCAACTTCTTCACCCATGAGCATGGAAAAAATAGTATCAGCCTCAACAGCATCTTCCAGCTTCACCTGAATAGTAGACCGTGTTTCAGGATTCATGGTAGTTTCCCATAACTGGTTAGGATTCATCTCACCTAAACCTTTATACCGCTGAATGCTGACTTTGGAGTCTTTTTCACTGACGCCCTCTTCGTTAAGAATCATTAATCGCTCTTTATCATCAAAAGCGTAGCGAATTTTCTTCCCTCTGGTGATTTTATATAACGGGGGTCGAGCTATATAGATATAGCCATATTCAATAAGCTGCGGCATATACCGATAGAAAAAGGTCAGCAGCAGGGTTCGAATATGAGAACCATCAACATCTGCATCTGCCATGATTATTATTTTGTGATACCGTACTTTCTGTATATCAAAATCTTTTCCGGCAAAGGCACCAAGTGCGGCAATAATCGGCTGCAGTTTATCATTTCCAAGCACCTTATCAGCTCTGGCCTTTTCCACATTCAGCATCTTACCCCACAAGGCAAGAATTGCCTGAAACTCTCTGTTTCGTCCCTGTTTTGCACTTCCACCTGCACTGTCACCCTCTACTATGTATATTTCACATTTTGCAGGGTCCTTCTGACTGCAGTCTGCAAGTTTACCCGGCAGTCCGGCGGTATCCAGAAAACTTTTTCTCCTGGTTAAATCCCTTGCTTTCCGTGCTGCCAGTCGTGCATTGGCCGCCATCACCGCTTTCTGCAGTATAAGATCCACAATATTGGGGTATTCATCAAAGTAATCGGTTATTTTCTGGTTTACCAAGGATTCAACAATTCCGCGAACCTCGGAATTTCCCAGTTTTGTTTTTGTCTGCCCTTCAAACTGAGGATCCGGAATTTTCACAGAGAGTATAGCTGTAAGCCCTTCACGCACATCATCTCCAGTCAACGGGATATCATTCATCTTTTTTGCAAGCTTTGATTTTTTCAAATAATCGTTAAATACCCTGGTTAATGCTGTTTTAAACCCGACAAGATGAAAACCGCCCTCTTTTGTGTTGATATTATTAACAAAAGTAAAAATGATCTCGTTATAACTGTCGTTGTACTGAAGAGCCACTTCAAGCTCAACATCCTCTTTTACAGCTTCAAAATATATCGGCTCAGGATGTATAGGCTTTTTGGTTTTATTTAAATACTCGACAAATGATTTTACTCCGCCTTCAAAACAGAATTCCCGTTCCTTCGGTTTTAATAAACGTTCGTCAGTTATGGAAATTTTTATTCCCTTATTCAGAAAGGCAAGTTCACGTAATCGATTTGAAAGAACATCAAAACTGAATTCATTTGAATCGAAGATAGTATCATCCGGTTTAAATCGTACAACTGTGCCTTGCTCTTCTGTGTCACGTAACAGTTTTACCGGCTCTTTGGGAATACCTTTTCTGTAAGACTGAAAATGTATCTTGTCATCACGGTGTACTTCAACCTCACACCACTCAGAAAGTGCATTTACAACGGATACACCAACACCATGAAGTCCGCCGGAAACTTTGTAGCTTCCTTTATTGAATTTTCCACCTGCATGGAGTTTTGTCATGACGATTTCAAGGGCGCTTACATTTTCTGAAGGATGCATATCCACAGGAATACCGCGTCCGTCATCAACAACCTTAATGATGTTATCCTGTTCAATTGTCACATCAATATGTGAACAATGTCCCGCCAGTGCCTCATCAATACTGTTATCTACAACCTCATAGACAAGGTGGTGAAGCCCGTCTGGTCCGGTTGAACCGATGTACATGCCTGGCCTTTTTCTCACAGCCTCTAAGCCCTTCAAGACCTGAATGTCCTGGGCTGAATATGCGGAATTTTCTGTTTGCATAATATATGTACCTGCTTTCAAAAACGAAGGATTTTTGAGTTTTACTCATAGGTTCTGCTCATCAGTATAGCTTATTTATTATATAGATTCTGAAACAAAAAGTAAAGGAACCCATAGAATCGATTAATACCCGAAAAAACGTTATGAGTAAGATCTTAGTGGCAGTATATCCCTTTTCACAGAATAGTACCACCGTACAAAAAATCTTAAATCTTTCTCTCATACGGATCCCGACTTCTCTTCGAAACGAGTGTTACAGAGTAATAGAAAATTTTTTCCACTATTTTTGCAGCATACCCTTTAATCATTGCTTACCTGTAATAATATTTCTCTCTTATTGCCTTTATTGGTGCCCTGTATTAAAATGAACTTTATGAAGCATGACAACTGGAACTATGAACCTTTTTGGAACGAAGCAGTCAGCCAGATCAGAACGATACTCTCTGAACAAGAATTTCTTATGTGGTTTACAAATATCATGTATGATTCTTCAAGCAAGGAAACTATATGCCTCTCCGTACCTTCTGCTTTTTATCAGGATCAAGTGCGGCAGCGCTATTTTTCTCTGATTAAAAATACTATTGATGATCTTACCGGCGTCGATATGCGGATAGATTTTGTTGTAAAAAAACGCAGTCCGGGTAAATCGGGAAAAGATACAGAAAATTCAAAAAAACAAGAATCTGCTGCTCAATATTCTGCTGATAAGACCACCAAAAAACCCAATACACATTCTCCTGATTCTCCTGAAAGAGAAAAACCAGACTCAAATTTCCGTGATTCTTCATACGAAAACTCAGCTTCAGTTACAACGCAAACGAACAGAAACAATAGAAGAAACAGGGGAAAAGAACCGCTGAATGAAGTATACTCCTTTGATTCCTTTGTTATTGGAGAAAACAGTTCCTTTGCATATAACGCTTGTCTAGCTATCGCAAAAAATCCCGGAACTACCTACAATCCCTGCCTTATCTACGGCGGTGTCGGATTAGGGAAAACACACCTCATCCAATCTATCGGCAACTATGTACTTCAGGAAAATGATAATCTCTCGGTAGCCTACGTCACAGCAGAGACCTTTACAAACGAATTTATACAAGCCATCGGAGAGCGGAAGAATCAGCAATTCAAAAATAAATACCGCAAAGTGGATATACTCCTTATTGATGATATTCATTTTCTCCAGAATAAATCTCAGACTCAGGAAGAACTGTTTCATACCTTCAATGCTCTGTATGATTCAAATAAGCAGATGGTCTTCACCTGCGACCGTCCAGTATCAGAATTAAAAGAGTTGACAGCCAGACTGAGAAGCCGTTTTGAACGGGGGCTGAATGTTGATCTCCAGCCGCCCAACTTCGAAACACGCATGGCTATATTACGGAAAAAGTGCAATGTACAGGGCTTCAGTATTTCAGATGATGTTCTCGAATATATCAGCAGAAGCATAAATACCAATGTGCGGGATCTTGAAGCATCGCTTACAAAACTTATAGCCTATTCACGTCTGCTGAATAAAGAAATTACGAGAGAAATAGCTATGGAACAGCTGAAAGATTCCTACTCCTTAACAAATGAAGAAAGTTTTGCCGTTGAATCCATTCAGCGGGTGGTAAGTGACTATTTTAATATTTCACATATTGATATCCGCGGGAAAAAGAGAACAAAGGCCATCGCTTTTCCTCGTCAGATTGCGATGTATATTTCACGACAGATGACGGATCTTTCCACAACAGAAATCGGTTACGAATTTGGTGGAAGGGATCATTCCACAGTTATGCATGCCTGCCAGCGCGTAGAATCAAGAATTCAAAGTGATTCAACTCTGGATAATACGATGCAGCGCCTCATCAGGCAGGTAAAGGAGTATAAAAAAAGTTCACGTTAATTACGATAATAATATCCGATAAACAATTGGGAACTGTATGAAATGAGTCAGATTCAGCAAATGGGAATAACTTGTTTATAAGTTGTGTATAAACAGTGGATAACAAATTTCAGTTGTTGATATGTAGGTAAGTATGGTAAACTGTGGATAGACTGTGGATAAAACAGCAAACTTATGCACAGGTAAAAAGGGCGGCAGGATCTTTCAATACAATGAATTAAAAAAGTTGTACACAATATCCACAGCCCTTACTATTACTACTGCTTTTATAAATATATAGTAAGGAGTAAGGAATGAAATTCACCAGCGATAAAAACACTCTATTAAAAGAAATTTCCATTGCACATGAAATAATTTCATCAAAAAATGTACTATCCATACTTTCAAATGTGCTTCTTGAAACAGTGGACAATACCCTGAACATTAAAGCTACGGACTTGAAAGTTGCCTTTCAAACGGAAATTCCCGTACAGACTCTGACACCCGGAAGCACAACTGTTTTCTGTGATAAATTGCTCGGTATTCTACGGTCGCTTCCGGATGGAGAGATTATTTTTGAACAGGAAGAAGATCACTTGCTGATAACTGTAAAAGATAGGGATATACAGTTTACACTGCGGAGCATCAGCTCTGAGAAATTTCCAGAACTGAAGTCTGCAGGAAATGATACCTTTTTCGATGTATCCCAGCGAGATTTTATGGAGATGGTTGATCAGACTATTTTTGCTGTTTCTGATGATGAAACCCGATTTTTCCTTAACGGGGTCTACATGGAGCAGAATGAAGATGGCCTTACCATGGTTGCAACTGACGGAAGAAGACTCTCGTTTATCAGTCGCTCCCTGAATACTGCTGTTCCCTCATTCAGTCCGATAATTATACCACCGAAATTTCTGCACCTCATCACGAAACTAGCCAGCAAGGAAGGAAATCTTTCCCTTGCAATATCAGATAATTATATTTTTGCTCATTTCGACAGTCATAAACTTTCTTCAACTTTGATAGAGGGAAAATTTCCCAATTATCGTCGTGTTATTCCAGAAGAACAGACAAACAGCTGCATAATTGACAGAGCAGAATTCTTCGAAGCTTTTAAACGTGTTTCACTGCTGGTAGAACAGAAATCAAGAAGAATCTATTTTGATATTGAAGAAGGTCATCTGCTTATATACTCTGAAGAGAGTGATATAGGTATTGCTAAAGAAAAAATTGCATGTGAATACGAAGGTGAAAAGGTTAAACTTGCCTTGAATTATCTGTATCTTATGCATCCAGTCAGGGCAATGGGAACAGATAAAATGGTAATTGAGTTTACTGACCATTCTCGAGCTATAACAATTCGTCCTGAGCCGGCTAAAGATTTTTTCCATATAATCATGCCGATGCAGATAGATTAGGTTTCCAGCTTGGTATTCTTGGCATGCTGACTGGAATTAAGCTTAATTTTCTCTGTTGATATGCTGACTGGAATTATAATACGGAAATAAAAATATAATGAAATTTACTTCACTTCAGGTCTCCGGCTTCAGAAATCTGTCAGATGCAGTAATACACATGGATGCTCCTCATATCACGCTTACTGGAAATAATGGTCAGGGAAAATCGAATTTTCTTGAAGCCCTCTATTTGATATGCTACGGTTCTTCTTTCAGGACAAGAAAAGTCCGTGAACTCATTAATCATGAGAAGGATCAAGCTTTTCTTAAAGCATTAATCCGTGAAAAAGATGAATCAGGCAAGGCGGGAATATCACGAAAAATTCATGTGAAACTGAAAAAAGGTGTAATGCAGATTTTTGCTGATGGAAAAGAGATCAAAGATAGAAAGGAACTGCTCTATTTTCTTCCCTGTATTCTCTTTTCTCATGATGATATGTCTTTTGTCAGCGGACCGCCGGAATTCCGTAGAAAATTCTTCAACCAGACGATGTGCCTTTATGACCCCGTCTTTCTGGATGATATTCGATCCTACAACCGTATATTGAAACAGCGTAATACAGCTATTAAAGAGCATGTTTATAATCTGCTGCCGGTTTATAATCATCAGCTTGCTAAATTAGGTTTACTCATACAGAACCAGCGAAAAGCAATTACAGCTGAATTTAATACATTGTTCCCCCATTTGTATGCTGATATATCAGGTAACGATATATATTTGGAAGTTGCCTATAAACCTTCATGGAAAGGACTAGAGCATGAAAAACAGATAGAAGATCTGCTTGAAGAACGTTTAGAACGGGATATACGATTTCAAACTACAACATCCGGTCCTCATCGCGATAAGTTTGTTTTCATGGATCGGGGAAGAGATTTTACCGCCACAGCATCTACAGGACAGCTTCGGCTGATTTCTCTTGTGCTGCGATCAGCACAATCATCTTTTTATAAGAAAAAAACAGGAAATCTTCCTATCCTCCTGCTTGATGATGTTCTCCTTGAACTGGATCCGGAAAAACGTGAAAAATTTCTTGCTCAACTTGAGGGCTATGAACAGGCTGTATTGACCTTTCTTCCCGATGAATCCTATTTTAAAGATGGCAATTCTTCCGGAATTGATTATACTGTTGCCGAAGGGGTAATTCAGGCATGAAAAAAGCATCAGAACTGATTGATGAAATTTTCAAAGATCTTAAATATGATGAACATGAAGGCTATATTTCAGTTTTCAGAAAATGGGATAGTATTGTCGGTTATGATATTGCAGCACATGCAAAACTCAAGGAAATTGAAAACCATACCCTGCTTGTGGAAGTTGATCATCCCGGCTGGTCCCAGATGGTATCCATGAAGAAAAAAGTAATTCTAAAAAGAGTTCAGCGGGAATTTCCCGAATTAGATATCCATGCAATCAGGGTACTTTTGGGTTGACAAAAAATGGTCTCAATATGTATACTTCCACACTCAAAGAATATACAATAAAAAAGTATACTGAAGAGTTGTGCGTTAATGCAGAGTATAGAGAAAAACAGCAATATACGGCATTACAGAACATAAAAACAAAAAAATTTGAATAATCCGCGTAAGCGTTTGTATAAGGAGAGATTCTTTCATGAAAAGAACATATCAGCCAAGCAGAGTTAAAAGAAATAGAAAATTCGGATTCAGAGCACGAATGAAGACAAAGAACGGCAGACAGGTACTTGCAAGAAGAAGAAGAAAGGGAAGAAAAAAGCTGTCCGTTGCTAATGAAAAAAAGCCTTACTAGAAAAGAACGATTAAAGAAAACATCTGAAATACGTCAGGTTTTTTCCGGCGGGAAGAAAGTATCTTGTTATGGGGCAAAGATGCTGTATCAAGAAAACAAGCTATCCTGGAATCGAATTGTTTGTATCCCCGCCCGAAAATTTGGAAATGCAGTTGAACGAAATACAGTAAAACGTCATGTTCGTGAAGTGTACCGCCGTGAAAAACCCGATTTGAAAAAAGGTTTTGATGTAGTATTTGTGGTATATCCAGGAAAAGTATATGATTATTGGGAAAGAAAAAATCAGATAAGCTCACTCTTAGCTAAAGCACATCTATATGATGACGCATAAAGATGTCTGAATAATGATGTCTAAGGCAATTATTATGCAGCCGATGGAAATTATTCCCATGGACAATGAAATGTGTTCCATTGGGAATAGCGTATGGTAAGAGAACAAACCGTATGCATGCTGTATCCTGCTATCTTGAGGATCTGTAGAACTAACCAGAATAATAGAATTGCGGATAAAATTGCGGTAAGCCAAGCTGATGCGGAGCCCAATGCAGCTATAATAACATAATAGTATCGGCATATATGCGTTTTCCAGACAATACCCTGTACTTCATGATTTTACCTCCATATATTTGAGGAGCATACATGGAACGGAATACGCTAATAGCAGTAATATTATCAGCGATTGTAATAACAGTCGGATTTACCATACAGTCAATGTTTTTCGCCCCGGATCCTGCACTCATGCAGCAAGCTGAAGAAGGACAGACTGCAGCGGCAGAACAAACAGCTGAAAGCAGTTTTTCTTCAGATTCAGAAGTATCTGAAAATGGCGAGAGTTCCAGCTCTTCAACATCAGTCTCTTCAAGTATACAGACAGACGATATATATAGAATTTCTGCCATTGGTGAGGATCCTGTTTCTCAGACTGTTACAATAGAAAACGGCGTGTTCAGGGCTGAATTCTCAAATCAGGGTGCCTACCTCTCCAGTCTCAAACTGCTGGATCATAAAGATGATAATGAGCCGGTGGAGGCTATTTACAAAACATCAGAAGAACAAGGCGCCTTTTACCTCTATTTTGGAGATCAGTATCAGAACCCTGTGAACAGTAGTTTCCATGTACGCCGTGTAGATGATATGACCATTGAATTCTACCGGGATTTCACAGTAATGCAGCCCGACGGTTCAGAAGCTCCCTCCCATTTTACATTAACAAAGACTTTTACATTCAAGCCTAATGATTACCTTTTTGAACTTAAAGTGAATATCGAAAACAGCGTTAAAGAGTATCCTCCATTGGATTTCAGCGGGACAGCCTACACCATCGGTTTTGAACCCCAAGTAGGACCGGCTTTTGAAGATCTTGACAACAGGTATGAATACAGAAGGTTTTATACCTATGCCAACGGGAAGAAAGATAAGATTAAAGTGAAAGACGGTGTGTATAACACCAGTGAATTCATGGTCTGGTCATCCCTTGCCGGAAAGTATTTTACTGTTATTGGGATTCCTGATGCAACAAGATATGAACTCACCTTGGATGAGCGTAATGCAGAAGGACTTCCTCAGGCATCACGCATGTTTTTCAGCCGTCCGGTA
Organism: Spirochaetales bacterium; assembly: GCA_021736605.1. Taxonomy (GTDB): domain Bacteria; phylum Spirochaetota; class Spirochaetia; order PWKH01; family PWKH01; genus JAIPFS01. Next base: position 14,004 of record JAIPFQ010000006.1, on the reverse strand, counting down.
ATAAAAAGTGCTGAAAATACAGACGTATTTCGCTTTTATATCGGCCCGCAGCTTAAAAGGGTCCTTTCTCAGTACAATGATGCGGAAACAAATGGCTGGGGGGTAAAAGATCTGCATCTGGAAGAGGCCATGGATTCAAGCTCATGGTTCAGCTGGCTGGAAAATGTACTGAAATTTATGCTGAACTTTTTCTATAAAATAGTTCCCAACTACGGTGTAGCAATTATTCTTCTTACCATCCTTATTAAGGTTGTACTTTATCCGATAACACGAAAAAGCTATCAGTCCACTGCAAAAATGTCGGCATTGAACCCGAAAATGCAGGAAATACGAACAAAGTACAAGGATAATACCACAAAGATGAATCAGGCAATGGCGGAGCTGTACAAGGAGGAGGGTGTAAATCCTCTTGGTGCAGGATGTCTGCCGATGCTGCTTCAGTTTCCCATTTTTATAGCCTTGTATGGTTTACTGAATAAGCACTTTGAGCTTCGCGGTGCTACTTTTATACCCGGCTGGATTACGGACTTATCCAGTCCCGACATTCTTTGGAGTTTTGCTCCAGTGCAGATTCCCCTGCTGGGTTGGGATGCTATCCATCTGCTTCCCTTTATATACCTTGGAACAATGGTGCTCTCCTTTAAGATGACGCAGAGTTCTACAGGCGGTGCTGCTTCACAGCCGAATATGAAGATTATGACCATCGGTATGCCGATATTCCTCTTTTTTGTACTGTATAATGCTCCTTCCGGGCTGCTTCTGTACTGGACAGTAATGAACGTTGTTACTTTCGGACAGCAGAAATATATTAATAAGCACAGGGCAGAGCACGAAGCCAAGGAAGAAGAAAAAGCTAAGCAAAAACAGAAGAACCTGAAACTGGTAAAAGGAAAAGCAAGCACAGCAAAAAAAGGCGGGAAAAAGAAGAAATAAATGAAGAGAAAATAATTACTTACCATGAAAGACCACATTAGAGATACGTTTTTGCGTATTTCTAAGGAGAAAAATATGACAAAAGAATTTGAAGGGAAGAGTGAACAGGAGGCAATCGACAAAGCCGTCGAAACATTACAGCTTGACCGTGAACATTTTGATGTTGAAGTTGTTGATCCCGGTAAAAGAGGACTGTTCAAGAAAAGTAATGTGAAAATACGGATTCATGTTGCTGATGCAGAAGCTCCGAAAAAACAAGATCCGAAAAATGATTTTGAAGAAAAGGTAAAGAATTTTCTGCAGGAGCTTCTTAAAAAGATGGGCTATGCCAGTGATGTGCAGATAGCATATCGCAGGGAGACAAAAATTGGATTTAATATTGTTTCCAAAGATTCCGGTATCATAATTGGTAAAAAGGGTAAAAACCTTGATGCAATTCAGCTTTTAGTAAATGTATATGCTGGACGTCTTGATGATTCAAAGAGAATTATTGTAGATACAGAGAATTATCGGATACGGCACGAAGAGTATCTCATCAGAACTGCCTACAAAACAGCAGAACAAGTTAAGAAGACAAAAAAATCAAAACTTCTTGAACCGATGAATCCGTTTGAACGAAGACTTATCCATTCTGCATTGAATGATGTTCTTGGAGTAGAAACAGAAAGTGAGGGTGAAGGTCTCTACAAGCAGGTTCGTATAACCTATAAGGGTATGTGATGCTGATTGTTTCAGCTTAATAAGGAAGCTGAATGAGTATTCTCCTGTAAGAGCAGGTATCCTTCATTAAATTCTGCATTAACGCGTATCATGAGATAGAGAGTTGCAGCAGAAAAAAAGATGTGCAGCAGAAAAGACAGGCAGCTGCTGGAAGAATTGCAGCCTGGAAACACATGAAAAAGCTTTCGAGACCAGAAATTCGTAAACAGTATGTGAATTTCAAAGGAGTCTGGGAAGCTTTTTTTAAATTTAAAAGTTTTACATACTGAACAAGGTCCAGTAAAGTGATATACTTTCAGCATACTCATGGAAGATGAAAAACTGAGAACCAGAGTAAAGCCGTATGATCCGCATCAGATTGAATTTTTAAACAAATATTTCTTGCTGCACAAAAAGAAGACAGTGTATGAAGTAATACTGATGCGCAGGTTAAGGAGAAAAACATGAACGATAAGACGCACAATCAAAATATTCACGGGAAGCAGGAGGAGAACATCTATCTGTTCACCTCCGAATCTGTCAGCGAAGGGCACCCGGATAAAATATGTGATCAGGTATCAGATGCAGTTCTCGATGCATGTCTAAAGGACGATCCTGCATCTCATGTGGCATGTGAAACATTTACTTCAACGGGGATGATCTTAGTAGGCGGTGAAATAACGACGGAAACCTATGTTTCCCTGCAGGATCTTATCCGCGGGGTAGTAAAGGGAATTGGATATGATAATCCTGATTACGGTTTGGATTATCAGTCCATGGCTATTCTCAATACTATCCATCAGCAGTCCCCGGACATTGCTATGGGGGTGGATAAGGGAAAGGGAAAGGAAAAGGAACAGGGAGCTGGAGATCAGGGTATGATGTTCGGTTATGCCTGTGATGATACTCCTGAATTGATGCCGGCACCGATTATGATCAGCCACAAAATTATGATGAGGGCTGCTGAATTGAGGAAGAAGGGCATCATCCCTTGGATGCGGCCGGATGCAAAAAGCCAGGTTACGGTTGCCTACGAAGGAAACGTGCCGAAGTATGTTGATACCGTGGTTGTCTCCCAGCAGCACGATGAAGATGTTTCGAACGATGAAATATATCAAAAGATCATATCTGAAGTAATTAAACCGGTTCTGGAAGAGACTCATTTGATGCGGGACGATGTTCGCTATCATGTTAATCCCACAGGTCGGTTTGTTGTGGGCGGTCCTCAAGGGGATTCCGGTTTGACTGGAAGAAAAATAATAGTGGATACCTACGGTGGAATGGGCAGACACGGCGGAGGAGCCTTCAGCGGTAAGGATCCCTCAAAAGTTGACCGTTCCGGGGCGTATATGGCACGATATGTAGCCAAGAACCTAGTAGCCGCTGAGATTTGTCGACGCTGTGAGGTGCAGATTGCCTATGCCATAGGCGTTTCCCAGCCGGTCTCAGTGACGGTAGATACCTTTGGAACCGGGCGCGTATCTGATAGAAGGATTGAAAAGGCTATCCGGCAGGAATTTGATCTTTCTCCAGCAGGGATTATTGAGAATTTGGATCTGCTTAATCCTCACTACCAGAGGACAGCAGCATACGGCCATTTCGGCAGGGATAATTTCAGCTGGGAGAGAACTGACAGGTGTGAAGCTTTACAAAAAATCCTGTAAGTGCTGCCTGCAAGTGCTGTTTGATGCAGGATGAATCAGTCGGGAAGCTGTAATTTCCAGGAACCTGTTTCCAAGGCTTTCCGCAGCCGGCGAATTGATGAAAAAGAGAATTGAGCACCCCGTTCGCGAATAATCTCTCCAGCTAAGAAGGAAGCAAAAAGGCCGCTGTCGTAGAGTGAAAATCTCCGGCAGCGTCCGAACAGAAAACCCGCAGCATAAATATCTCCTGCTCCGGTAGTATCAATCGGTTCCTTTCCCTTTACCGGAATGGTGAGAATCTCCTTCTGATGGGAAATAAACGAACCGATTTTTCCGTTTTTAACGATCCCCGTAGTGCAGATTTTCCCCAGCTCCTTAGCACACTCCCGGGAATCGTAGGTGTCGAAGAGTATCCTGGCTTCCTCATTATTGGCGAAGGTAATGTCAGCATGTTTCTGTATGAGCTGGAAGAATGCTTCCCGATTTCTGCTGACGGCGAAGGGATCCGCAATATCAAAGGAAATTAAGGTTTCATGGCGGTGCGCTATGTCTATAGCTTTCAGGACGGCAGCTTTCTGAGACTCCGTATCCCACATATAGCCGGTGAAGTGGAAAATTTCCGCCTGCGCTATTGATTTCTCATCAACATCCTCCGGACCAAAGAATCTGTTAGCCCCGAGATAGGTGTTCATCGTCCGCTCCCTGTCGGGACTTATCAGGATGATGCTTGAGCCTGTGGGTTTATCACAGGTCGTAAGCTGGTCAAAAGCTCCTGTTTCCGTTAAAGTTCGCTTATAAATTTCATGAAATTCGTCATTTCCTGTTTTTCCGGCAGCAATTCCGGGTTCTCCCAAGGCGGACATGGTAATAATGGTGTTGGGGCAGGAACCTCCGCAGCGATAGACTGCTTTCTTCTTTGAAATAAAAGTAATCAGTTCAGCACGTCGCTCCTCATCTATAAGATGCATAGTGCCTTTGTGAAGGCCGAGCGCGGCAAGTTCATCATCATCAACAAAAACCAGTATATCGATAAGCGGATTGCCGATTCCGTAGATTTTTATATTTCCTTGGTTTTCTTTATGTCCCATCATGAAATTATACTACCCCCTTTTTTCTGGGAAGACAAGCGGAGATCAGCTGATGGCGATGCAGGAGAAAAAATATCAATAGTTCGCTGCATATCTCGGCGTACATCCTCCGCCATGGCAAGAAGCTGCTTTTTCAGCTGCCTGGATGGAAGGAGATTTGTTTCAGCGGCTGCATCAGCGGTAGTTTCAACGGCTTCATCAGAAGAAGCAGCTGCGTCAGAAGAAGCAGCAGAAGCGGCAGAAGTATAGGCTGCAGGATCCACGGGATCAAGAATATGTACGGAAATGCGTGGAAACCAGTATCTTCTCCGCTTTGCAATTATACAGAGGGGAATAATATGTGCAGCAGTTCTGTAGGCGGTATAAAAGGCCCCTGGCTTGAAGGGTTTAAGCTTTTTTCCCAGGTATGTCATTTTTCCTTCAGGATAAAATTGAATAAAAGAGCCTCCGCCAAGCAGACGGGAAACCGGCGGAATAATGCTGTAAGGATTTTTTGACGGGATTGGGAAGCCGCCAAGGAGGCGAATAAACAGTTGAAAGGGTTTTTTCGTCTCTGTGAAAGTAGGTTCCATACCGGAAAAATAGAGGCGTTTGGGTCTTGATGCACAGGCGGAAACTGCAGGATCAAGATACAAGCTGTGGTTTGTAACAAGGATTGCACGATCAACTGAACGGAGATTTTTTCTACCGATAATTTTCAGGGAAAAGATAAGCGGGAAGCTGAGAGATAGTATGAAAAGTGCTGTATAGTAAAACGGTTTTGCGATGAGCTTAAAGATTTTTGATGTATACAGTATAGCTGGTGAACGATAGCCGGGCGTCCGTGATCCCGGGTTTCGAATTATGTCACCGTCCTGTCCTTCCATTGAAATCCCCTGCGGGTAATTATTTGATACGTACTTGTGCCTATCATAATAACCGGTAAGGAGAGGGTCATCAAGAAATATAGGGAGAGAAGCTTGGGATAACTGAAAAAGATAAGAACTCTGAGCCAGGAAAAATAGAGCAGCAGAGTTCCTGAAAGAAGCAGAACGCTGCAGGTCCCATGGAAAAAAAGCTGATATAAAAAAATGAATGGCGGAAAAAGAATAAAAAGAAAGAAAAGCGGAGCAAGCAGTACAGGTAAATAGAGGGCGTTATCAAAAAAATCCATGATATTTCGAGAAATACCTGCATATGCCTCCCTTGAATTGCTGTACATCCTGCAGGAGACAATCCCGGTGAGTTTTATGAAGCTTTGTGTATAGCCTCGGGATATAAGGAGACGAGCAATATGGATGTCATCAGTAATTGTCTGCTTCACCGCTTCATAACCCCCGATGTCCCAGTAAACGGAACTCTTCATACAGATATACTGGCCGATTGCCAGCCCGAATAGTGAGTTCCCGGAACGCCGCTGTCTCCAGAGGGGGAGAATGAAGCTTATGTTGAAATGCATAAGGGAGACGATGATTTGGGTTAATCGGTTCGGCAAGCGCTGTTCAGGATACCCGGATATCATATCGGTCTGATTAAATTTCAGGTTGGCAAGCCCCGCGGCTATGCTGTCCCGGCCGTGTTCGGTATCTGCATCAGTAAACAGGTATACATCTCCCCGAGCTTTCTTTGCCAGACAGTGGAGGGCATAATGTTTTCCATTCCATCCCCGCGGAAGTGTGTTTCCCTTCATCGCGAAAACGTTATGGTATGTATCTGCATACCTGCTGATAATATCCCATGTTCCGTCCGTGGAAGCATCATCATAGATAAGAATTTCATAGTGAGTGAAGCTTTGCTGCAGCAGGGAATCAAGGCAGGCCCTGATAGTCTTTTCTTCATTTCTAGCCGGGATCAATACCGAAACGAAGTTCCTGGATTCCTCGGATTTATCAGATTCATGCAGTATTTTTTCCACAAAGCTGCTGTCTGCAGTATTCTTTTTGATCGTGCGGATATTTAGGGAGGTGAATATAAAACCTATTGCTCCAATAGCAAGAAATATGCAAAAATATATAAAAATTACCATTTGCAGTCAGGCTATACCAGAAAATGCGTATGGTCAATAAAGCTTATGAACATCAGATTTGGATTAGTGCATATACAGCACATAATTGCTCCAGCTGCTTTAGGAATAGGCTTGGGCATAGGTCTCTTACTCTTGACTTCTCCTCTTCCGGCCGGCGGGCTTGTCTTCCAGCAGGAGTTTACGGGGATGAAAGCTCCGGAAGCTATTTTTCACTCACCCTTTACTGAGGAAATAGTCTCAAAAGTGAAGGATATTGAATTTGCTTTGGGGGAGGAGTTTCTTTTTACTGTAAATTTGGCCGACAGCCCATATTCCCCCCCAGGGAAAGGTCGGATGACAGATATCCTGAATGATTTTTTAAGGATTGGGCAGATGGAGGGACTTGAATATACCTCTGCAGCAAGAAATGAAAGGGTCACCCTTATTAATTCTTCTTACCGAATTGCTTCAAAAGATAATGATGAGCCATTGGAGGATCTTCAAGTTGATGCATACTCCGGGCCGATACGGGTTGAATCTAAGCTGAATATGGCAGATTTTGGAGATATTTACTGGGATATAACCTATCGAATGGAAGACAATTTTATTAATATATCCTTGGTGAATACGACAAAGCTGGTTTTTGCTGCTCTTTGGAAGGTTGCTGAGCCTGGAGAATTTACACTTGATTTAATTGTAAAAGTTGAGGAAAAATCGGCTGAAGCTTTTTTTGCAGGGCTGCTTGATTCAGATTCTTTAGGCTTTCTCAATTTTATCGGGCTCGGGAATTATATGGAGAGGACATTTCATAATCGCCTCTATGCCATTGGAAAATTTTATGCAAATAAATAGAGAAAAATAGAGAACAGATAGAGATTTGATCTTGTGAATCAGCAGATTATTGAACAAAATAGCTATGGAACTAGAGAAGAAATGTGTGTTCTAGTCAGGATTCAGTCTCTTCAAGGGCTTCAGTCAGGTAGCTTCGGGCATACGTATTTTCAGGATAGAGCTTTAATGCTTTTTTCAGCCACAGAATCCCCTTTTTAAAGTCCTCCTGCTTAACTAAAGCAATACCGATACTGGAATAAATCGTAAATAGGTCCGCCGGATCAGCATACATGCCGGAATTGCTTTTCTGTTTGTATCGTTCAAGGGCTTCTAGAAATGTCCGGTAAGCTTTTTCAGCATCCCCTCCGTACATGTTGGGAGCATAGAGATAGGTGTTCCCAATGAGAAGGAGAACTGAAAGGTGCTTTGCGTCAAGCTCAGCAGCCGTTTCAGAAGCCGACTGGGTCTCCATTCCGTAGGAAAAAAGGTAGCGCAGCGGGGATAAGATGAAAATTGAACCTGCTGCCTCTGAGAGAAGAGCATAGGTTTGCGCATGTTCCTGAAATTCCAGGGATTTTTCAGCCGCCGCAATACCTCGTTTTAAGCTCCGTTTAGCCCGGGCTGCATCAAAATTAGGATCATCCTTTATACCAAAGTGTTTGCCGAAGAGGATATGCATTTTTGCGGTGAGGAAATGATAGGAGCATTCGTCGTTTACCCGATTTTCGATTGCCTTAAGTACGGTTTCGTAGCTATCTTCTATATACCGGATTTCCTTGTCGTTATAGAGGGATTTGTAGAAAATTTCCATTTCCGGTATGATTTTCTCAATTCCAGCGGTGAAGGAATCCGTTTCAGCGTGTACATGCATTACAGAAAGCATAAAAACCATGAGTAGTATAAATGGTACTGCAGGCAGAAGCCTGCTTCTTATGGATCTAACGCATCTGTTCTTCATCATTTTACTTGTACCCGGAATTCTGCAATATACTATATTATGATGATATTGAAGTGATTGCAATGCATGGATAGGAAAAAAACAGCTGGAGGGCAAACAGCTCTGCTGAAAAAAGCTGAAAAAAGCTGAAAAAAAGCTGACTGTAAGCTGACTGTAAGCTGAAAAAAGACAGGAAGGACGCAGCTGCGCTGATATTAAACAGGAAATGTTTGCGTAAGCAGTTCAAATGGAGCGTATTGTGAATATAACACAGACTTTGCTGGATGCAGGATTTGACGCTTTTCTCATAGGAAATTCAGCACTGGATACGTATTACGGTCTGCATGGAACAGGCATTGAGGAAATTGCAACGAATGCAGATCTTATCTCCTTATCCAGGCTGTTTGAAGAGATCGAGTTCCCAGCATCAGAGACTGCGGATGCGGTTATCATAACTGAGGATACTTGGCATCTGATTCGGACTATTTCTGATGATATGAATCGTGAACATGAGCTCTACGGTTTTTTACCACATAGCAGTTTCTGGTACGACTGTTCAGGAAATTTTTTCAGGGACCCTGGGAATATATACTGGGATTTGAGAAACCCTGGAAACTTGAGTTTACCGAATGAAGGGGAAATAGCGAAAAAACGAGCCTATATAATTGCTGATGCCGCAGTTCTCCTTTCACGATATGAGTTTACCATGACAGAACAAGACGTTGATCTTTTACATAAGGCTCATGACCATCCGGGTGACCATCCGGGGCTGCACCTGTCCTCCTTTGAGCAGCAATTACTGCTGAGAAAAATCGGCCTTTCGAAGCAGCCTTGGAAAGGGATGGATCTGCTGATGGAATCGGGCTTTATCGATGAACACTGGCCGCTGCTGGCTAAGATGCGAGGGGTCGAGCAGAATAAAGAGTACCACCCGGAGGGAGACGTTTGGGATCATACTCTGGAAACCCTCCGTTATATCAAAAAACCTGATTTTCAAATTTTTACAGCTCTGCTGCTTCATGATACGGGCAAACCGTTTTCCAGAAGTGAAGGAAACCGCCGTTTCAACCGACATGCTCAAATTGGAGCAGCTAAAGCGCGCCGATTTCTCAAGGAACTGGGATTTTCAGACCGCTTTGTTGAGGAGACGGGGTTCCTGATAAAAGAGCATATGCTCCCTGCCCATATTTCCACTCTGGCGGCATACCGGACAGAAAAAATAATGGATTCTCCTCTATTTCCCCTCCTGCTGGAGGTATACCGATGTGATATCTCTTCTTCCTTCAGAGGACCGGAGGGATACTACCAGGCGTGCAAGACATATAAAAGATATAAGAAATACAGAAAAAGTCCCTATCGCAATACTGATGGTTCGCTCATTTGGGCTTTTGAAAATCGCTGATTCGCTGTACACTGAGGTGTGAACTGAGGTGTGAACTGAGGTAAAAAAAAACGTATTAAAACGTAAACTGAAAAAGTGAACTGAAAAGCCAACTGAATTTGAACTTCAGGCCTCAATAAAGAGGTGTTTACTTCTTATAGGAGAATGACTGAAATTATGGGAAGCTATCACATCCGCGGAGGTAAGCCGCTTTCAGGAACGGTTAAAGCCAGCGGCAATAAAAATGCCGCACTCCCCTGCCTAGCTGCCGCCATGCTGACAGATGAGAAGCTTGTTTTGAGAAATATTCCTGACATTGAAGACGTCCAGGTTATGATAAGCATCATGAAAACCTTAGGGATGTCTGTTGAGCCCCTCCCCGGAGAACGGAGTTCCTACACAATTAAGAGGGATGATCTTCGAGGTGATATTCCCAGAGAACTCGCCGATGCAATCAGGGCTTCAATCCTTTTTGCCGGACCCCTGCTTGCTCTGCAGGGTTCCATCGTGCTGCCTCCTCCCGGAGGGGATGTGATCGGACACAGACGGCTGGATACACATTTTCTGGTCTTCTCCTCCTTCGGCGGGAAGGCTGAACTTCAGGACAACGGTGATATTTATGTACGACTGGATTCGTTTCCCAGTGGTGATACTACGGTTTTTCTCGATGAGGCATCGGTTACCGCAACGGAAAATGCAATTATGCTGGCAGTAATGGCAAAAAAGGGAACGGAAACCCTTATTCGACACGCCGCCGGGGAACCTCATGTTCAGAATCTGTGTACGTTTCTCCAAAAAATGGGAGCGGAAATCATCGGGATCGGCTCAAACCTGCTGAGAATTAAGGGAGGCCTGACACTTCATGGATGCGACTATACCATCGGCTCAGATTATATGGAAATTGGTTCATTTATCGGCCTTGCAGCGGCTGTAAAAGGTGAGATAACTATTCAGGGAGTTGAACGTGAGCATATGCCCATGATAGAGATGGGCTTTGCTCGTCTGGGAATCACCTGGGAGTACAGCGGGAATGCCCTTTGCGTGCCCGAGGAACAGCACCGAAAGATAGTTCCTGAAGTGGGAGGAGCAATCCCTCATATAGATGACGGCCCCTGGCCAGCCTTCCCCTCCGATCTTATGAGCATCCTGGCAGTGACTGCAACACAAAATGAGGGAACAATTCTGATTCACGAAAAGATGTTCGAATCAAGAATGTTTTTCATAGACATTCTCATCAGAATGGGAGCCGGGATTGTTCTCTGTGATCCCCACCGGGCGGTAATTACCGGTCCCAGCAGACTGCATGGGCAGCAGGTTGATTCTCCGGATGTCCGAGCAGGAATGGCCTTGGTAATAGCTTCGTTATGCGCTTCGGGAAGGAGCACGATACGTAATATTTATCAGATAGAACGAGGCTACGAGGGACTCTGCAGGAAATTGGTATCTCTGGGAGCAGATGTGACACGGGAAGATGATCCGGTTTCAGGGAGCAGACGGGAAGATGGAAATTAAGTGAACCGTTTGTGATTATTTTTCCGCTTTTCTTCCGCTTTTTCCGTGGAAAAAAGCAAAGAAGTCACGGAGAAAAAATACACTGAAAAAACGGTTGATTCATAAAAAAATATACGGCAAAAGGGATTGACAAAAAAGTTATTAACAAGTTATCCACAAGTTGTTGTGCAGACCGCGATATACAAGAATTCTGCAAGCTCTTATCTATTTCGAAGCGTTTCATGGACATGTAAGATTGTTTATGAAATATTTACATATATAACAATGAATTAATATTTTTTACTTAACAGGTGTAGAAATTTTTCCAAAAAAATCAGTATTCGTAAATAGAAAATAAATCCTTATAATAATAAGAATAATTTATCCACAAGTTATCCACAAGCTGTTCACGCATTGAAACGGCGTTATTTATTTATGAGAAATTGGTAAAGTTGGTACGGTTTTTGTAATAAATATTCGTCATAATTATAAATGCTTATAAGCATGACAGATAAAAACATTTACTGCCAAATAAGAGATTAAAAAAAAACAACACGTGAGGCAGAATTCGATTAACTGCAGGAATACTCTTTTTAAGCGGGTAAGGAAAAGATAGAATACTGAAGAAAACCGAAAATACAGCTGTTTCCTGTTCGTCTGAATGTGAAACTGTTTAATTACAATATTTTCGCTTGCAAGATAGATGGAAATCCTAGTACAATAGGTGCTGTTATGAAAAGAAAAATATTAGGTATATCTATTTTGAGTCTTATAATTATTATGGCAGCGGCTTCTCTCCCGGCTCAGGACGCGGTGAATGAAGTTGAGCTGAGTCCAATAGAAAAAGCTTATCAGGAGCTGAATATTGCCGGGGCTGAAGGTCTGGGGCAGTTCGGCTATGATTTGCTGGAAGAGTGGCAGCCCACGGCAAAGGGTCCGGTAAATGATACCTATGTTGTCGGCCCGGGTGATGTGCTGCGTGTATATATTTGGGGCGAACCAGTGGATTTTGGTTCCATACAAGGCACTTACGAAGTTCCTGTAGAAAATGACGGAAAGATTTTTCTTCAGCCTGCCGGAAGACTATCCGTATGGGATCTCACCCTGGAACAAATTGTTCAGCAGATAACGGAAAAGCTTGAAAAAAAATATCGTAATTTTACTGTTGATGTTTCACCGGCGGAAATACGAGATATCTCAATTTTTGTCAGCGGCTATGTGCAGAAGCCCGGGGTGGTAACTGCTTCCAGCATCTGGAGTATTCTTGATGTTATCGGTGCAGTAGGCGGAGTAACGAAAAAAGGTTCTCTGAGAAATATTATTATTTACCGCGGTGATGATGAAATCAATGTAGATCTATATGATCTCTTTATAAACGGCAGGAACAGCCTGCCGCAGATTCGTGAAGGGGATGTGGTTAAAGTTCCCCCCGTAGGAAAAGTTGCCGCGGCAGGCGGCAGAGTTGTCCAGCCGGGGATATATGAGTTTAAGCAGGGAGAATCTCTGGATGATCTTCTTGAATTCAGCGGCGGAGTTCAGTTTTCCGGTGCAGAAGAGAAGGGAACGCTGATACGGGAATCCGGAAATGGCTATGTTGTCAGTGAGGGAAGTTCTCTGGACAGCAGATTTCGAAGCAGAGAGTTGGCGGATGGTGATCTTGTCTTAATAGCTTCCAGCGGGAAAGCAGGGGCAGAGTATATCTCCGTAAGCGGTCGAGTTCTCTATCCCGGTGTCTACTCCGTAAAAGCTACTCCCTTGCTTTCAGAGCTGCTGAGAAAAGCGGGGATTCGTCCGGATACGGATATGCAGTTCGCCACCTTGGTAAAAGGCTATCCTGAAGGAACAGAGGACTCTTACATTGTCTTCAGTCCTGCAGATGTGCTGAATGAAGACAATAATATTGATTATGAATTATCCCCTCTGGATGCAGTTGAGCTCTATGAGAAGGAATCGGAATACGCAGCGGCGCCCATTCAGGTTTTCGGAGATATCTCCGGGGGTATTACGGCATACCAGGAAGGAATTAGTCTGCTGGATGTTCTGAACAACAAAAATATTTTGAATCCCGAAAAGTTTCATGCCAGAATCATCCGTAACGGCTCGGTTATCGGGCAGGTCCAGCTGAAGGATCTGTTCATTGTCGGTGATATGAAAAAGAACATGACCCTGGAACCGGGTGATAAAGTGGTGATCATGGAGAATGATGATTCCGTGGCAGATCTGAACAGCGTAAAAATTCTTGGAAATGTAAAGGCGCCAGGAGTGTTTACCATTAAGGAAGGGCAGACCCTTTCCGAGCTTCTGAAAAAAGCTGGCGGTTTCAGCGAAAATGCCTTCCCCGAGGGGCTTGTGGTTGTTCGTGACTCAATCCGGGAAGAGCAGATGCGGCAGCTGAGACACAATATTACGGTGATACAGCAGCAGATTGCTGATTTAAGTACCGCCATAGCTGCTGAAGCCCTTGATGTGGATGTGAAAATTGCTCTGCAGGGGCAGATTTCACGACAGAAGTCCATGCTCCAAATGGCGGAAGATAATATAGAAGAAGCAGCGGGAAGAATAGTTCTCGGCCTCAGTCGTGTGGATACGCCGGAAGATATTGCCGGAACTGCCGATGATATTGTAATGAAACCCGGGGACCATATCTACGTTCCCGATGTTCCCAGCCATATAACGGTTATGGGGGATTTGAACTCAATTATTGCAGTTCCCTACGACCCTTCAAAAAAGGTGATCGAATATCTTGAAGATGTGGGCGGCATCACAGTGAAGGACTACGCTCTTGCTATCAGGAAGAGCAACGGTAAGATGATTAACGGTATTTCATACTGGATGGGAGGAAACTCCCTGGTGAATAAGACCTTGGATCCCGGGGATGTGCTGATGGCGGTTAAATCCATTGAACTTCCTGATAATGTGATGTTCAAGAACAATTTTACCTATATCCTTGATTCGGTTTCCAAGCTGACTTCAACGGTGTATACAACTATTGAAATTGTGAATGCTTTCAGCGGAAA
>JAIPFQ010000136.1:0-5811 GCA_021736605.1 Spirochaetales bacterium | reverse complement strand
ATGAGGGATTCAGTTTTTTCGCTGCCTCTGGCAACTGCTTCAGCAGAGACCATCTCAGAAAAGGCCATTACTGCCCCATAGGAAATGCATATGGAGCGGAAAGCTCTGTCTGTATATCCAGCTAGAGGGGCAAGAAAAATATTGCCTGGAACTTCCAGAGAGCCTATTTGCACTGAGGAGTATTGGGGAGTATTCAGAGAAGCTCTCTCCTTCACCTATTTCTCCGGGATTTTACCTTATTATCAGCTGCTCTATACCGTTTCGTCTGCTTCAGTAATCCCGAAAACATTAAGGCTGTTTTCATATAAGACTGGGGCCAGCTCTTCTAGAGAAGTATCCCGCAATTCAGCCACCGCTTCGGCAACTTTCTGCAGATATGCCGGTTTGTTCCTTTTTCCCTGATATGCAGAAGGGACCATAAAAGGACTTTCTGATTCTATGAGAATTCTATCCTGCGGCATCTGTGCAGCTGTTTCATGAAGATTTCTTGCATTTCTGTAGGTAACATTACCTGCAAAGGAGATATACAGATTAAGATCCAGGGCTTTTTTTGCATACGCCCAGTCTTCTGAATAACAGTGAAGGATACCACCTTTTGGAGGAAGACGGTCCCTGAGGATATCGAGAACATCCGCACCGGCTTCTCTATTGTGAATGATAACTGGAAGATTCAGTTCCTTAGCAATATCCAGCTGCTGTATGAACAATTCAATCTGGGCTTTTCTGCTGCCGAATTTTCGATAATAATCCAGTCCGATTTCACCTATAGCGGCAATTCGGTTATATTTTGATTTTTCCATGACCTGAAGATCCCAGTCTGACCCGGGGTTTGTAACCTCTGATGGAGAAACACCTACTGCATGATAAATGTTTTTTGCGGTTTTCAAGTTATTGTAAACCTTATCGAAGTCCGTCAGAGAATTACAGATACTGATAATATGCTTTACATTAGCTCGTTCAGCTTGTTTGACTATGAGTAACTGTTCGATCTGATCTTCGTGAATCAGACCTATATGAGCGTGAGTATCGAAAAAATTCATAATATTACCGCTTATTAACTAGGATTTGACGTCTGATTGAGACTTAGATTAAAGATAGCATTTTCTTTATGTATCGTCAATTATGTTTGACAATTTTTTTAGGGTATGGTAATTTTTGTATGGTTCTTCTTTGGATGAAAATCTAATTTCACCTATCTCCGTCTGCAGTAAGAAATAAGATGCTGCAGTAAACCATGGCGTCAGCCTGTAAAGCAGAGGAAAGTGCTTTACAGCCTGCTTATGGACTGTATCTGTGCTGTTCATCTACTGATAAGAAAATGTGAAGATTACAGAATAAGCTGTCCTGCGGAGGTTCTGTTTTTATCGAATGTCATTAGTGAATGAAAAAATGAAAAATAATAAGGAAAAACACTTTTATGATATATAATTCTAATAATTCCAGCTCTTCCGGGGTATTGCCGGAAAATGGATCAGGTTTCATTATCCAAGGGGATTCTCACCTTGGGTGCTGTGCAGGATGCGGACTTCACGGTGATAAGCACGGTGATAAGCACGGTGATAAGGAAAAGAAGGACCCTGATTCTTCTGGATATTCTTCTTCTGGATATTCAGCAGGAAACAGAAATGTGACTCATGAAGACCTCTCAATCTATGATTTTGGAGCATCTGAAACGGCTGCCGAAGCTTATGTCTCCTTGGATGGGAATACACATCTTGTTTTAAATTCTTCCGAGAACCAGAAGAGTGAGGAAGAAATTGAACCTGCCTTTCCTCAAGAAAACATTAAAGAGAACAATGATGGTTTTGCTGCGGATGAAAGTTCTGAAATTGATGATGCTTCTGAAGTTGATAAAGATCTTCCTCAAGATACCCCTGATAGCAGGAGCAGCAGCTCTGAAGAACCTCTGGGATCAGGAATAACAGAAACAGACAATGGAGCTTCAGAAGCAGAAGCCCCTGATAAGCCTGAAGCTGACGATGGCACTCGTGATGAAGAACCGGAAAAAGAGGTTATCTATCTGGTGAAGAATCTGCATTCCAGTGAAACCTATGTGTGTTCTTATAAAGGTATTCTGGAAGCAGGAATTCGCGTTGTTACACCGACGCGTTACGGAATGGATATGGGCGTGCTGCTTGGGAAAATGGCCGCTGATGCATCCGAAATCAACGGAGATATATATGCAATTGAAAGAATTGCAGATGAAGGGGATATAAAAAAGTTTGAGCAGAATCGTGAAAAAGAGCTGGAAGCCTATAGAATATGCCGGGAAAAAATTGAAAAACACCAGCTTGAAATGAAGCTTGTAACTGCTCACTATCTTTTGGATGAACCCAAAGTTCTCTTCTTCTTTACTGCAGATTCACGCGTTGATTTCAGAGATCTTGTAAAGGATCTTGTATCCGTTTTTCGAATGCGTATTGAGTTGAGGCAGATAGGAGTTCGGGATGAATCAAGAGTAGTCGGAGGTATTGCAGTCTGCGGAAGACAGTTCTGCTGTCACAGTATTACAGATAAATTGAACCCCGTTTCAATAAAGATGGCAAAGGAGCAGAATTTATCCCTCAATTCAATGAAAATTTCCGGCCCCTGCGGACGCTTGCTGTGCTGCCTGTCCTATGAATTTGATTTTTACCATGAAGAAAAAAAGAAGTGGCCGAATGAGGGGAATAGACTGAAAGTGAATGGAGAACTCTGTAAAATTCATGAAGTGAATATCATATCAAAAAAGATATATGTTCATGCAGGAGACGGCAGAATGTTCCCCATCCCCTTTGAATATCTGTATCAGGATGAAAAAACAAGGTACTGGCAGGTGGATGAAAAGTTTCTGGAAGACCAGGAAGATTGACGGAGAAGCAGAAAGGGAAAATGAGCGGGGCAGAAAAATATATTGAGGCGGAAAGAGAGTCTTGCCGTTTTGGAACATCGATAGTAAAATACTGCAGTTAAAAAAGTTAATTAATAAAGAATCGTATAAGAGAGGACAAGTTTCAGCTTGACAAGTTTCTCCTTGTCTGATACTTTTTCTTCTCGTCTAGGTTTCAGAATACAGTAGTTAATGCATATTTTTTCATAATGTAAAGAGATAAAAAGAAAGTTAAAAGCAAAACCTGCCCTTGCGGCAGATGGAGGTAAGTATAGTGGAAATCAATATCAATAGATCTGCAGAGAAAAGAGCAAGGCAGAGCGAAGCCCGCAGAATTAGAAACCGTTCAGCAAAAAGTAAAATTAAAGGTGCTTCACGAAAGTTCTATGAAGCAGTGAGTGAAAAAAATTCTGAGGCAGCTCAGGAGCAGCTGAAGGAAGTTATCAGCCTTCTGGACAAATACGCAGTTAAAGGTATTCTTCATAAAAATACCGCAGCACGGAGAAAATCCCGGCTGTATGCGCAATTCAATTCAATGCAGTAAAATAGAACTGTTTAAAGTGATTGCATTCATTTTGTAATCTTTCACGCAGTTGTGTGTTTACTAAAAAAAAGGTTTACCTACTGCCCGCGGGCAGCTGCGTAGTGATGGGAAGTATAGGATGTTTGTAATTAAGAATGAGAAAAGGAGGGATTATGGCATCCCGGAAGCTGACTAAAGCAGAAATAATTGAACGGATAAACGAAGAAACTGAGCTTAGCAGAACCGATATTCATGGAGTTATCGATCAGTTATTCGACATTCTGAAGGAAGGTCTCAGCAGTGACCAGGTTATTGAATTACGAGGATTTGGTACTTTTGAAATACGCACCCGAAAGGGTCGTGAACGGGCACGAAATCCAAAAACAGGTGAAATTGTACCTGTGGATACTCACGGTGTTGCTGTGTTTCGGCCTGGAAAAGAATTAAAGCAGATTGCCTGGCCATTACGGCAGTAGATTGCTTCAGGTTTTTTGTCAGGTTTTTAAACGTATATAAATAAAACTTAAATATACATTACTGGATTAGGTGATAATGAAGCGAAAACTTCTTAAGCATACTTCGGGGGAAAAGAAGACTCTTTATGCAAGCCTTGGTACCATTGGTACCGAGGTCGTTTTATTAACAGCGGGCGTTCTTCTTTTTGCCGCTGCATTTCCAGGGGTTTTTTCTGATGACGGCATAGCATTTTTAGGCTTCTTTGCCCTGGTTCCCATGTTTGCCCTCATAAAAACCGCATCTTGGAAGACCGTAACTTTTCTGGGTTTTCTCTACGGTTTTCTCAGTTACACCTTATTCAATTACTGGCTGGCTACATTTCACCCGCTTGCTATCTATATTGCCCCAATTATTTGTTCCGGCTTAACACTCATCATGTTTACGGCCTTAAAGTTTATTGATAAGGCCTTCCCCAACTATGGATTCATACTCCAAGGTCTGGCTTTTGTAGGATATGAATACACAAAAACCATGGGTTTTGCAGCATACACCTACGGAATTATCGGATATACTCAAAATAGATTTCTTCCCTTTATACAAATTTCAGAGTTTACCGGTGTTTGGGGAGTCAGTCTGATGATAGCACTGCCCTCAGCTTATATGGGTAAGCTGCTCTTTGATTGGATTGTTGGTGGAAAACCTCTGCTGAAGTACACTTTAAAAAAACATATTCCAAGTTTGGCCGCCTATAGTATCTTATTTGCAGCGGTTCTGATTTTCGGATTTATCCGTATGCAGCAGGTGGATAACTGGGAAGTAAGAAAGGACTGGAAAGTTGCCTTGATACAGCACAATGCTGATACCTGGCTCGGCGGTTTTAACCAGTACCAGAGAAATTTTCGCAGTATGAAACGTTTGAGCGAAGAAGCCCTTGAAGAGGACCCTGATATTGTTTTCTGGTCTGAAACAGCCTTTGTTCCTGGGATATACTGGCATACTAATTATCGTACTGACCTGCAGATGTACGGACTGGTCAAGGAGTTCTCTGAGTTCGCCAAGGATTTGGATGTCCCGCTTGTAACTGGAAATGATGATGGTCGACTGGAAGACCCGAGACTGCCCCCTGTCCTGCCGAATGGCCAGTATAACCGTATCGACTACAATGCAGTGATTCACTATGAGGATGGCGAACTGCAGGATACGTATCGTAAAATTCATTTAGTACCTTTTACTGAAAACTTTCCCTTTGAGGAGGAGTTTCCTCGTTTCTACCAGCTTCTGGTGGATAATGATTTTCACTTCTGGGAGCGGGGTACGGAGCCCACCGTATTTGAGACTGGAGATGGTGTGAAATTTTCAACTCCCATCTGTTTTGAGGATGTATTCGGCTATATTTCCCGGATGTTCATAAATAACGGTGCTGAAGTGATTGTGAATATGACTAATGACTCATGGTCTCGTGCTGTTTCCGCTGAAATGCAGCATTACAATATTTCCATATTCAGGTCAGTAGAAAACCGGCGGGGAATGGTGCGAAGCACGAACTCAGGTATTACCGGTACAGTTGATGCTGTTGGCCGTCCAATAGATACGCTGGACCCATTCATTGAAGCTTATTTAGTAACCACCGTCCCGGTCTATGAGAATCCGCCGAAGACCTTTTATACTAAATATGGGGACTGGCTGGGAGCTGGAATGTTCTACTTCCAGATAATTGCTGTCGCTATTGGTATCATTATTCTTTTTATACGATGGCGGGCTCAAGCAGCTGAGGGTCGGATTCCATCTACACCAGGGAAATCTCGGAAGAAAAATGAAAAAAACAAATAATCAGAGAAGCGAGAATTAAAAAAAGTATCCGTTAATGAAATTCAGCAAAATTTCTAAGGGGTTCAGCAGCAGCGAATGCTGTAATCCCGGTTCAATAATGCTCTGTTTCTAGTTTTTCCTATTTTCATTCAAG
>JAIPFQ010000135.1:0-5817 GCA_021736605.1 Spirochaetales bacterium | reverse complement strand
GGCATCAAAAAAGAGTTTGGATTTCAGGGAATAGGAGAGAATCCCTTCATTTTCGCCGGCATCCAAGTACCAGTTCCAGCCCGGCGTCAGGCTGAAGGAGAAGGATCCGCCGATGACCACGCCATCTTCATTCACCAGCAGCAGCTCGTCCAGGGCAAGATCCGTCTCTTCCGCCTCGGAGACAAGCGAACCGCTGAAGAGGGCGTCCTCATCGGAGCCGGAAACCTGACTGGAAGAATCATCACCCGCTGCTCCGAACAAGCTCTCCTCGTCCGCGAAAGCATCAGCAGAATCAGTGCTTTCTCCAAACATATCCTCTTCGCTCAGCATATCATCTGAGCTGGAGCTGCCTCCGCCGAAAAGTTCGGCCTCTAAATCATCATCCGCTGCAAGAGGAGACAGGGCAAGAGCAAGGAGCAGCCCCCCGCTTATCAGTATCTTGAAAAAAGTCTGTGCTTTCATGGGACCTCCTAATTATTCACCCGTTCCACATAGGATTTTGTGAAGATTGATTCGGGAAGTTTTTTTGTAGAAATATCACTGATGGTAATCTGAGTCTTCTTCCCCTCCACCAGCTCATCAATGAAGAGCATTTTTGTCGGGGTATAGTTGTCCCCTGCCTTGGCGTAGGAGGGGAAATAGCTGGTGCGCAGCAGGCGGCCTCCGGCGCTGTAGTCTTCTGACTTAAGGAGCAGGCTGTTTTCCCGGGTAACCCAAAGCTTCTGGGTGGGATAAGTCACTTCATCATTCACCGCCTCGATATCCATGATATAGACGGAGAACTGGCCCAATGTCCCCTCTTCTATTGCCGTAACCTTGTAGTCCTCTTCCAAGGATGAAGCATTGAAGTCCGAATTGTTCGCATCGGAATCGTTGAACTGATCTTTCATGGAGGTGTGGGAGAACTTGCGGCTCTCCGGATCATAAAACCAGAGGTTGTCGTCGATCCGCAGGTAGCCCTGCCCTTTTTTCACCGCCGGCTCCTGGATGAGGAGCAGAAACTTCTCTTCATCATCTTTCCGGAACTGCTGTACCGTAGTTCTTTCAACTCCCTTTTCCGGATCCTGGGAAATCATGGTCAAAAGGGAGGAAAAATTGGTCTGCTCGAAATTCGACATCTTATCGATGCTCCTGAGGATATCCTCACCGTCTTCAATACTTACTGCTCGAAGCGAAACAGCCAAGCCCAAAAGCAGCACCGTCAGCAGAAGGATCCGCATACTTCGTGATCTCTGCTGCCTTGAGACTGCAGCAGTCGCCTGGGCGGCTTCAGCTCCCGGGTATCCTCTGTCTGTTCGGTATGCTTTACCAGTTCGGTATGCTTGCCGTACTCTTCTTTTTTCAGTATTGTCGGATGTCCATGCTCCGACTGTTTTTCTCTTTCTTATGTGTCTATTCATCGTTCTTTCCTTTTGCTTAGCTTTCATTACTGTCTCTCTCCATCTCCACATCTCTACATCATTCCGCTGCAATAGAGCAGCCCAGCTGTTTCAACCCTCAGCGGATTCATATTTCAGCTGTTTCAGCTGTTTCAGCTCCTCAGCGCATCAGCCGGCTGCAGCGAAGCAGCCTTCCGTGCCGGCGACCAAACGGCGATCATGGTAATCGCTATAATGATCACCAGCACCAGCAGTATATTCGACGGTACAATAGGTACCGAGATCCGTCCATTATCCAGAAGCAGGGCAAAATTGGGACTGCTGAAGGGAATCATCCGTAAAATGATGCCCACTACCCCGGCAGCTGCGATCCCGAACACCGTCCCTCTGAGGGCAAGAATGAGCCCTTCAAAGAGGAAAAGCCGGCTTACATGCTTTCGCAGCATCCCCACTGAACGCATGGTGCCAATCTCCTTGGTCCGCTCAATCATGATCATCCTGAATGTATTCACCAGGCCTACCATGGTAATCATCAGCATCATCAGAAACATGCCCAGGGCAATCCCGTTGAGAATAGCAACAATCTGCGTTACCATATCCATATAATCATTCAGATTGCCGATATTGAAGCGAGTCCCATCCCATGGTTCTTCATCAACCCCGGCTCCGAACATACTCCCCATGTTCACACCCACCATTCCTTCTTCCTCCTCGGATTCCGGTTTCAGAGGTGCGCCGGCCTCTTCTATCGCTGATTTCAGCTGGCTTGTCACTGCATTAATCGCCGTAACATCCTTAAGAACAAGGTTGAAGGTCTGATATTCGCCGGAATCAAGTCCCAGCAGCTCGTTGACATAGTCGATATCTGCATAGGCTGCAGTGAATCCGAGGCCGGAGGCATCAACAGTAATTGCTTTGATGATGAATTCTCCCACGTTGGCCTGTCCAGTCACGGTATTGAAGCTGAGCAGAATTTCCTCTCCTAGGACAACACCCAGTTCCTCAGCGACCGCCTGGGGCAGAGCCAGAGCACGGCGGTCACCTTCAGGGTCAGCTACATCCGAGATATCGCCTTCAACCACTTTCAGGGTATCTGCCAGATCCTTTTCATGCTGCCAGTCAACTCCATACAGCACTCCCCGCTCCGTCTTTGATCGAAACACAAATGATCCGTTTATGGTTGATCGTATTTCATAGGCTTCAATATACTCTGAAAATTGCGGAATCACCTCTTCCAGCACCTGAGGATCCTCAATTCGGCTTACCACCCGGCCGCTGTCGAGCTGCACCTCTCCGGTGATGTAAATATGCCCTCCCAGAGCGGAGGTGAAATTATCCTCCGTATTGCTGATCAGCCCGGATGTCAGGCTGTTCACAAGAATGATGATCATCACCCCGAAGGCTATGGCTATCCCCAGAAGATTACTCCGCCGTTTCTGCCGGGAAACATTTCTATATGCTATTTTCATCAAATTCATGATCGTTATTTCCTCCACGTCTTTGCACTGCTTTCTTTTCAGGTACCGCCTGCAGTATCTTCACTGCTGATCCTTCCGTCATCACATTTATTGGCATCACATTTATTGGCATCACATTTATTGGGCTTATCATTTATTCATCGCCTCCAGAGGAGAGATCTTCAATGCCACAGCCACCGGATAGAGACTCGCAATGAGACCCACCACGGAAACTACAAGCATCGATATGATTACCGAAGCACCGGACAGTTCCGGTCTGAATACATCTCCGCCCAGCAGTATCTGGAGAAACTGATTGGATGCTTCTATACCTGAAGCGCCCATGATCAGTAAGATGACAATACCCAGCACCACCCCGACGACTCCGAAAACAATAGTTATCATCAGGGTTTCCAGGGAGATCATTTTCCGAACAAATCCCTTCTCAGCTCCGATAGCGCGCATGGTCCCTATTTCGCCGTAACGCTCAGAAACCGAAATAACGAGGGTATTCATGATGATAATCACCGCCACAATGGCTACAATGAATATCAGTATATTGAATACCAGGCTGATGGTATCCGCCAGCTGCGCTGACATCCCGGCTCCGTCAATCCAGTCCCATGCCCGAGCTTCGATGCCTTGATCCTTGAAGTAGGCGTTCAGCTCATTGACCACAGCACCTGCCTGCCTGTCATCCTGCAGCTTCACAAGCAGGTAGTTCCAGGCATTAGGATCTGTTTCGCTGAGATAATCCCGTTCTGAAGTATCTCCCAGGATGCCGAGCCACTCATCTTCCGAAGCAGCTTCATCACCGGAAGACGCATCCGAATCACCGAGGTCCGTTACGAAGCCGTCACCAAACAGGTCCTCTTCCCCACCGAACAAATCCTCTTCCGCCAGTCCTTCCTCAAAGAAGCCTGCCTCTTCCCGGCTCAGGAGAATGTCCTCCGGGCTGTTCAGCATCATGCCGTTCAGAATGCGCAGGTTTGTTTCATCGATAAAACTGATGAACGAGAGGTCAAAGGAGGCGTCCCCATAATCGTGGATGCCCCGGACGGTAACTTCGCGGATTTTTGTTCCGGTTACGGTGTTTATGCTGGTGATTACGATAGTGTCACCGGGATGGATTGCTTCCCCTGATGACTCCTCAAACAGCTCCGCTACGGTCTTTGACAGAACAATCCCCGACTGAGCGCCCTCTTCTGCACTTCCGGAGCCTTCAGTATTGAGAAATTCACCCTCGATGATGTTTACTCCCTCAGGAAAGAGTTCCTGATACGAGGCGCTGTCGATACCGAAGAGGAAGGTGAATGCCTCTCCCAGTTCTCCCCAGCTGGCCTGTGCCACGCCGTTTATCTGCCCGGTAGTTCCAGTCACTTCCGGAAGGGACTCCACATGCTCCCGCACCTTCTGAAATTCAGGAATCGTCTTCGGGGCAGACTCAAAGAGCTCCTCCGATACGATCAGTGAAGGGTTCTCAATCTCAGATGAAGCAATAAAGATATTTCCTGTATAGTTCTCTATATAATTCTTTTCAATACCTGATTTAACGGTATCCATAAAACTGTTTCCAACAACCAGGACTGCAATCCCCAATGCAATAAGAATACCGATGATCAGGGTCTTGGCCTTATGCTGTTTCAAGTTCCTGTATGCAATTTTTACTAGTACGCCGAAGTCCATGTGCTACCCCTTTTTTACCGTTTTTTCCGCACGGTTCTTCTTCGGAGTCCGTTCGTTTTTCGTCACTTCTCCATCCTTGAGTCGAATCACATGATCTGCAATATCGACAATGGAGGGATCATGGGTGGAAAAAATAAACGTCGTCCCCACATCCTCATTCATCTTTTTCATGAGCTCAATGATCTGCTCACCCGTGGTGCTGTCCAAATTCGCCGTGGGTTCGTCTGCCAGTACGATATCCGGTTTGGTCACCAATGCTCTGGCGATGGCTACGCGCTGGCGCTGCCCTCCTGACAGTTCGTTCGGCCGGTGGTCTCGCCACTCCTCAAGCCCGACCATCATCATCAGATAATCTATCCACTTCTTCCGCTCTTCCTTTGTTCCCCGAGTCTCTTTGTTCAGCAAGAGAGGGAATTCAATATTTTCGTATATGTCGAGGACTGGGATCAAGTTGAAGCTCTGAAAGATAAATCCCAGGGTCTGATGCCTGAGTTTTGTTATTTCATTATCCTTCATTCCGCTTGTAACGATATTGTTGATGGCTACGCTCCCCTGGGTAGGTGTATCAATGCAGCCGATCATATTCAATATCGTAGATTTACCTGATCCTGATGGCCCTGCGATGGAGATAAAGTCTCCTTTCGTTATGTCGAATGAGACTCCTTTTACTGCATGAACCTCCGTTTTCCCAAGAGGATATATTTTATGCACATCCTTCAGTGATATGATGACACTCCCCGGCTTGGTGTCCTGATTCTGCTTGTCTTCCTGCTTTTCATTAATTTTACTGCTGGTTTTGGTTTCCATAAGGGTCTTTTCTCCTCTGTTTTCTCTTTACTACTTATACAATATAATCACCTTGTAAGGCTTCGGCCATATACAGGAAATAAATCTTCCATAACAAATTGTTATACCCTGGCACTAATCCTTGTGTTAGCCTGTTCAAAGCAGCCCCTCATCACTCACCATTACCGTGTATACTGATGAACTACCCACCGCATATGCCCCAATTGTTTCCATCTTTCTGCAAAAATCCTGCTGAGCTGTAAAAAATTCCATCCATGCATCCTAAATCCCCTCAAAACAGGCCTCCGCCGAGCTCACAGCCCCACGCTCCGGACCCACGACACCCTGCAGCCGTCAAGATCCCGAGATGCTCACATGTACCGAACAGCCCTGATGCAGCGACCCCTTCGCCACCTCTTCAGCTTCAGCCATCACACCGGCAATCAGCTCTCCCGCCAGCATGATGCGCTCTCAAGCCGGGAACCGGCAAGAAAAGCCCCATAACAGCT
>JAIPFQ010000134.1:0-6009 GCA_021736605.1 Spirochaetales bacterium | reverse complement strand
AAAAAAGACAGCTCAGCGGAATATAAGGAAGGTGAGGAAGTTACCTTGAGCATCAAACCGGAGGCATTGGACGTCAGTACTGAGCCTACAGGATTTTCGGGACGTCTTGAGATGGAATCATTCCTCGGTTCGATTACTGAGTTTAAAATTGAGTTCAACAACTGCTTTATTACAATTATCCATTCAAATACCCGTGGACTTCTGCCGAATTATGCCCTTGATGATGAAATTCATATCAAATTCAATCCTGACTTCTTCCGGATTTACAGGAAACAGTGAGGACTAAATAGCTGGATGGCTGCATGCTTTCTTATATCTTATGATTATATATTTAGTTGGTATTTATTGTAACGTGCAGATTTGCAAGTTGATATTGAGAATGTCAGATTTGATGACATCCCTGATATGATTATACAAAAAATGAGAAATAATGAAATGATGCCAGTAAGCACCTGACTACTGAACTTTCCTACTGATTACCACGGTAAATGTGTTCCCTTCTTTATCGTCGAAAAATTCTTTATCGGGGTATGCTTTTAATGCTCTTCTTATGCCGCAGATTTACATTAAAAAGCCAAGTGTGTTTGAGAAAACGTCACTCAGCTTTCCGGTAATATCCCGACTGTCCAAATATCTTTCCACATCTATATCCGTCCCTGGATAGCTTACAGCTTTTACAATTCGTTTATTCTAATTTTCCTTTTGATCACACATTTTTTCTTTCAGCCCATTATGCCAGCTGTGCTCTAAATATCCGTCATGCTGGAGACGCCCCACCACGATACCGGGATGTATGCCAATTCTTTCGGCAAAGGTCTTTATCTGCTTCGGGAAAAACTTTCCTTCTTTAATAAACGTACTGTACTCACCCTGCGGTATAAGGAGGGTTTCAGCGTATCTATCCGCCTTCATCTCTTCTCCCACAGCATTATGATTGTTTTCTGCATCAATATAAATAGCCTTCTTCCCATGCAGTAGAACATGAGCAGCCTCATGGAAAAAAGTGAACCAAAAGTGGTCGTTCGTTTTATTCCGCAGACTGAGTGCTATCATCGCCCTATTCTGCGAAAGCCAGCACGAAGCGCCGCTGATATGCGTAGTTTTCAGCTCTGGCACCTTCACAAGCGCAATTCCAGTCTCAGTGCACAATTTCTGGACCTTTGGGAATAACTCTTCTGCAGGAAATAGCGTTAATCCGCGAATCTCCTTAAGG
Source organism: Spirochaetales bacterium (assembly GCA_021736605.1). GTDB lineage: Bacteria > Spirochaetota > Spirochaetia > PWKH01 > PWKH01 > JAIPFS01. The sequence goes on along the minus strand of JAIPFQ010000134.1, from coordinate 4,796 downwards.
GTTGCACGAAAAGTATCTTTGTCAAAGGGTTTTGCAGCTATCTGCTCAGCCTTACGCTCGGCAAGATGCAGCCACACCGCAGTCGCTTCCTCTTGCTCTTTAAATTGAGCACTCTTTCGGTACAGCACCGCATGCTGTCTCCGATACTTCTCCCATGTATCAGGATCCGAAACTCCCAGAAAACGCAGTAGACTATCGGCGATAATCTCTATCTTTCTTGTATTCGGAATGATACCGAGGCGCTTGAGATCGGCTATAGGAAATTTCTGCACCCACTCACGGGTCTGTACGGTTCTCAGCATCTCAAGCTCCTTTCTGCGCGCTTGGAACAACTGATAAGCTTCAGCCATATTCATCCAGACCTCTGCATGTATATCTAAAGTTCTTTCAAATACCAACGCAACATCGGGTGAATAGAGAGACTTTCCATTTATTATTTGACTTACTGCCTTCACCGACAAGCCTGCTCTTTCGGCAAAATCCCGCTTTTTTATCTTCCTGGATTCTAGTACCTCTTCGAGATACTCACCGGGATGTATGACATAATTGGGAATATATCTATTCGTTACTTCACTCATTTAATGATAGTCCTCTACCGATAGGATCCTGATCGATACCACTTGCTCCTTTTCTATTCCCCCGTCTTCTTTTCTTGGAACCGGAACATCTGCAGGTTCGAAAATCAACCTGTATGGCTGCTTAAGATCTACCGCAAAACACCCCTTCCGTTCACCGGAGAGCTCATGCAGCCTATCCGGTTTTTCCACAGGAACCTGCGCAAGACTAGATGCTGCTCTCAGTACCGACATTCTCAATTTAATTTTTTTAGCCTGCTCCCCATATTCCCGCTGCAGCTTGTTTTGAGAATTAAAGGTTTTTTCAAGCTTCTTGTTTGCAAACAGGATATCCACCTACACTCCAAGTATAATACACTTTACCTTAGAGGTAAAGTGTATTTGTATAATATTTTTATTAAAGAACACTCATAGCAGTATTCAGTTTTGACTAAAGTACATACTCTGTACGCTTTAAACTATTGATTTTAAACCACTTCCCATTGGATCGTAAATAATGTATTCACTAAAACTTTATGATTCATCCGTTCTTCCAGCTCATCAATAAGCTCATCTTGCTTCGCCTCTATTTCATCCTCCATATCAAAGATATGGACACGAATACGCTTCTTTTCTTCTGCATACGCTGAATTATCTCCTAAATCTCCTTCTGCTTATCCACCGTCCCTGCCTTTCGCGCATCACGCTGCAGTGCACGGATTTGGAATTTCACGTTGGCTAGTTTCTGTTTCACTGCTGCGGTTTTGTCGTCTGCCCATCAGACCAGCTTCTATTGTCTTTCCCAGTCCTCCTTCGTCGGCAAGTATCACACCCTCTGATACTGGATTGGCTAAAGAAAAGGCAGATGTGTTAATTTGATGCGGATTTAGATCAACAGAAGTACCAAAAAGAGATTGAGATAGGCGCTCTATTCCCTGTCCGTCTCGACGAGTGAGGATATGAGCGTAATATTTTGCATGATAATCGGTAATGAAGTTTTTTCTTTTACTGTCAATTGTTGAAGTGATGAAGATAAAGCCAAGTCGGACATTGCAATTTGCGTCTGACTTGGCTTCTTCTGCCTCTTTATTGAAGCTCAGTTTTTCCAGTTACTGTGGATCCATCATCTAATGAGAAGCTGTTTAAATACTCCTGGCTGGAAAAATAGATGTTTCCATCAACTGTACCGTCAACAAGATGAAATCCATTGGCCTCAACATATACATCTCCTGCAAATGTTCCCCCCTGTATTCTAGTATTTTCACTTTGGACAAGCATTCGTGGAGCCGTAACTGTAAATCGGTCAGTTACAGTTCTGTTTTCATCCTGTGCATAAAAAGCCAGCTTTCTATAAGGTTCATCATTGTGTATAAATTGACCAGAAATAACTATTTCTTCATCCAAGGACAAATCCTGCAGAACCGCAGCTATCCAGGTTCCATCCTGGCTGACTGCTGAAAGAAAATCAGAAGCGTTATCTACAACTGAAGCAGTGGTGACTGCATCAACCTCCTGCTGTCCGGCAGCAAATAAAGCAATAGGTGTTATTAAAAGAATAACAATAATCAGCAGCAATTTTTTCATAAACATCTCCTCCTATAAAATAAAAAAGTAAAAACTTAAGCCGTAAAACCTGCAAAGTTTTTATCTCTACCTACTGAGCATCATGATTTGGTAAAATTCCAACCGCTTAGTAAGCATCGAATGTACTATCGCTGCAAGTATCCTTGTTGTTTTAACGATAATACTTTTTCATAATAATAAAGTTCATAAATTTTATCAACATTATGAATAAAAAAAACTTAAAAAAGTATAACCAGTCAAATTCCTTCAATAGATTAAGAGAACTGGTTTCAATTTCAATCAGCATGGGTCACTGCTTAAAAACGAATAATTGGGTGAGGTAGAAAGAAAGTAGAAAAAAGCTAAGAAAAGATGGCCGAACCAAGCCGTAAGTATGATGAAGAATTTAAAACGAGCACAGTAATCAGTACAGCAGCACTTAGTAATAGTGCAAGCAGTGCTGAACGAACAGCAGCAGATGGGCTGGGTATTAATTCATAGCTGGCTGTGCAAACTGTTACCGATGTAAAAGGGGCGGGAGAAAGTAACACATAATTTAATTCTGTTAAAAGATGAGAGATACCAATTTTGTTATTTTATTATTTCAAACAAGTTCAGCTCTTTTCAAAAGAAAGCAGCATCGGTCAGAATGCGATAACCCATGAAACGCCAAACGCGAAACTTCCGACCGAGGCAGCCCCCAGGATGGAATGCAGTTCTGACCCCTCTGAGCCATCATCGTCTGACTCTTCTGGTTCAATGAACAGATTCGCTGCGAATCCCACAGTTCCGAGTCCTGTAAGAATAACATGTGCGAGGGGCACCGATCTGTCTCTGGCAAAGTCTGCAATCGCCAAACCGGTTGTAACGGCGGCTAGACCTGTGGTACCTACTGCAACGCCTGCGTGGAAATCTCCAGGGGCAAGCCATCCAAGAAGTCCAGTGGCCGCAGCTCCGGCCATAGTCAGATAGCCCAAAGTGCGGTGGATCCGGAAGTCGGCTGCTGATTTCTCTGAAGTAGTCGCCCCGCTCACTGAGTCAACTGTAAGAAGTTCTTGAGTCTGAGATTCATCTTCTACTTCAGAAGATGGGAGAGCGGAGCCATTGGAGAGGGCATTCGTCTCTGCGAAAAGCGGCCCTGTGAACAGAAAAAAAACAAGTACCAGTGTAACCGTATATTTGTAAACCATGATAATCTCCAGTTTATTGAAGGATGCACAATCATAGCAGATATAAAGGTAGGACACAATAAATTTTGTGATACTATACAAGGAACCATACTTTACAAGGCGATTATGGAGCAGCTCAAATTGCAGAAAGCCTGATAAAAGCAAACGATACTTTGCTGGATAATGGGTATTATGTGTTCGATTACTAAGACTAGGTGCTTAAAAATTTGGGGAAAACACTCAATTTAGATTTCAGTCGTAAGTACCGTGCCAAGGCAGAAATTCGAACAATGATGGGGCTATTAAGAAAGTGGATCGACACACTGCACTTTTGCGTACAATACGAGGTTATAGAAAAAATAATTATTTGTAATCAAAAGAATTAAGATGAGGAATAAATACCGGCGGTCGGACTCGAACCGACACAGGATTGCTCCCAATAGATTTTGAATCTATCGTGTCTACCAATTTCACCACGCCGGCGAATATCAAACTGCTTCAAACTTTCATACAAGTTCAAACAGCTGAAATCATTTATAACAAAAAAATCATCTTCCGTAAAGACCTAAATGATACTATAATACGGTAAGTAAATATAACCATTTCGAGGTCGAATGGTTACAAACAGGAGGTTTTGATGAATAAAAAAGTTTTAGGCATCTTGGTGGTACTGGTCATTTTTTCTGCAGCAGCATTGACAGCTGCTGATCCCTGCGAGGGATATTGGAAGAGCATTGATGAAGAAACCGGTGAGGCAACTGCTTTCTGGAGAATCTATACCCAGGGAAATAAGCTTTTTGGTGAAATCGTAAAGATCACGGACAAACCGGATGATACCATCGCTGAAAATGTTGAATCATCCTATAAAGATTTTCCCGTAAACGGAGATCTCAGCAAGGGCCCCGTTCTGGGCGTTCCCTGGATCTATAATCTGGAAAAACGAAGGACCGGTCATTGGAGAAGGGGAAATATCATAGACCCCAATGATGGAAAGAACTATGGCTGTGAGATTATTTTTCACGAACGGGATGGAGACGATTACATGGTCGATACTCTCGAGGTTCGCGGCAAGATTCTCTTTTTCTATCGAGCCCAGGAGTGGGAACGAAGTTCCAAAGCTGAAGTCGATGCTTTCGTCTCGGTATATTAATCTAAGAGGCATCAAAGGCCGGTGCACGCCGGCCTGATTTTTTCCTGAAACGGTAACGCTTCACCTGCATAATGATGGTGTATGCTGCTGTATAGAGGACTTGGAACGTGCATATTGGACTTGGATCTTGGAATTTAGAGCTTGGAGCTTGGATTAGAAGCAATTTTTAGAATTTGGAGAAAAAGGATATATGCAGAAAGCCGATCTTTATGAGGCATGCAGGCTCTGTCCCAGAAAGTGCGGGATAAATCGACATGAGCAAACCGGTTTCTGCGGTTTTGGTGATGCTTCCGCAGTCGCCAGTGCGGTACTTCATTTCGGTGAAGAGCCGCCAGTCAGCGGAGAGGGCGGCTCAGGAAC
>JAIPFQ010000005.1:0-35285 GCA_021736605.1 Spirochaetales bacterium | reverse complement strand
AGATGGGGAAGAGAAACCTGAGGGAATCGGCCTTCTGCTTCTGAGCGGGAGTCATGACGCCCTTGCGGTTGAGGTAGGCGTAGGTGATGTTGTAGATGAAGCGGGATTCGCCGACAGCGAGGTTGATGTTGTTGGGATGGTACTTGGAGAGGACGAAGGATTCGAAGCCGTCGATGACGAGGACCTCGTCAAATATACATTTTTTCTTGTAAAATCACCCAATTGCCATTATGATTTTTGTATATCCACGTCAAGTACTGCAATACACGACGGAAGGATATAAAAACTATCAAACAAGGACAATGTAATGGCTACTGCTGCAACAATTATTACCTTTATCGTCTATCTCGTCTTTCTGATGAGTATAGGTTTCTTTTTTTACAAACGGACAAATAACATCGAAGATTACCTCCTCGGAGGAAGGGGAATGGGAAAATGGGTGACAGCCCTCTCTGCCCAGGCAAGTGATATGTCCGGCTGGCTGTTAATGGGGCTTCCCGGGGCAGTTTTTCTCAGCGGAATCAATCAAAGCTGGATTGCCATCGGCCTATTTTTAGGCACCGTCGTCAACTGGATCCTTGTGGCACCTAGATTGCGGGTCTATACAGAAAAAACCAATTCATTAACCATGGCCAGCTTTTTTGAAGAACGTTTCAAAGATCCAACGGGGCTGCTCCGGGTCATATCAGCAATCATTACCCTTATATTCTTCGCCATCTATGCTTCATCAGGGATGGCGGCGGCTGGAAAACTATTTGAAGCCATGTTTGGAATAAATTATCAGACAGCAGTCATTGTCGGCAGCTTGGTCATCGTCATATATACATTTCTCGGCGGATTCCTGGCTGTCTGCTGGACGGACCTTTTTCAGGGAGCCTTAATGTTCTTCTCCATCCTCATAGTCCCCATAATCGGATACTTCCTCGTCGGTGGGGCATCTGGCATCAGTGCAGCCGCCGTGGCGAAAGAGATCTCTTCCAGCATGATACCGGGCACAGGCGTAATGGCCGTCATGGGGATTATCTCCACAATGGCATGGGGGCTCGGATACTTCGGACAGCCGCATATATTAGTTCGTTTCATGAGCATCAAAAACATCAAAGAAGTGCCGAAATCTACTATCATAGCCACAGTGTGGGTGTTCATTTCATTGTCCGGCGCAGTCCTGGTTGGGCTTGTGGGCTCTGCAATGTATCCTCAGGCACCCGGCGGAGATGCTGAAAAAGTGTTTATTTATATGATCAATGACATATTCAATCCGTGGATCGGCGGAATTCTGCTGGCTGCCATACTCTCCGCCATCATGTCTACCATCGATTCACAGCTTCTGGTATCATCATCGGCACTTACGGAAGATTTTTATCAGAAAGTCATCAAGAAAGAGGCTTCTCAGGGTGAACTGATCTGGATTGGCCGATTAAGTGTTATTGTGATAGCTATTATTGCCGCCGTTTTGGCTTTGAATCCCGAAAGCAGCATTCTTGGTCTTGTTTCCTATGCATGGGGAGGATTCGGAGCAGCTTTTGGACCGGTTATTCTGATGGCTCTCTTTTCGAAAAGGACTACCTGGCAGTCGGCTCTGGCTGGAATGGTTACGGGAGCTGTTGTGCTAGTCATATGGAAGCAGGTCGGCCTTGGTTCAGTAATGTATGAAATTGTTCCGGGTTTCATTGCCAACTATGTGGTGATGCTGATAGTAAACATGAGCATTCGACAGAAAGATGAAGTACTCATGAAGACGTTTGATGAAGTAAACAGAGAGGTTTCTGAAGCGAAGGTTAAATAAAAGAGAGAAACGACTCCTGGGGTTTCATGAGAAATTAATTAAGCTGAGATGAGCTGGAGAACTTCCAGAAAGGGAGCTCTCCAGCTATGGCATCCCACGTACAGTGGCTCAAAAATTATTGATACGCTTTTCTGCAATTTTTTTGTGCTGGCAGTTTTTCCAGCCAGGCTTTAAGGCAGCTTCACATCTGCGTTTCAGACAGCCTGAGACATAATTAGAACTGGAGGGATTGGGGGAAATTACTGATCTATACGGTAAAAGAGCTAAGCACTAATTATTGTGCCAGCGTAAACCGACTTCCACCAGCTTCACAAGATTATCAACTTCCATTTCCACTGTTTCCATTGGAAGAGGCAGGGGATATTCTCTGTTCTCTACATTCTTTTCCAAAGCGAGATTATATTTCTCATTGAGGTATTTGAAAAAATTCATAGTCTGAAGGTTCACCACAAAAGTCGCCATCCCCGGATCAATGTAATCGGCAATGTGATTGTGCTCCTTTGCAGTGTGTATGAGGTTTTCGATAAATTCTCCAAGACGATTTGAAAGCAGTTCGGAATTGTTTTCTCCCTCAATAGCGGCAGGCTGCTGCATGACATTGAGCTGGAAACGGCTGATAAGCGGGTGGGTCAAATCAAAAAGAGAACCTGCACGTATCAGTTCACGATAAAACGCGAAAAATTCATCCTGCGGCTCAGCTTCCTCACTGATAAAATCAAATTTCATATCATTGGCATAATTAACAAGATAGATGTAGAGTTCTTTTTTATCCTCAAAATACTGGTACATACTTCCTTTGGCTATACCGGTCTCCTTTACTATCTGCGATAATGATGCTGCAGTATAATTGAGACTGGCAAATTTTCTCAATGAAGTCTCAATGATAAAGTTTTGTTTCTGACTGGGAAGATTAAAAAAAGTTTTTTTCGGCATGGGCATACCTCACTAAATCAATATTCATATACGTTTTTACATCTGGATTGTCATTCATTCTACAGAATTTCTATGACTATATAGTCATAACATATAAAACTATAACTGTGCGGTCAATTGTTTTTAGTGAGAAATTAGGGTTTCTTTTTCCACTGCAGAGAATTATTCGCTTGAGAGATTGAGAATCTGCAGATGATGACCTGCAGAATGTTCGGGGACACCGCTTTTGTGAAGCCGATGAAAATAGTATGAACCAGTCAGGAACTATCATGAAAAGGAGAAAATGGAATTCGAATGCGGAGGCATCAGTATAAATTATTTAATTTTTCTTCGGGATAATGGGTTTGCCATTTTTCCAACGATAAATGAAGGCTTGGTAGGCAAGAATTTGTCCGCGAATTTCAGCATTTTTGATCTCTCCGCGGCCGGTCCAGTCCAGTCCCTCAAATTTTTGGAGGGTGTCGAGTTCCTTTTCAAATACCTTGAGGGAAAAATCGGGGCTTTCAGATATATCCTTCAGGCGAAGGAGGGTCATTTCGTAACTTTCGTCGAATACATTATCTTCTACACTCATAGTGGGACCAATATACATATATTTGGATTACGGATCAAGCCAAGAATCCTGGCAAAAAAATTGTTGATGGCTTGATTTTATCAAGCAGCCGCTATTTGGGGAACTCCGTTTATCAAAAAACAGCGTTTTACCAGTTTAAATTCAGATCCACAAAAACAAGTCATAATACTTTTTCACTAGCTGCTCTATCAACAATTTTTTTGCCACTGTATTTGCCGCTGCATAAGTCTATACCCTTAAAGGAAAAACTTTTTCAAGTCAGTACATCATGGACGAATCTGCAGCAGAGACCTGACAGCACCAATCCCGGCGAGAACCAGGAAGGTCGGTATGATGAAAATCGGCGGAATAATTACGTAGCCCATGAGTCCCATGAAAATAAGTTTTGCCGTAAGCGCCAGCATCTGGAAAGTAAGAAAAATGACATACACCGGAGCAGCGAGGTAGCCTGATGGTCGGCGACGAAGCAGGAGCGCAGAAGAAACAACAGCCAAAGGCAGCAGAAGCCCCAAGTCCATTCCCTGGACAATAAGTGTTGTGTAATGCTCAAGCTGGAGCGGGTATAAACTGCCGTCCAGCAGCGGAGGTACAACCACACCGAGCCAGAGAACTGCTATGGCAGCGGCATTAAAGATAAGGAATATGCCGAGATACTTGCGAGGAAAACGGCTGCCTATTCTCTGCTGGTTAGAAGGAGTTCCTATAGACAACAGAGTCAGCATAAGAGCAAAAAAGGTAGATCCCATGAGAAGAGTGTAGAGAAGAAACAGAGGGTTATACATGGCCATGATGAGATAAAACAGGTAGCCGACAAAAAAGTACGCCAGGGTTCCCGCCAGAAGATATCTTCCGCGCAAAGAACCGCTCCTCGCCCATATCAGAGAAACAATAAGAAAAGGAACACCCACAAAAAGGGTGATGTAATCCTGAGCGATTCCCTGGACGGCCACTTCTTCAGACATGTGGCGGTAAAGACCTTTCCCGTATATACTTACCTCTTCTCCCCTGATAGATTGATAGCTGTAGACACCGCGGCTTTCGCCGGGATGTTCAAAGGGGCCTTCTCCATAAAAAGCTCCGACAGAGGAAGCAGCAGCAGCCCCAGCAATTATGATCATGCATAAAATGCTTATGTATCTTCTATACTCCATGAATCTTCCCCTCCATAATGCTGTTAAGCAAATTCATTCTCGGTTTTTTCAAGTTCTCGGCTTTTTCATGTTCTCATTTTTTAGTGTGTTATTATTCAATTTTTAAAAGTCATGCATTTCAGTGTTTCAGTGTTTCATCAATTCACCGGCAAAGTCCGTAACAGCTTGCGGTTTCTCCTGGAACACACTTTCGGAACTTCCTTTTACCTTTTTGAGCATTTTTTTAACAAGAAAATTCTGCTGATCCATATCGATCCTTCCGCCGAAACAGCTGATGACCGAAGCTTTATTACGAATTTCCTCGGGGAAATTTTCCTGAATGTATTCATCAAATTTCTCTTCTTCCATACAGCAGAGAAAGAGACCAATCTTTCTGGAGCGTAACTGTTCCAGATTTTCAGTACAGAATTTTTTTATCGATTTCTGGATCTTTCCTATATGAATGCTCCCGCCGATAACCACCGTATCATACTCTGTCAGCGGTTTTTTCAGCTTTTCTTTCTTTAGATTAAGGGTTTCGCACTCCTCAGTGATTTTCTTTTTAAGTAAATCTACGCATTCGGTTACATATCCTTTTGATGATGCAAAAACAATAAGTGTTTTCATGTATCTTTCTCCTTTTGAGCTCCTTAAGAGTATTTTCCTGAAACTCTACTATCCCTCCGGCGGGGTAAGCAGACCATCCAGAATCATTGTTTTAAAAGCCTCGATTCGGCCGTCAATTTCATCTTCACTCAGCTTTCTGCTGCGGTTTACCAGATTCAGGGTTATTCCTCTGAGGGACCATAAAAAAACATCATACCGCAAATTAAGCTCATCCTCTACTCTTTTCCCGGTGAATTCAGCCAGATGCATTTTGCCAGCTTCTTCAACTTTCTGCTGGTTTGGTCCGGGTTTATGACTGCTCCGAGAAACAAGCATGACAACAACTCGATAACGTTCGGGATCACTCAAGCCCATTCTTATGTGACCTCTTATTTGTTCTGCTATGATATTTCTTAGAGCTTCAGCACGACTTGAATAATGTAAAACTGCAGAACTGCTGATGTTTTCATACGAAGCAGCTTTTCCGCTTTTCCTTACGTTACCTTTCATACCGGCCATACCATCTGTATCTGCCATTCCACTCATTCGCTTCCAGGTTTCAGCAAAGCCCTGTTCCACAATGGATGAAATAAGTTCTTCCTTATCCCGAAAATAGAGATAGATTGTCCGGGGAGAGTACTCGATTCGTCTGGCTAGCTTACGAATAGTCAAGGCATCGTAGCCTTCTGAAGAAATGATATGCGTTGCTTCATGAAGGATTTTCAGCCGCATCTGCTTTTTTTCTCGTTTGCGCCTATCTTTGATACTCATTGTTTATAAAATAAACACTGTTTACTTTACTGTCAATACGCGATTTCATTTTTTCTGAATTTTTTCTCAAATATCAGCTGGCACAAAAACTTTTGATAGACCGAAAAAGTCTTCCAAAAGGCTGTCCTCTCAAAAGACAATTCAAAACTTCATTCAAAACTTCATTCAAAACTTCATTCAAAACTTCAATATCAAGAAAATCCATTCAGAACTCCAAGTGCAGCATCAGCCGAAGGTAGTCCGGTTCCGCCCCGCTTGTTTACTCATATACATAAGCTGGTCTGCTCGCTCAAGCACTGTCTGCCAATCTTCTCCCTCCTTGAGGATAGTTGCTCCAAGAGAGACAGTAACTCGTACCGGCGGATCAATCCCCGGAATCGGGGTAGACGCAGCGATCATGCGGATCTTTTCGCTCACCGCCTCCATAGCTTCCGGAGAGGCGTTGCCGATAATCACAACGAACTCCTCACCTCCCCAGCGTCCGATAAAATCATCCCTCCTCAGCACTGACTGCATAGATTTACTCAGAACCTTCAGAACCTCATCACCCACAGAGTGGCCGTATGTATCATTTACATGCTTGAAATGATCAATATCAATATAGATAACACCAAAGGTCAGGCCGAGATCGCTGAATTGTTCCCATTTTCTCTTAACCTGAGATTCCAGATATCGGCGGTTCGGAACTTCTGTCAGCTGATCATTCAAAGCCAGCTTCTCCAGTTCCTGCAGTTCCTTCAGCATACTGAGCCGCTCCGTATTCTCCTGAAAGACCTCAACAGCACCGATCACTTCGCCGTCCACTTCAACAGGAAATGTCTGAATAAGTACAGCCACCCTATGACCCGCTTTGTGGTGCAGGTATACTAATGCTTCCCTTCTGTTACCATCCTCAAGGGTCTTCTTCAGCGGGCATCCCAAAAAGCAGAGCTCATTCCCCTCCTCGTCAACATGGCGGAGAATGTTGTCATAACAGTGTTTATGCAGCACTTCTCGCGCGGTATAGCCGGTGATACGCTCCGCTCCTTTATTCCAGAAGCTGATCTGCCGCTCGGGGCTTACAAAATAGATACCTTCATAGAAATTATTCAGCATCTCCTTATACTGTCTATCATCTAAGCCTAAGCCGACTATCTCTTTTTCTCTTTTCTGCGGATTCTTCACAGCAGCTCTCCTTTTTCACGTAATTGTAATCCGTTTTATGGAAAATACTTGCTAAATTAGTTCATAAAAATAATCAAAGCGAGCAGATTTTTTCGTAGAGTTCTTCATCACCAAAATTCCCCGATTTCAGCACCACCATCAAATCCGGCCGGTTTAGGGGAAAACAGAAAGGTACACCTGGGGCAAGGGGGAAGCCGACTTCTAAAAAATCAATTTCCGCTAACCGGCAAACCGCACCCGATGTCTCTCCTCCCGCCGCAATGAGCCTGCCGACAGCTTGAGAATTTCTCGCCCATTCAGATCGTTCAGATCGTTCAGATCGTTCAGCATCATGTCGATTAAATTGTTTCTGCTGTTTCTGCTGTTTCTGCTGTTTCTGCTGATGCTTCCGCGATGCGTTTTCTCTCTCTGCCTCCGATAAATTCTGATTCAGCAGTTCACGGGAAATCCTCCCGAGGGTTTGAGCTATTTTCTCACCCGCTTTCAGGGGATCCATACCCTCCTCTTCAGCAAATTGATGAATCCTCAGCAGTTCTTCGGGTTGTGCGGAGGAACTAACGATCAGCTTTTCGTGGTCATTCAGGAGCTGCTGGATCTCCTTGAGGTGGTCATTGAATTCCCAGGTGCCCAGCAGTATCTGCTTTACCGGCAGTCGATATACCGCGAAGCCTCTGGTCTCTGCGTATGCCAGCTGTTCTAATGTCATCTGCGAGCAGCTGCCGGAGATGACCAGGGTCTTTTGGGGAATTGCCTCAAGCCGGTCCTGCCAATCAGAGAGAGCGGCTTCTCTGCCCTTCAGTTTTCCCCAGGAGGCGGTAATTCCTGACCCGCCCGAGAGGACCGGCCAGTCCTTCACATGCTCTGTGACGGTATCAATGTGTTCCTGCAGCACAGCATCACTGACGATGCAGGATACCTGGTCCTCCCTGAGCTGCTGAAGTCGGCGGCCAATGCTGTCTGATCCGGCTGCCTCGATGCCCCCCGTTACGCCGGCTGCTCCGGCTGTCTCGGTTCCTCCGCTGCCTCCAGGGACTCCGACCTCTCCTGCTGAAGCGCCTTTTAGGACCGGACCCGCAGCATCTTGGCTGCACTCAAGGATGGTCTCTAGGCGAAGCAGTCCAGCCTTCCGCTTCGTCTGCGTACTCAGCAGTTTCAGAAGATTCGATTCAGTCATGGGATTGATCGGGTGATGCCGAAGGGGTGAATCGGAGAGGAGTGTATCATACACATAATGATACCCGTGGTATGTGGTTCTTCCATTCACCGGTAATGCCGGGAGAATGACAGTTTGCGAAGTTTCAAAGACATCCAGTGCCGCATCCAGCATCTGTCCGATGTTTCCCTCCGCTGTGGAATCAAAGGTTGAGCAGTACTTGATCTGCACCTGCGGAATTTCCAGCTGCTTCATCACCTGCATAGCCTGGAAAGTCCGGTCATACGCTTCCTGAGTAGATAATGAACGGCTCTGAGTACCTACCACCAAGGCATCAAAGGAGCCTCCAGCGATACGTTTTACGGCCTCAGTTGACTTCAGCATCTCCAGGCGCAAAACCAGGACGGTGGAAATTCCGCAGGCAGACAGCATCCCCGCGGCATCCGAAGCGCCGGTATTATCATCGGCAACAATTCCAAATAGCATAACAACTCCAGCTTATATGATTTTACCAGGACCATGATTTTACCAGGACCATGATTTTACCAGGACCAGCAGACTTGAAGGCCCATCCCTCTCTCCGCCGAAACCGCAGGCATGACAGCAATTCCCTTGGAACGAGAATTTACGACCTGGGGAGACTCAAAACTGCGCTCATCTTCCATGTTTTTCGTGAAATACACAGCGGCGGCTTGTCCGGCAAGGGCTGATCCCATCATAATACCTGCTGATGCCGGCCCCGTCAAATCAAAGAGTTCCAAAAGGATAATATTGGAAAAGAAGCCCAGCAGTCCTCCCCCGAGACCTCCTACAGTAACCAGCCCTGTCCTCAGACTGCTCCAGTGCAGATTTTCCCATAGCGGCAGGCTTCCAGCTAATGCAGCGTCCGTCACCAGCAGCGCGCCGATATTGTTCCCCCGCGTGTAATCTGATTCCAGCACCCCAGCAGTAAAGAGCCAGTAATATACATTGGACCAGGCGTAACTCTGCAGCATAAAAGCGGCTTTCCCCTTGCTAGGAGACTTATCACGGTTCAGCGCATAGCCTATTCCCCGGGACGTCAGAGCAGTGGAGATAATCCCGGCTTGAAACAACCTGTCGGCGGTGTCATAGTCCAAAAAGTCATAGGGATCAATACTATTAAAGCCATAAAAATAGTTCCCCAATGAAATAAGCTGAATACTCTCTATCCACCATGCCTGATGGCTGCTCACTGGATAATCTCTGCTCATCAGGCGAGCACTCCCCAAGCCCGAGGCCACCCCTGCCAACCCGGTCAGCCCGCCTAAAATCGCATCAAAATCATACCCCAAGACATAAGGCAGCAGCACCGCCGAATAGGTGGTAGTGATCAGGTTTCCCAGATAAAACGGAACAATCCCCGCATTACTTTTTCTTTGGGTGATGTCAAAGAGGTACTCTTCGGCTTTCGGAAGATACTGAGACCCGGGGAAGCGTTCCTGCAGCTCAATTAACTTCGTTTTCGCCAAAGACATCTCCTCATCTGCCAGCGCCTCAAGAGCCTCAATATAGATGTCAGATGCTTGGAAATCTTCGACCGCTGAGCCATCATCCCCATTAACCATTTTTCCCAGACTCCCTGCTTCCTTTCCAGCTTCTTCCGCATACAGGTTCCCCGCCATGCAGATTCCTGCTATACAGAGAACACAGAATACGCCGATTACTTTACTTCTGCTGATGCCTAAGCAATCGATTTTACTTTTTTTATTCAGCATACGCCCTCCCCCGATTACTCGTATACCCTGGCAAAAAAATTTGTGACAGCCTGAGTTCACTGCCGAACGAGCAGTTCCATAAGAAAATACATCACCGTAAACGCATTCAGCAGCAAAATGCAAAGCCCACCGCAAAACCAGCTTAGTGCTGCTCAATATTTTCTTTTATCACAAAATTTCTTGCCACCTCTCATGATACACCTAATCGGTTTACTTGGCCACTGAAAACGCTTAACATAGTTTCTGAACAGCCGAATTCCTCTTCCGATACTTGACGATTGCCCATCACTACCCTACTTTATACTTATGGATCCTGTAGTGAAAATATCCACAGGCGGGAACCAGCGTTTGCTGAACAAAGAAATGAAATAAAACAGGAGGACACTATGCCCGATTTTGGAAATCCTTTTCATGTAATGAAGAGTGACAGAAAATTGACTCACGAGGAACTGGTAAGAGCTGTACGATTTATGGTATCTGCTGAGTATGAAGCTATACAGCTGTATCAGGAACTGGCGGAATCAACTGATAATGAACTCGCAAAAAATGTTCTCATCGATGTTGCTGATGAAGAAAAAGTTCACGCCGGTGAATTTCTCAGACTGCTGAAGGAGCTTGATCCTGAAGAAGAGAACTTTTATAAGGAAGGCTACGCGGAAGTGGAGGAGGAATTCCTCGGAGGAGCTTCAAAACAAACCGAGGACGAAGGGAAAAAGGATACTTCGACGGAAGCTCCAGGAAAAGGATTAGGACTGACTGACTAATCAGCACGGAGAATAAAAAGAAATTCAAACTAGCGATAGCTGCAAAGCAAAGGAGCGGCATTATGGATTTATTAAAAAGAGACCTGGCACCAATTAGCTCAAAAGCATGGGAAGAGATTGATAATACGGCACGGGAAGCACTGAGAAATACCCTCTCCGCAAGAAATTTCGTCGACATTGACGGCCCCCATGGAATCAACTACACAAGCATCAGTTCCGGTAGATTGGACGTCCCCAAAAACCAGAAAAATAACGGGGTGCTCTACGGAACATACAGCACTCAGCCGTTGACTGAAACGCGTATACGCTTCAGCCTGCCGATGTGGGAGCTTGATAATATCGAACGCGGCACTCAGGACCCGGACCTTGATCCCCTCCTGAAAGCTGCTCAGCAGATTGCTCATTTCGAAGAACAGGCAATCTTCAAAGGCTTCAAGGACGGGAAGATTAAAGGAATACAGGAAGTCATCAAAGGCAAGGAAATAGGTACATCCCTGGAGGGAGGGGCACTGATTGATGCGGTTTCCGAAGCGCAGGCAAGATTCAGACGGGAAGGAATCGATCCTTCAGCAAATCTGGTAGTCTCCCCTGTCCTCTGGAACTTCATCTCACGGCCAACAGCCGGAGGAACGATTCGTTCCATAATTGAAAAGCAGATCAACGGAAAAGTGTTTTATTCAGATATTGTAGAAGGCGGTATCCTTGCAGCGAACCGCGGAGGCGATGCGGCTCTTACCTTGGGACAGGATTTCTCCATCGGATATCATTCTCATACCACCGAAGAGGTCAATCTTTTTCTGATGGAATCCTTTACCTTCACCATCTACACTCCGGAAGCGCTGGTGGGGCTCAAATTTTAAGGCTTGGTTCTGAACTTCAAAGGTAGAAATTTCGGGTCACTTATCAGGACTCAAAAATCAGCACCGCATACTTCATTGATCGGGGTTTACATAATTACCTTCCCGATTCTTGAAGCCCTGCGGTGTTTTTTTTGCCGAAACGTTTGTCACCAAGCTTTTTGCCGCGATATACGGCCTTATGCGGCAGTATCAGCTTATCCCGGCGTACTCCGCTTGCTTCATCACTTTCGCCTTCGCAGGATTGTCGGAAGCCATGTCAGACTCAGAACTGCGCTGACTATCATTGATACCCACATCATCTCTGATACATAGAGATGAATCAGGAGCGGTGAAAATAGTAAAGCGCTCAAACCGATTGAGATGCCTGCTCCATTCGTAATGATCGGTCTCGCAGTATAAACTGCAGCTTTTTCAGCAGCTTCCTGAGACGAAAGCCCTCGCAGTTTAAAAGTCTTCCATACTGAAGTAAAATGTACCGCATAATCAATTCCGACACCGATCGTAATTCCGAAAATTGTGGCGGTCATTAAATTCAGGGAAAGACCTAAAAGGCCCATGGCACCATATAAACTGATCACAGTCAGCAAAATCGGAAGCAAAGCAAAAAAAGCAGCCCGAACATCCCGTAAGAAAACAAGAAGCAAGATAAAAATGAGACCGAAAGCTAGGAGAATACTTGAGACCTGCCCCTTTACCATGGAAAGATTAAGTTCCCGAAAAAGGAATTGAGCCCCCGTGGGTTTCAGGGTGATGCCGCTGTGAGCTTCATTGAAGGCATCTGCAATTTCTTCAATTTCATCCAGAGTTTGATTCTGAAGATCTGAAGGAAAGATTATGATCCTGCTTTTCAAAGCTTCAGGATCAATAAAATGCTCCAGGGGATTCTCTTCCCTCCGAGAAAGAATATTCCAAAGAGCCTTGGACTGCTGCATGTCTTCTGGATACTGAGCCTCTATCCCCCTCATGTTTCCATACATCAGGGACATCACGGTATATGCATCAATATATTTTCCGACCCTTCCGCTCTCTTCATAGGTTTTTTTCAGCTCTGCAAATTCTCCGGCTATTTCCGGATCCAAGGGATCTGCATCATATTCTGCATATAAAAACAGCGGCACGCTGCCGTTATTAATTTCCATTGTACGTTCGAAGCCTCTCTGAACTACGGTATAATCTTTGTAGATGGAGAGCATATTAAACTCAGTTGTCAGCTTCGGTATGCCCAAAGCCGCTACTCCGACAATGAGCAGCACAAGGGCCCAGGACGGCCAGCCCCAAAGACGTTTGAGTCCCTTTACGGACGGTACAATTTCACGAAGCCCTGCGGTCTGATCATCTGCGGTCTGATTATCTGTATCCTGATCATCTGAGCCTTGAGCCGATGAGCCTTCAGCTGCTGAGAGCTTCACACCAGCCTTTGCTGAACGAAGATTAACCGATCCAGTAAGAATCAGCGGAAGAACATACCAGGTTGCCGCGCCCGCCATCAATATTCCCAATGATGCAAATAGAGCTAAACCCTTGATGGCACTGTTGTTCATTACTAGCAAAGCCAAAAACCCTGCCATGGAAGTTACGGTTGTTATAATCATCGGAATACCCACCATCCGCAAGGTTTCCACCACCGCATCCATCCGCTTAACTCCTCTGTTTTCCTCCTCCTGCACATGGGCCACAAAGTGAAGACCGTCAGCGCTCCCGATTACTACAGTAAAAATTGGAGCAAGCACGGTTACGACGGAAACCTCATTACCAAGCCAGCCGACAGTTCCCATGGTCCAGAGCGCCCCGATACCCGCAGGAAGGATCGAGAAGAACGTCGCCTTCATTGATCGCATCTGAAAACGAAACACAATAAGGATCAAAAGGAGAGCCGCTGGAGGAACTGCAAGCAGAATCTTGAGGATATAGTCAAAGACTTTCAGCTGCATATAGATTTCTCCGGATATTGTATAGGAGAACCCAAGCTGCTTGAGTTTGTCTTCAATTGTATGAATATCTTCATTTCTGAAGGATTTATCGGGAAAAGCCTCAAAAACCCCGAATACGGATGCATCATGATGTACTACCGGTGCGATATCACCCATGGATGTATAATATTCCCGCAGGTAATCAAGATCATCCACTTGCAGGGTATCAAGTCGTACAAGGTTTCTTCCGCTGGCAATAATTTCCGGGGCTGGACCTGTTACATACTCTATATGTTCATGTTTTTCCAGGAATTTCTGGAATTCCCTGAATTTCTCCACAGTCTGCAAGTCCAATTCCTGCTTCCCTGCATCTGCTAGAAAAATGATATTCTCGCTGCTTGAAAAATACTCCTCCATTGAATCCATGACCTTCTTATAGGCAGAATTTTCCGGCATAAAGACATCAAATCCTGAATCAAGCTGGATTCTGAATATCCCAATTAGAGCAAGGATATTGATCACTACAAAGACTGCAAGAAGCGGGCGTCTGTGACGAGATAAAAACTGGGCATACTTTTCCATGTTTATTCCTCATATTCTGGCAAAAAAATTGTTGATAAGCAAAAATGGCTGACTTTCAAATTCAGGGTTTCTAATCCTTTACTTAAATCACCGCTGAACGGCCTTAATTGAATTTCGTCGAAAAAATTCATCAGCGGAGTAATCTCAGAGAACTCATCTCCAAGCTTTTAGCCACGGTATATGTTCTAGCATAAATTCTTGTATCAGTAAATAATACTTCCTTTTTCTTGCGTTTTACACATCACAAGGTTATGATCGTACTAGAAGTGCTATTTCACCTAAAAAGAAGAATCAAAGGAGCAGCCGGTACGGTGGCACTGCATTTGGTGATACGTTGGAAAAAGCCCGGAAAATGCTTCTTATCGGTGAATAAATAGTGCCAAAAAGTCTAACACAAAGTTTAGTGCCACCGTTTAAAAGCTAATTTAAAGGACGGAACGCAACCATGGAAACATATGATGTGATAATAGTCGGAGCTGGAATATCAGGCTTAGTGAGTGCCAATTTTCTGGCAAAGTATGGGAAAAAAGTGCTGCTGCTGGAGCAGAATCATCACGCTGGAGGCAATATGTCAGGCTTCAGCAGGAAGGGCTACTACTTCGACGGCGGAGATCAGTCCTTTGAAAGTCTCGGACTTGTATTCCCTATACTGCAGGAACTCGGCGTGTATGATAAGCAGGATTGGCTGAAAGTTCGTTACCGCATGATGTCGAAGGACTTTGATTTCTTTGTTGACAGCATTGAGGAAGTCGAATCAAGCCTGATCGAATCATTTCCCCAGGAGACTGCGGGAATAAAGACCATGTTCGACGAGATTCGACAAGTCTCAAAATTCCTCTCCCAGAATTATACCCCCGAATCATTTCCGCTGATTAACGACTTTTCCTTCGGGAAACTGCTTTCCAACGCAAAGTGGCTGCCCAAGGTGCTGCGATGGCTGAAATTTTCCTATCGAGAAAAGGCCTGCTCCGTCATCAAGGACCCGGGACTGCGCAATTGGTTTACCCATATCGGATACTACAAAATGCCCTATCTCTTTTTCAGCGGATTCTGGCACATTTGGGCTTATGATTACTGGTACCCTGTAGGCGGCATGCAGGCATTGATGGACAGGCTGACAAAGGCTTTTACCGACCGGGGCGGCGAAGTTAAATTCAAGACCTCAGTGGAGCGAGTCCTTATTAAAAATGGGAAAGCCTACGGAGTTAAAACTGACAACGGGGAGGAGTACCACAGCAAAAAAGTTATTTATGCCGGTGATTATAAACGATTTGTCGGCAGCATTGTTCCGGAATCGTATTTCAAACCCAGATTCGTCAGAAACATCAAGAAATCCGGCCTTACTGAGGCATTGGTAAGTGTATACCTTGGAGTAAATTACACACCAGAAGAGCTGGAGAAGCAGCTGAAGGGAGGCCATCACGTCTTCTATTTCCCCAACTATGAAGCTATTTTCCCCGATCGCCAATCTCCTGAAGAAATTCACAAGGACATGTGGACGGTTATCAACTTTTTTGGGCCGGAAAATGCAGCATCCGCCCCTGAAGGAAAATCAAGCATCGTTCTGCAGACCTATTCATCCCATGACTGGCAGCAATACTGGAAGAATGGAAGTGAATCCTTGAAACGAAGCGATGAGTACAATGCATTCAAGAAAAAGGTTGCGTATGAGCTGATCGAAACGGGGAAAAACATACTTCCCGATCTGGCTGATAAAATTGACTACATGGATGCGGGCACGCCCCTCTCCCTGATCCGCTTCTCCCGAAACACCGCCGGGTCTACGGGCGGATGGTGCTATCACGACAAGGTTTCACCGGTATACCGCAACCATAAGCTGAATATGTTTCATACACCTGTGAAAAACCTATATGCCAGCGGTCATTATGCTTTATGGCCGGGAGGGGTTATCTCAGCAGCCTTAAGCGGCAGACTCGCTGCAAACTTGGCAGCTGAGCGTAAAATTTTAACACCTCTCTCCAAGTAGATGCCTCTCTCCAGGCAGATGCCTCTCTCCAAGAAGACAGCCCTTTTTATGGGCAGCTGAGTGCAGGGGCAGCTGAAATCAGCGGCGGATGAGTGAGCTGCGAAATCGCACAACGTCAGCATCAACGTAAGCATCAGCAGAGAAAAAGCCCCGGAAAGCAGCACTCATCGCTCTCCGGGGCAGTCAGCAGCCTTTCTCTTTAGGAATCCATCAGGGGAAGCACGTCACTGCGGATAATATCCATAAAGAGTTCCGGCTCCTGGTAGCAGGCATTATGCCCGGAATGCTCCATCCAGTAGAATTTCTTAAGCGGGGCATCGAGTTTCTGAAAATATCGGTAGGTGATATCCTGCACACAAGTAAAATCATAGCGACCGGTAGGGAAAAACACCGGAACATCAACACTGGGGATATCGCGTTCAAAATCCAAATCAGCAAGCTGGGGATATATATAATTCACCCCGTTTATTACGCCCCGAATAAGATTGACCGTATCGATCAGGCTGTACTCCTGAGGAAACAGCATTGCCATTTCATTAACATGTCCGGCGGAGGGGGGCTGCGGACTATAGACATGGAGTTTCTGGAAGAGGTACGTATACTTCCCCTTCTCTTCCACGGTATAGGGCGGCGGACCGTTCTCCTTCAGTTTTTTCACAATTTTATCCTCACCCCGAGCGGAGGCCTGCTCCATCACCAGCTTATAACCGAGCATATCGTTTTCCTGCGCATTAACCTGCTGTCCCAGACCGACATAAGCACCGAACAGGTCCGGGCGCTGGTCCGCCGCCATCAATCCGATTATGGAGCCCCATGAGTGGCCGACAAGAATCAATGAATCCTTGTTGAATCGTTCAATGAGCAGTTCAGAGAGCGCAATGGTGTGGTCGACAAAATCCTGCACCGTCATCTCTTTCATATCCCCGGCCCGAAATGATTTTCCCGTGCCCGGCTGCTCCCAGTTTACAAAAATCACATCCTTCTCAAGCTCACTCAAATATTCCCGAGTCCAGCCGACTTCCGATCCCCCAGGCCCACCTGAAAGCCACAAGAGCAGCGGATTATCCGTATCATGCCCTCTGACAATGATGGACTGCTTCGTTCCAAGGACTTCTATCTTTTCCATCACAGCGATACTTTCACCGCCGACCTTTTCCGTTTTCCCTGCCCTATTGCCATCAACATATTCTGATGCTGAACTTTCCGCTGTTTTTATTTCAGCTGTGGAGGAGCAGGAGCTAAGATACGCAAAAATCCCCAGGACTGCGGCCGCCATCGTCCACACGATCATTTTCTTCAAGCTGAATCTTCGGCGACCTGCTGTTCCGCCTGACTGCTTTCTATCGGTTTCTGTCCTGCTGCTGTCAGCAGCGACCCTGCTGGATCTTTTCGGCTTTTTCCCTCTCTTTACCTGCTCCATTTTCGGTCTGCTTTTTCTGTTCTTCATACTCTTTTCTCCTTCTTCCGTTTTTTTCTGATCCGTGCTCAAACTGCAGCCGGATAATTCAGTATTTGATGAGCCATCTTTACCCAAGGAGGGAATTTGGAGAATCAGTATTCAGTATGATTTTACAGTATTCGTCAGAAATTTCTCGTCTCATACAAATGTATGAGACTATTCCTGCTTCGTGAAGCTGTTTGAAGATGCACATAGGGGTTTTAAAAAATAGGGTTCCCCACATACAGCGGCCTTAAGTTTTGTGATGAGCTGTTGGAATGTGAATTTTGGACTGTTTCACGATAATTTCTAGAAAAAAATCCGCTGCTTACCGCATGAAAAGCGCCCAAAAGCTTTTCTGCTGCTAAGTGATTAAACTTTTTTTCCAAAACGGGTACAGAGAATATACAGAAAACTGTCCATCTCTAATTTTTGAGCCACCGTATATTATTCACGATAACCGGACATCATTCTCAGCAGCTCTACCCGAGACTGCACTTCAGCTTTCTTGAAAACATTATAGATGTGTGTTCGCACAGTCGTAAGAGAGACATTCAGCTCCGAGGCAATTTCCTTATTCGTCAGGCCATGGGAGATAAGATCAATAATCTCCCCTTCCCGCTTGGTAATTTTATAGTGTTTGATAAATGCCTCACTGGCTCCCCCATCCTCTACGAGAGCAGAGGGCTGCGTTATATACCTGAAAAAAACAATGATTGAAATCACATTCCAAGCGGTATAAAACATATAATTCAGAATCGGTGTAGGATCTGAACTGCTGCCGAGAAGAAAGAAGATGATCACAGCCGTCAGCGCCGCAGGTACAAAAAGGATGGTAATGATCCCCAGTCGGTAAATAAGCAGGTCGGTGGTCCTAAGCTGGGAAAGCTGGCTTTTAAACTGACTTCGCGACTGAGTTCGTGATTGGGACTGCGTTGGAGACTGCTTTTGATTCTGCATTTGAGATTGCTTTTTATTCTGCAAATTTTTTTTATCTTGAGGCGGCCCTGCGATTTTCTCCAAACTTACAGCCCTGAGTCTGATTCCGGTATAGAGGAGAAATACACATACCAGAACGACGCTAATCAGAATACTGAAGGGCTGAACAATAGACAGAAAACGGTATAGGGACGAAATTCCCTGGGCTGCTGCCGTGAGGATGATCCAGAGGACAAGGGGCAGAAAGGCCGCGGCCGCCTGCTTTCTCCGCTTCTTATCAATTCGCATGAGCCCGACAAGGACAGCAATATAGACGAGAAGCCCCAGCAGCTGATTGATGCCTGTCAGCACTCCGTAAACAGTATTGTCCTGCTGTGCTCCTTGCTGGACCCCGCGGAAAAGTATGACTGACTGCCAGTATTGGGCAATGAGATGGATCAGCAGCCATCCCGATAAAAGGACCATAATTCCTATGATATAAAGGACGCGATTGTCCTTAAGCCGATTATAGAGAATAATAAGCATAGATGTGCCGGCAAAACCAGTGCCTAATAAAAGCGCATACAAAAGAATCAGAATATGTTCCACCAATACAGTCCTTACAAATGCAGATAATTACAGCATGTTATTAAATGGATTATCACTGCAGGTCTTTTTCTAAAATCCATTGGATTTTACCCGAAAATGGTTTAGAATACAATTCCTAAGCTTCAGAAAACTGCACTCTTAAGTGAGGACTTTATGAAAATGAGCCGCCGGCTGGAGAGCCTTTTCCCCCGCTATCCTATGCTTCTCGGACATCGAGGATGTTCGGCAGTCGCCCCGGAAAATACGATCCCCGCCTTCCAGAAAATCCTTGAATACCAGATACCCGGAGTTGAACTCGATGTGCAGCAGTGCCGTTCAGGAGAACTGCTTGTCATACACGACTCTAATCTCAAACGTATCACCGGTCTTGATGCTCTGGTCAGCGAAACCGATTATTCGGAGATCCGGAAGCTTGATGCCGGATCATGGTTCAGTGAAGCATTTTCCGGAGAGCATATCCTGCTGCTGGATGAAGTTCTGGAGTTTCTAGGAAACAGAGTCATTATCGATATAGAGATAAAACACTGGAAGAAACAGTGCGGAGAATTGGAGAAAGCCTTGGCTGAAGCAGTGCAGCGGCACAATCTTACCGAAACAGCCGTAGTTTCATCCTTCAATCCCTGGGCAGTCAAGGCTGTCAAATCATTTGATTCAAAACTTATTACCGCCTTAATCTATACTGACTACGAAGAATTTCCTCAGTGGCTGAGCGACGGCTCAGGGCGATACGTTTGTGAACCCGATTTTCTGAAACCCAACAGGCTGAAAATAAACAGCGACCTCATCAATTTGGAACAGGAGGGAAAAAATATCCCCCTTATTACTTGGACGGAAGATGATCCGGAAGTAGTCCGCAGTTTCCTGGAGATGGGTATCAGCGGAGTTATAACAAATAAGCCGGAAGAGCTGCTGCCGATGTTCTCTGAGCGATGGGAAAAGCTTTAGGTCCGTTATAAATTCGTTTTAAACCCGTTTCATTACTGATTATAAGCCCATTTCAGATCAATTCTGATTCGTTTAAATCCGTTCAAAATAGCGCATCACTTCCCAGGCTGAGACCTTTTTCCTGAAAGCGGCGACCTCTTTACGGGCGTGTCGTACATAATGGTCCACCACTTCATCGCCGAGAATTTTTCTTACCCGCTGAGAGCTGTCCAGCTTAGCGGCAGCCTCATCAAGGGTCTCAGGAATCCTTCTGCAGCTCTCATTTTCGTATGCACTTCCCAGCGTTCTTTCGGGCATCGTCAGTTCCTGCTCTATGCCGTACATACCCGCCGCCAGCATCGCCGCATAGGCTGTGCAGGGGTTGGCATCTGCACCGGGGAATCTGTTTTCTATCCTGAAGGACGAAGCCTCACCGACAACACGGTATCCGACCGTTCTATTGTCATAATCCCATGAGACATTCACCGGAGCAAAAGAGCCTGGGGAGAAGCGCTTATAGGAATTAACAGTAGGGGCATAAAAAAGAAACATCTCCTCCGTTAACTCCAGGATACCCGCAAGGAAATGCTCGAAAACATCATGTTCCCGGGCAAACATATTCTTTCCAGTTTTGATGTCCCATAAACTCATATGGATATGGCAGCTGGATCCGGAATCTTCATGGGAGTACTTAGCCATGAACGTTGCGGATGCTCCATGCCGATGTACAATCGATTTTACCCCGTGTTTATAGATTACATGTCGGTCTGCCATTTCCTGGACTTCAGCATACTTCAGAGCTATTTCATATTGTCCGAGACCAGTTTCGCCCTTACTTGATTCAACAGGAATTCCCGCCGCAGCCGTCATACGCCGAATATCTCCAAGTATATGCTCCTGATAATTTCCTGCGAGAATATGGTAATCCACGGGATAGTTCGATATAGGTATCAACGCGCTAGGACCAGCCTGGTAGAGTGAAGATAAAGGCGTATCAAAGAGGTAAAATTCAAGCTCAGACGCTGCAAAGGCCCTTATTCCCCTTTCTGAAAGTTTGCTGTACTGCTTCTGCAGGATTGCGCGGGGACTCTGCGGAACAGGGATGCCGTTTTCATCCAGAAGGTCAGCCAGAATCAATGCGCTGGAGGAACACCAGGGAAGCTCCCGTATCGTCTCAAGATCGGGTTTCAGTCTGAAATCCCCAAAACCGCGCTCCCAACCCGCCATGGTGAACCCGGAAAGGGGCTGCATATTGATATCCGCAGTAAGGACATAATTGCAGCCTGAAGTTTCCCGGGATTCAAGGAAAAAAGCTCCATCCAGACGTTTCCCCAGCAGCTGCCCATACTGATCGATGTAGGCGATAATCACTGTATCAAGTGTTTTGTTTTCTATCTTCTCTTTCAGCTGCCCGTAGGTCAGCCTCCCAATTCTGCTGTCCATAAAAGATCAAGCTCCGCTAATTTTCCGTTTTCCGGAACCCCTTCAGGGTTCCAGCCCATCATGCCGTAATACATATCAACCATAGATGAAAATCCCTCTTTATCCACGGATCGCCCCTGACTGGGACCATCCTTGAGGGGAATAAACATCTTTTTGGGGAGTATATCATCCTTTTTCTGAAAACCCCTCATGGTGTTGAGCATACGCATCATGGTAATTCGTCTTTCAGCCGCTTTCATGATCTCCCAGAATGTTGCATCCCACCCGGTCATACCCTGTATCAGCTGAAGGAGCTCTTCATAACTAAAAAGGCTTCCGGGTCCCCAGCAGAACATACACAAGCCCAGAGAATCCAAGGCGGCATAGTAGTATTGGGAGTAGATGACAGCTCTGACCTTTTGAGCACCATAGGAGATCTCTTCCCCGGGATTATGCAAACCCAGTCCGGCAGCGACTTCAGAATCATCCGCCGCAAGCCAATCATGCTCACAGGACATATGATCAGCACCTATAGGACTGACTGCATACATCAGAGCCATGGACTGCTTCACCTGGGGCATATGAACAGCAAATCCGTGATTTTTCGTCCTGACAGCATAATCTGATGTTTCTTCACCCAAATAGGCCACGGTTCTCTCTATCCCCTCTGCAAGGATATCCCCGATGCCCCTTCTCTCTATGGTCATCTCTATGATTGCAAGCAGGGATTCAGCATGACCAAAACCTTCCTCCGGAAGTTCTTTGCGAAGTTCAGGATCAATCAGCCCGCGCTCCATCAGTTCAAAAAGATATGAGGCCAGACTGCCCATTGTGAGGGTATCTATACCGTAATTGTTGCAGAGCTCATTTGCCTTGGCTACTGCAGCGCCATCACTAATTTCAAGGTTAGCTCCCAGCAGCCCGAGGGTTTCAAACTCAGGTCCCCCCAAGCGGTCGCTGACTTCATAGGGCTCCTGAAAGTTTACAGTTTTCCTGCAGCCCACTGCACAGCCGTAACAGGTAGCCTTCCTGGCACCCTCCTCAGCTTCATAAACGGGTTCAATGAGCTTACGGTAATCAGGATGAAACCCACTAGTGTAGTTATGGGTGGAAAGATTGCCCTTCAGGGCATTGGGTTCCAGAATACCTGGGGTGCCGTGCAGCCTCAGGGGATCCGCTTTCCCCTCTTTTACCCGCTGAACCCCTTTACGGGCAAGCGCTTTCAGCATATCCGGATAAGCTGGATCTACTGCTCCTTTGCCGGAAACAACTACTGCTCTCAGATTCTTGCTGCCGAATACAGCCCCCATTCCAGTTCGTCCGCACCAGTTATTCAAGTCACTAGCTAAAGCGGCAAAGCGGACCAGCCGTTCGCCGCCGGGGCCGCACTGCAGAATGCTGACCTTTTTGGTATACCGCAGCGTAAGGGCATCATGAGCCTCCAGAATACTTGAACCGACCAGCTCAGAGGAGGGTACAATTTCAGCCTCCCCTTCATGAATATATATATGGCAAGGCTCTGCTGCTCTACCAGTTATAACAACCCCGTCAAAGCCGGATCTTTTCAGAAAGGGGCCGAGGCTGCCTCCAGCCTGAGTATCTCCGACAGCATTCGTTTCAGGAGATAATGCGGTAACACTGCACCTGCTGACTCCTGAAACGGCTGGCCCCGTTGTTATGCCAGGAGCTATGGTAATACTATTTTCCGGTGAAAGCGGATCAGTGTTTCCATCCGTCCCATTCAGTAGAAAATACGTTCCGAAAGCGCCTCCCCCCAGATATTTTCTATAAAAAGTTTCCGGGTATTCACGTGCTTCGGTAGTTCCTCTTGTCAAATCTATATGGAGCAGTTTCCCGCATATTCCTTTCATCATTCTGTATAGCCCTCCCATGCTTTTTTCAGTAAGTACAGGAAATCATCTTCAGTGCAGGGTTTAGGATTTGTCTGGTGACAAATGTCTTTGTAGGCTGTCGCAGCAATTTGACTGAACTTATCCTCCCGAACCTGCAGTTCCCGCAGGGAAGAGGGAATACCGATAGCCGTATTCAGCTGGATTATCCGTTCTACAGCAAGTTCGGCGGCCTGGGAATCACTCATACCATAGACATTTTCACCGAGGGCGGCTGCCGTCTGGGCATATACTTCAGCAGCGGCATCAAGGTTGAAGCGCATCACCGGCACCAGGCAGACCGCATTTGCCAGCCCATGGGGTATTGAGCAGACAGCTGAAAGGGCATGGGAGAGTGAATGGCAGGCCCCAAGATCTTTCTGAAACGCAATTGCCCCCATGGAAGCCGAAATCATCATATACCCCCGGGCATCCAGGTCTTCAGGATTTTTCACCGCCTTTTCCAAGTTTTCTGATACAAGCTGGATCCCTTTGATCGCAATTGCATCACAAAGAGGGTGAAAAACCGGACTTGCCAAAGATTCAATACTGTGGGTAAGTGCATCCATGCCGGTGGCAGCTGTAATTGCCGGCGGCAAACTTATGGTAAGTTCAGGATCAAGCACAGCCCGGCTCGGAAGCATATCAGAATGACACACCATGAATTTTCGTTTTTCCGCTGTTGAGGTGACAACTGCGCATTTTCCTACTTCAGAACCCGTTCCTGCGGTTGTCGGAACCGCAATAATCGGAGGGAGCGCTTCGGTAATCCGATCCCCTCCTCCCTTCTGCACATCATACTCCTCAATGCGGCCGCCCTGGCCTGCAAGGACTGCAGCAGCCTTAGCTGCATCCATCGCGCTGCCGCCTCCGATGCCAATGATGGAGTCACAGCCCTCGTTCCTGAAGACTTCTGCCGCCTGCTGGATATCCGTATCATACGGATTTGGCTGGACAGCGTTATACTCCGCCCAGGTAATTCCAGAATCTTTCAGGATTTTAAGAAATGCGGTATAGATTGGTATGCCGGCGAATCCGCTGTCTGTTACGATTAAAGGCCGTTCTGCTGCGAGCTCAGCAAGATATGTCTTTATATCCCTAATTGCTCCAGGACCGTAGATGATAGTTGTAGGAAATGAGAATCGAGTAACAGGATGCATTGAGAAACCTCCTAAGCTTATGTCTGTGTAATATACGGCAGAACCAGAAATTGTATCCAGTTAGCAAATTCGCGCTCTCGAATGGCTGGATCAATAATAGCTGCATCGATTCCCAGCTGCCAGGCAAGATCAGAACGCTTCGGGTAATCATGGAGTTTTTCCATGCGGTCAACCATTGCCTGCATATCTTCATGGTTTCTAAAGAAACCCTCTTTCGTCAGCACTTCCTCCCGTACCACCATGAGTCTGGCCATTTCATGCAGATTGTATTCAGGATGATACTGCGTCCCCCAGAACGTACCGCGCTTGTGCGTCACACTCAGGGCCTGAACTCCAGTAAAGCTGTTTTCAGCCAGGACAACTCCCCCTTCAGGCAGCTCTGTCACAATATCATAATGACTCTCAAATCCATCAAAAACAGGAGGCTTCCCCCGCATCATGGGGTGCTTCAGTCCGGCATCGGTAATCCTGATGTTTCTTCCTATGGTCATCTCGCGACCGTTTGTATTTGGTGAAACTGAACCGCCCGCGGCAACCGCAGCCATCTGTATTCCCCAGCAGCTCCCGCAGCTGGGGATACCGACTTCATACGCATGTCGGGCTAATACTACCTGGGCTTCTATGGAAGGTACGTGGCGATCATTAATACAGAGATCCGCACCGGTCCACATTATTCCGGCATACGGCCTGAGCTCTTCTGGAGTTGGGAATTCAGCTCCCTCATCACTTGGGAAAAACACCGTATAATCGGCTTCAGGCAGATACCGCTGCAGTAGTCGCGCATACAGCTGCCAGGCAAAGGACATTCCCGCCTTTTCCAGATTGTCCCTGCTCTTCCGGGAATACCCGTCAATTATCAAAAATTTCACAGATGTCTCCTTTTCTTATATCAGCTCTTCTTTCTATGCAGATTTACTACGGCAACAATCGAAGCGCCCAATATAAGCAGAAAGGAGATTGCATTAATCACCGGTGTAGAGCCGTCCCTCACCTGCATATAGAGATTTATCGGCAAAGTTGCCTGGGAACCCACCAGAAAAACTGTGGTATTGAAGTTTTCAAAGGACATGAGAAAAGCAATTGCCGCTCCACCCACAATTGACGGACGAAGATACTTCAAAGTGATAAACCACAGCACTTCAAACCGGTTCGCGCCTAAATTGTATGCAGCCTCCTCCAGGGAGCGGTCAAATTTGCGGAGCCGGGCGATAACAACCAGGGCAACAATAGTACTGATAAAAGAGAACTGCCCCAGCACCACCAGCCAGAACCCCGGACTGAGAATACTGATATAGACATCAAATATGCGTTCAAGAAAAAGGCCGACAGAATTTGCAAACAGCAGAATCGATATGCCCAGAATAACTCCGGGAATTACCAGCGGTGCTATCATGAGAAAATAGAGCAGGTTTTTAAAACGAAAATCCTCCTGCTCAAAAAGGAAAGCAGCCAGTGTGCCCATTATTGTTGATAAAAAAGCAACAGCCAGGGCTGCACGAAAAGAGACAGCAATACTGCGGAGATTCGCTTCATCATGAAAAATTCCGTAGCGATCCGGTCCGCTGCCGAAAAACCACTCCAGGGTAAAACCTTGCCAAGGCAGGGAGGGAAAATTTGAATCGTTAAAAGCAAGGATCACCGTAATTATCAGGGGCGCGAAGAGAAACAGGAAATAGAGGAATATGAAAATCCTGAATCCGGAAATATAGCTTTTTGTGTTTCGCAGCGAACGTATCATTTTATTACCCTCTTCAAATCCTGCCCTGTCACTTTCAGGAACAGCCAGATAATCAGAGAAGAGAGCAGCAGCAGCAGGAATCCGAAGGCCGCTCCCTGATTCCAGTTAAAATAGATGATCATCTGGTTGTATATCTGCTCGGTAAACCAGAGAGAGTTTTTCCCTCCCATCAGGTTCGGGGTCAGGTAACTGCCGAGAACCAGCATGAACACGATAATACCTCCTGATATCATGCCCGGCATAGCGTAGGGAATAATGATGGTTCTCCAAATAGTCAGCTTACTCGCCCCTAAATCGTACGCAGCTTCGATCATCGAATCATCCATACTCTCCATGACTCCGATAATGGGCACTACCATAAACAAATTCGTGGTATACACCAGTCCCATTATCATGGTGGCATCCCTGTAGAGCATCTCTATAGGTTCTTTATAGAGACCCATTTGTATAAAAAAGTAGTTCAGTACCCCGCTCTCCCGCAGAAGGATCGTCCATCCGTAGACCCTGATAAGCTCACTTACCCAGAAGGGCACCAGAAGCAGAACCATGAGGAAGCCAGTTACCTGGAGTTTTGCAACCTTTGTAATAAAAAAGGATACAGGAAGAGCTATTACCATAACAATAAATGTTACCAGTATAGAAAACAGAGCCGTTCTCACAAAGGTGAGCCAGTAGATGGGCTCGCTGAAAAAGGCCAGATAGTTATCCAGAGTAAGTCCGGATTCCCCGTAAAAATCGGTTCCTACAAAGGAGAGCCGCAGCATTTCCAGCTGAGGAAGGATAATAAGGAGAAAAAGCCAGAGAAATACCGGCACAAAGAAGATAAAAAAGCTCCATCGTATTGTTCGTTTTTTATTCGTCGTCATAAATATTCCACTTTGCTTCTTTAAAGCAGACTGCCTTTTCCGGATCCCAGCCTATTTTTACCGCATCACCTCTGCTGATATGGTCAAAAAGCTTTGTCTGGGGCAGGGCAACTACAAGTTCATCATCAGTTCCTCGGGGGGTAACTAAAAGTCGACTGTTGGCACCGTCAAACAGGATAGATTTTACCTGTACATCCATTACATTGAAGCCTTTGACTGCTGAGTCGGGATTAATGACGATGGCTTCCGGTCTGATGAATAAGTCATATTTTTCGGTATCCGAATCATAGATGCCGGAAACTTTGAATTCATCTCCATTTATGTATTTCGCATAAAAAACACCATGCTCATCTTTCCTCAAACTTACTGAAAGTTTATTATTATTCCCCACAAACTGGGCAACAAAGGAGGAGGCGGGATTATGATAGAGTTCCTGAGGCTTCCCTATCTGTTCGAATTTTCCTGAATTCATCACCGCCACATTATCGCTCATGACCATGGCCTCAGACTGATCATGGGTGATATACACAAAAGTGGTTCCCACTTTCGTCTGCAGTTTCTTCAGCTCAACCTTCATATGTTCACGCAGTTTTGCATCCAAGGCACCAAGGGGTTCATCCAGCAGAAGGACAGTAGGATCAAGAACCAGACAGCGCGCTATGGCTATTCGCTGTTTCTGTCCTCCGGAGAGCTGATCAATTTTCTTGTCCCCTGAGCCGGGAAGTCCGACTCGATCCAGCATGCTGTTCACCTTCTCAGCGATTTGGCTCTTCTTCTCACCTTGCCGCCGAAGACCGAAGGCGATATTGTCAAAAACATTCATCATTGGGAAAAGGGCTAGATGCTGAAACACAAGATTAACCGGCCGTTTATTGGCCTCTATCCGGGACATGTCTTTTCCCTGTATTTCCAGTGAACCCTTAGTGGGTTCGTAAAAGCCGGCAATCATACGCAGCAGCGTAGTTTTCCCGCATCCGGAGGGGCCGAGTATGGAGAAGAATTTTCCATCCTCCACCTCAAAGGATACGTCGTTGACCGCTGTAAAATCGCCGAATTTCTTTGTGAGTCCTGATACGGACAAAGCTATACGCATAGAGTTGTACCTGTTATTGTAAATAATTTAGATTGGACCGGCAGAGTTTGCCGGTCCATAGATTCATAATAGATTCATAAAATGTAACTGTTTCCCAGCTTTACCTGGCAGCTACCGGGAAGCTTTAATTTTATCCAGCGTCCTGCCTTCCATTTCTTCCAGTCCAGGAGGTACGGTAGGATACCAATTTGTTCTCGCCAATGCTTCAGGTGGGAGTCCCCGTTCAAAATTGGCAGCAACATCAGGTTCAAGATACTTGGCAAGATCTTTTGCCGCTGTTCCGTATTTGCCTTCATTTGTTACATAAGCAGCATTTTCGGGACGCAGCATGAAGTTGATGAATTTATAGGCGCCTTCCACGTTTTCTGAACGTGAGGGGATGGTAAAGGTATCTACCCAGGCGAGAGGACCGCTGTCCGGAGCGACGTAGTCAATATTCGGATTATCTTCATAGAGCTGCCAACCGCCTTGTTCCCAACCCATAGCAACCCAGACTTCTTCAGATCTGAGCAGCTGCAGCAGTTGGTCACCGTTTTCCCAGTAGGTTTTTACCAGGGGTTTTCCCTCAATGAGAATTTCTTCCATTTCGTTCAGAAACTCCTGATACGCTTCGGGATCATCATAAAGTTCAAAGGGGTCATATCCATGGGCATATCCCATAGCGATGAGGGTCGGCCTTTTCAGCCGGTAGGATACTCTGCCTTCATATTTCGGATTCAGCAAATCGGTATAGTCCGCAGCATCCGGCGCTTTCGCTTTATTCACTATCAATCCGGAAGTTCCGTATACATGGGGAACGGCATAGGATTCGCCGTCAACTAATGTGTTCTTTTTAACAGCTTTCAGAAGGGAGGGATCAATCTGCTCTTCATTGATTTTTGAATAATCAATGGGCTGATAAATTCCATACTGCTCTACTACAGAAGAAATTCTGTCCTGAGAAGGCTGTGCAAGGTCAAATTCGCCTCCCCTGGTTGCACGAAGTTTTGAGATCATCTCTTCGTTGTTGCTTAAGGTAACTTCTACCTCAATTCCTGTCTCTTCATAGAATTCATCCAGAAGCTCCTGAGGCGCATATCCGGACCACGTAATCAGTCTCAGCACCTTATTTTCAGCTTCTTCCTGAACACCTGTTGCAAATATCATACCTGAGAAAACAGCTAAGATAATTGCCGCTAACAAAATTTTCTTCATTCCTATCCTCCTTTATATGTCTAGGAAATACAAAAATGCTCGTGTGCAGCTGCACAAGTAAGATCACCTGCTCCATTCAGGCACTCGTTAAGCAGATACGTGTCCTTTGGAACAGAAAAAATTAATATATTTTTAACAAAACCTCCAATAAATAGTATAGCACCCTCTTATCTATAACACAATAAAGATTCTCATTTATAATAAAAGCAGTCAATTTAACTTTACAGGAAACCATTAATAATAAAAGCGTCCGGTTCTCCTTGAAGGCAGCAGAAGATCCCCTTTCCCAGCATAGCGACAACATGATACTATTCCGCTATGAATCTCATATCAATTGAAAATCTATCAAAAACCGTAAAGGATGAACCCCTGTTTGAGGGTGTCACCATCGGTATAGATGAAGGCGCGAGAATCGGCTTTCTAGGGGCAAACGGCACGGGAAAATCGACATTTCTGCGCCTCATCACCGGGGAGATGGAAGCCGACAGCGGAAGCATCTCCAAAAACCGTTCCCTCAGATTAAGCATGCTGGAGCAGGTCCCCTCTTTCAGCCCCGGAACAAGTATCCGCAGCTATCTCTATGAGGATCCGAGCCCGAAAGTTCAGCTGCTGAACAAGTACAGGAGATGCCTGGAAAGTTTTAAGGATGAATCTGCACATAATAAGAAGCACAGTGAAATCAGCAAAAAGGAGCTCGAGCTTTTAAGTGAGCAGATGGAGCAGGAGGGCGGATGGGAGCTGGAACATAATTACCTCTCCTTTCTCTCAGAGCTGAAACTGAATGATCCTGAGCAGCCGATGGATCAGCTCTCCGGCGGAATGCGTAAAAAGGCAGCCTTGGCGCGGGCGCTTGCCTCAGAACCGAACCTGCTGATTCTGGATGAGCCGACAAACCACCTTGATATTGAGACCATCGAATGGCTTGAGCGCTATCTTTCCCGCCCAGGGGCAAAGGGAGCCGGCAGCACATCAGGCTCTGTGAACTCTATGGGGCTGATCATGGTAAGCCACGACCGCTACATTCTTGATGCGGTCTGCACGCATATATTTGAATTGGATAAGCAGAATATCTACTCCTATGTCGGCAATTACAGCAGCTTTCTGGAACAGCGGGAACGGCGGATAGCTGAGATGCAGAAGCAGCAGGAGCGGATTGAGACGGTCCTCCGCCGGGAGCTCGAGTGGCTCAAGCAGGGACCCAAAGCCAGAACCAGCAAGGACAAAGGCCGCAAAATGCGTCTGCAGGATCTCATGGAGCAGAAAACTGACGCTGCGGAAGATAGCCGCGATTTCACTTCTTCCCATAGAAGACTCGGGAAAAAAGTCCTGGAGCTGCATGAAATCAGCAAATCCTACAATGCTGTCCCCGTCGTCCGCCCCTTCTCGTATACCTTTAAAAGAGGCGAGCGCATCGGCATCATCGGCCCCAACGGATCAGGAAAAACAACATTCCTTGATATGATCACCGGCACCGTTAAACCGGACGCGGGCAGCATAGACTTGGGAGTGAACACCGTATTCGGCTATTTCGACCAGCTCAGCAGGCCGCTGCAGAAGGATGATGAAAAAACGGTCCTGGAGTATATAGAGGATTTCGCAGAGCGGGTAAAACTCGGCGGCGCAAATGGACAGGCAAAATCTGAAAGTGATCTGTCGGCCGCTCAGTTTCTTGAATTATTCTCCTTTCCGGCGTCCATGCATCGTCTTCCGCTGAAACGGCTTTCCGGGGGAGAGAAGCGGCGGCTCCACCTGATCAGCATCTTAATCCGCAGCCCCAATTTTCTTCTCCTCGATGAGCCCACCAACGATCTGGATCTGGATACTCTTCGCCGTCTGGAAGATTATATCCTCAATTTCACCGGCTGTGTACTTATTGTCTCCCATGACAGAGCTTTTCTGGACAGGACGACGGATTATCTGTTTGTTTTTGGTGATGCTTCCGTGCCCGATGAACGGGGACTGATAAGGGGTTTTACGGGTAACTACAGTGAATATCGCCAGGCCTTCCCTGCCTCTTCCAAAAAAGACAGCTCCGGACCGACGGACGGGACATCCGCCGATAAGCGCCGCGGCGGCGGGAAAGGAGCATCAAGCCGCAGCAGCGAAGGCAGCGGCGGATCACCCGGCACCGCTTCATCCGCCGGCAGGAGCACGGACAGGAGTTCTGAAAAGAGCGCGGAGAGAAAGAGACGGGAAAAAACCAAGCTCACCTTCAAGGAGCAGCGGGAATATGCGGCTATTATGACAGAAATTGAAGCCTTGGAAGCAGAAATGGAGCAGGTGGAGCAGTCCTTCAGCGATCCTTCAGCTGACCCCGAATCTCTGCCGCAGAGAACTGCGCGCTACGCAGAGATCCAGCAGCTTCTGGATGAAAAAATTGAACGCTGGGAGTATCTGGCCTCCTTCGCCGAGGAGTAATCAGCAGCACAGCCGAAAGAAACAGCCTACAGCACATACATCAGCAGATTCATCAGTATGGAGGTAAGTGCCTTCCTGAAGTCATCAGCGCTTCATGTTGTCATCTGCTTCTGATACTGCAGCGGCGTCTTCCCGTACTGAGCTTTAAAAACCCGTATGTAGTGCGATGCATCACTGAATCCGCACAGATGGGCGGCGGCGGTCACGCTTTCCCCGGCGCAGAGGTGTATGCAGCTGTAATCCAGGCGTACCTGCTGAAGAAAACGGTGAAATGTTGATCCCGTCCGGGCCAAGAACATCGAAGCAAAGGAGGACCGGGAGTACCCCGCCAGTGAGGCAGTCTCCTCCAGCGAAATCTTTTCAGGGTAATGCTTCTCCACATGATCAATAACCCGCTTCAAAACTTGATTGCCGTAGACCTTTCCGTACACCTTGCTGTAGGGGATCTGGTCAGCGCTCCCCTCTTTTGTTATGGTGTCCAGCAGAGTAAAAAGAAGCCGCCCCGTCCTCAGAAGATCAATTTTATGTCCATCCTCCGGAAAAAGTCGCTCGATTTCCGGTATAGCCTGCGAACTGCATCGAATACGCGGGAGAAACGCCGATAGAACAGAGTCATTCAGGATATGCTTCATATGCGGCAGAGAAATCTGATACACATCAACAGAGCCTCCCGGACTTGGATCAATATGATAGGAGTGCAGCACCCCCGGCGGTATGACGATGCTCGCCTTGTTTTTCAGGTCGAAACTGTATTCGCCGATGCGGACGGTTCCGCTCACTCCATGGAGAGCGTTTATTTCCAAGGATGAATGATAGTGAAGCCGCACCGCCTCTCCCTTGCTTTCATCCTTACGAAAAATCTTCCCGGGATAGGTCTTGGATAAGCCTGTTTCCTCAAATTTCATATGCATACGTGCTGCATTCCTCCGCATGTATCACCCAGCTCCTGCGGACTCGGCCTTCAGTCTTTTTGTCAAAAATGAGACGAATTACACAAATCGGACGACTTAAAGCTCAGTAATACGATTATACTATTTTTTATCCATAATATTCTATGAAGTTATCATATACAATACTAAAATACAATTATTCATTGAGTAAAGCTTATCGAAGTGAAGATTATTATTTTTTTTTAGCTGGCAAAAAAATTTGTGATACAGAAACTGCACTCATCCAGAAAGGCCAAAACGACCGTAGAGGCTTTCATAGAAACCCATCACAAAGCTTTCTGCCACGTATAATCTAAAGAGATCCAGAAGGAACAAAAGGGAGAACATCATGAAAAAGCACAGCCCGGATTATAGGCGTATCATCAATGCGGCACTGCGGAAGGGGAATGCAGCATATCCGCTCTACGAGCATAATGTCAGCGTAAATGTACTTGATGTACTTACAGGAAAAGACATAACAGGCCTGACGGCTAATGAGAGCAGTCGAAGAGATAAAATCGAAGGCTTCCGAACAGCTTCTACGTATCTGGCGGATATCGGATATGATGTTTTTCCTTTTGAAGGCTGCATCACCGAGCTGGTTCAAGGGGGCCAGGGCCTCATGGGAAGGGCAGATTCCATCATCACCAATTATGATGATGTTGTAAAATATCCCTGGGAAGCCCTGCCGGATCGGTATTTTGAGCGCTTCACCCCCTCCTTCGAAGCTTTAGCTGAGGCCATGCCTCCCGGAATGAAAGCCATAGGCGGTGTCGGGAACGGCGTTTTTGAGACTATCCAGGACTTTGTTCCCATGACGGATCTGGCTTTCCTGGAAATGGATGATCCTGATGCCTTTTCGCTGCTCTGGGATAAGATTGGGGATAGCATGTCAGCTATTTGGGAGCGTTTCATGAAGAACTACGCTGATTTATTCGCCGTCTGCCGCTTCGGGGATGACCTTGGTTTCAAAACTTCACTGCTGATGAAGCCCTCAACCGTTGAAGAACATATTATTCCGCAGTATAAGAAGGTGGTGGAACTGGTTCACAGCTTCAGCAAACCCTTTCTGCTGCACTCCTGCGGCTCTATTTTCCAGGTTATGGACAGTATCATAGAGACCACCCGAATTGACGCCAAGCACTCTAATGAAGATGCTATCGCACCGTTTTCAACTTGGGTAGAGAAATACGGAAACAGGATCGGCCTTTTCGGCGGCATCGACATGAATATCCTCTGCACTGAGGATGAGCAGGGAATAAAATTGTATGTAAAGGAAGTTATTGATTCCCTGAAGCATCTGGAGAAAAAACCCGCTGGAGTCAGTAATTCTGCGTCATCTTCTTCAGACAGTTCAAAAAGTTCAAGTAATTCAGCTGGTTCGGCAGGTAACGCTCGGCTTACCGATGGAATAGCGCTTGGATCGGGAAATCAGATTGCTGAATATGTGCCCCCGGAGCATTTTACAGCCATGGTTGAAGCGATCAGAGAATTCGGCTGATCCGGTCGACGGGCGGAATAATTCGACTGATTTGATTCCGCTGATTCCGCTGATTCCGCCGCTTCGACTGATTTGATTCCGCTGATTCCGCTGATTCCGCTGGAGCTGTCTGATGCCTGAGGGCAGCCGATTTCATGGCAGAATAACATTTTCCGGCACTCGGTGCTGCTCAATCATCTCCAGCACCATTTCAGCGGCTTTTCTGCCCATCTCCTCATGGGGTTGGGGGATATCGATGATGCCCGTATCCAGCCACTCCGAAGTACTGCCGAAACGTATAAGGCCAATATCCTTTCCCGGTAAGAGTCCCCTTCTCCTGATGATCCAAGCCGCCTTGTCCGCAATGCCGCTGGTGCTTGTAAAAAAGGCCAGACGATCCAGCTCTCCCCGCTCCTGCATCTCATCTAAAATTGAATCCATCTGAGAACTCAGGTCATCGGACTGCGGATCACAGGAGTGCAGGCGTATCACCTCAGGAGAGAATCCCGCCTGCCGAATCGCATCCTTATATCCCGAAATACGGGCTTGTATGGTGGAGACAGATAAGTCCAGGCTGATGCATACGAGCCGGCGGATGCCGTCTTCGATGAGACGCGCGGTGCCCTCCTTTGCCTTTGCGTAGTCATCAGCAATAACCATCGGGACATCAAAACCTTCAAGATACCGGTCGATGAAAACCAAGGGAATTCCTTTGTTCTGTATCCTCCTGAGATGATCATAGTTGAACTGCTGATGGCTGAAGGGTGCGGAAAAGACTGTAAGGAATCCGTCAACTCCGCGGTAGAGCAGCTGATCCACTATGTGTTTCTCCAGTGCATTGTCAAATCGGCTGGTGCTGAGCATCATGGTATAGCCCCGATCGTAAATGACCGATTCAATGCCGCGGACCACACGACCCATAAAGTTCTCAAAGACATCCGGAAAAATAACCCCGATAACTCCGGTTCGCCCTTTGTTCAGGGCGGATGCAAAGTAGTTCGGTCTGAAATCCAGCTCATCGGCTTTTTCAAGGATCCTTTTCTGGGTCTCTTTGCTGATGCGGTAGGCGTCGCCTTTGCCCTGCAGCACCAGGGATACGCTGGTCCGGGAGATGCCGAGAATTTCAGCCAGCTCTCTCATGGTTATCGGTTTTTTTGCCATACAATTATACTATATCTTGCATGGGATCATGACAAGTGCTATACTATTCAAAGACACTAAACTAGGTTAGCTTTCTCATATACCGTGGCA
>JAIPFQ010000133.1:0-6189 GCA_021736605.1 Spirochaetales bacterium | reverse complement strand
AAACTGCAGCAGATCCTGGTAAGATCCACAGAATAGGTAAAGCAGGAGTATGAAATGACAGAAAATACGAAAGTTCAAAATACTACATTAAATAATGGTAATACATTACTCCGTTTAGAAAAGATTCATAAGAAATTCCCGGGTGTTCATGCCCTCAAGGGTGTTGAGTTTGAACTTAAAGCTGGTGAAGTACATGCTTTGTTAGGTGAGAATGGTGCTGGGAAATCTACACTGATTAAAATAATTGCCGGAGTGTATGACTATGAGGGTGTTTACTATTTGAATGGCGAAAAAGCTTCGATATATAGCCCCATCGATGCTATGAAACAAGGTGTAGGGGTAATATATCAGGAGTTGAATCTAGTACAGGATCTTTCCATAGCAGAAAACATTTTCTTTGGGCGATTGCCCCATAATTCATGGGGAGGTGTAAAGTGGAATGAATTATATAGTAAAACAAGAGAATATCTTTTGCAAGTAGGGCTTAAACTTAGCCCAAAGACGAAAATCCGAATGCTGTCTATAGCGCAGCAGCAGCTTGTGGAAATTGCGAAAGCCTTAAGCCTGAATGCTAAAATACTTATAATGGATGAACCGACTTCTGCACTTTGTTCCGAAGAAATAGATAAACTCTTCACTTTGATTGAAAAATTGAAGGAACAGGGAGCCGGTATTATCTACGTTTCTCACAAGTTGGATGAAATATTCAGAATATCTGATAAAGTTACTGTACTGCGGGATGGCAGTTATATAAGCACCCAGAAAACTGAAAATTTGAATGAAAAAAAATTAATAACTATGATGGTCGGAAGGGAATTAAATGATCTTACTCCAAAAACAAAGGCTGAAATTGGTTCAACTGTTTGTGAAGTCAAAAATTTGACCACTCATGATGTAAAGGACATATCATTTTATGTTCGGGAGGGTGAAATTGTCGGCTTTGCAGGTTTGATGGGTGCAGGCCGTACAGAACTTGCTTATGCTTTGCTTGGAGCTGATGAAAGATTATCAGGTGAGATAATAATTGAAGGTAAAAATCTGCCTTCTAATTCCCCGGTAAAAGCAAAAAAATATGGAATAGGTTTGATTCCAGAAAACCGGAAAAAAGATGGGATTTTTTCAGATTTATCTGTTAAGGAAAATATAACCATAGCTTCCATTGATGAGCTCAGTAGTAAAGGAAGAATTGATGGGGGAAAAGAACTAAACCAAGTAAAGAATATGGTAGATAAATTATCTATCAGAACGCCTTCCTTGAAACAGCTGATTAATAAACTTAGCGGAGGAAATCAGCAGAAGGTTATCGTTGCCCGTTGGCTGCTTAAAAATAATCTTAAACTGCTTATTATTGATGAGCCCACCCGAGGTATTGATGTAGGGGCAAAGGCGGAAATTTATTCAATCATGAATGAACTTGCACATCAGGGGCTGGCAATAGTTATGATGTCATCTGAAATGCCGGAGATTATGGGAATGTGTGACAGAATATATGTTATGGCTGCTGGGCGGATTACAAATGAATTTCAGAGTGGAGATGCTACGCAGGAAGATGTTTTAGCTAGCTGCTTGCATACAGTATGAATGAGAAGTTTTGTTACTGAATGGTATGTTCCATTAAGTGTGTGTATTTTCTGTAGATGATCTTAGTTTACAGGTTGGGAACCATAAAGAGGGTGAGTACCATTTAGCGTATGTGAACTTTTTTAGAGCGCAAAAAAAGAGGATATAAATCTATGACTTCGAAACAAAGACTTATTTCAGCATTTGAGCATAAGAAAACCGATCGATTACCGGCGACTACCCATCACGTGATGCCGTATTTTCTCAATAAATATATGAATGGTATATCCATACATGAATTTTTTGATCAGACAGGACTGGACCCAATCCATTGGGACATACCGGTGAAGCCCGATGAATCCAGAGGCGAATATTTTGCTCCGGGAAGTACCGACGCTGATTTCCTGCAGATTCACAGAATTTTTTCTGATCAGTGGCGTATTGATACGGAAACAATAGAAGATGAAAGATATGAAACAAGACGAGATACCATAGTAACACCGAAAGGCTCTATGTCTGCAGTAATACAAGGTAACGGCTACACTGAATGGGTGGCTGAATATCCCTTGAAAAACAAGTCGGATATCGAAATTTTTGCAGAATATCAGACCAAACCCATCTGTAATGTTGAATCTGTAAATCGTCAGGTTGAGGACTTGGGGGAATGGGGAATAATGAGAGGTTTTATCATTCCCAATGATATCTACGGACAGCCTGGATGCTGGCAGGATTTCTGCTGCCTTCGAGGTACAGAAAAGGCGATCATGGATACTTTTGATGATCCGCAGTGGGTTCATGAAGCTCTGAGCATTCTGCAGGACAGAAAACTGCACTATGCGCGCTCCATGAAGGGTGCTAAGTATGATATTACTGAATTAGGCGGAGGAGATGCTTCCACAACAGTAATCAACCCCAGTATTTTTGATACCTTTGTCGCCCCCTATGATGAACCTATTATTCGTGCAGCCCAGGATGAAGCAGGAGTACGAATTTCCTATCACACCTGCGGCGGAATGATGCCGATCCTGGAAAATATTGCTGCCATGAGACCAGCTGCCATGGAGACATTCACTCCAGTTGAAATGGGAGCTGATGTGAATTTAGCTGAGGCAAAAAAACGGATCGGTGATAAGGTCTGTATGATAGGAGGCTTTGATCAAGCCCATTATTTCAGCGGATGCTCTCCTGAAGCCGCGAGGCGAAAGGTTCGGGAGTGTTTCGAGGCTGCTGGTGAAGGCGGCGGCTACGTTATTGCACCCTCTGATCACTTTTTTGATGCTGACCCGGAGCTAATCAAAGCCTTTGCTGATGAAGC
The DNA here is from genome assembly GCA_021736605.1 of Spirochaetales bacterium. Classification (GTDB taxonomy): domain Bacteria; phylum Spirochaetota; class Spirochaetia; order PWKH01; family PWKH01; genus JAIPFS01. Next base: position 3,314 of record JAIPFQ010000133.1, on the reverse strand, counting down.
AAAAAAATGCGTTTACTGATGAAGTAAAAAATGCGTTCATTGATCTGTTCCCTGATGCCTTTATCGTGTCTTTTTAAGATCTTTGTTATGTTCTCATGACGCCTTTATGCTGTCCTTGTGATATGTCAGCCGGGGTCAGCAGGGGACAGCCGGGGTTGATCTGAAGCTTCTTCTCTTTGTGACGAGAAAAAGCTTCCTCAAATTTTGCTTTTATATATGAATATACGTATATTAGGATTAAAGGATGATGATTGATCAGGCAGCGGCATGATCCTTGGTGAATCCAGTTCATCCGGTATATTCTGGATTACTGATGGAACATAAGTGTTTGGACTATTTGTAAGGCAAGATTTTGAGGATTTTTTTCAGGAGGCTGATGATGGATAAGCGTGCGGACATTGGATTGATTGGACTGGCGGTAATGGGCCAGAATTTAGTGCTGAATATGAACGACCACGGCTATGCCGTCGCAGTCTACAACAGAACACGCCGTAAAACGGATGATTTCCTTCAGGGGCCTGCTTCGGGGCGTGATACGATAATCGGGACCTACAGTCTGGAAGAATTTGTGCAGAGTCTTGAGCAGCCCCGTAAAATTATGCTCATGGTAAAAGCCGGGAAGGTGGTGGATATCTTCATTGACTCCCTGCTGCCGCTGCTGGATAAAGGCGATATCATCATTGATGGAGGAAACTCCCATTACCCCGATACAAACCGGCGAACTCGAGAGCTGGGAGAAAAGGATATCCTCTACGTAGGGACCGGAATCTCCGGGGGAGAGGAGGGCGCACGACGCGGCCCTTCAATCATGCCAGGAGGAAACGAGGGGGCTTGGCCTTCGGTTAAACCCATCTTACAGGATATTGCTGCCAAAACAGACTCCGGGGAACCCTGCTGCGACTGGGTAGGACAGAATGGAGCCGGACACTTTGTAAAGATGGTCCACAACGGCATTGAATACGGCGATATGCAGCTGATCAGCGAAGCCTACACCCTGATGAAGAAGGGCCTGAACATGACCAACCATGAGATGGGTGATATCTTCCGAGAGTGGAATAATACGGAACTGGACAGCTACCTCATCGAAATAACCAGTGAGATTCTCAAATATACCGATGAAGAGGGTTTACCTCTGATTGATGTGATTCTTGACGCTGCAGGGCAGAAGGGGACGGGAAAGTGGACCGGTATCAACTCCATGGAGCTTGGCGTTCCGGTAACGCTGATAGCTGAAGCGGTGTACGCTCGGACTCTTTCAAGCCTGAAGGATGAACGGGTACGGGCCTCTAAAATTCTGCACGGCCCGGAGACTGAGATTTACAACGGAGATGTGATAGCCTTTCTAGAGGATATCCGAAAGGCCCTGCTGGCCAGCAAAATTATCTCCTACGCCCAGGGCTACATGCAGATGCGGCGTGCTGCGGAAGAGTACGGATGGGACCTCAACTACGGCGGTATCGCCATGATGTGGCGTGAGGGCTGCATCATCCGCAGCGCCTTCCTGGAGCGAATCAAGGAGGCCTACGATGCCAAGCCCGACTTGGAGAATCTCCTCCAAGCACCCTATTTTGCAAAGCTTCTGAAGGAAGCACAAGATGGATGGCGTCGCGTAAGCGCTTGGGCACTCATGCAGGGGATTCCTGTTCCGGCTTTCGCCACCGCCTTGAGTTTTTATGACGGCTACCGCAGTCCGCGCCTCCCGGCCAACCTGATTCAGGCGCAGCGCGACTACTTCGGTGCCCACACCTACGAGCGCATTGATCGACCTCGGGGAGAGTTTTTCCATACCGACTGGACGGGCAGCGGCGGCAAAGTGTCATCCTCAACCTACGAGGTGTAAGTTCTGCACACATAGTGAGGAGAGATGCTGTGCTGCTGTGCAGTGTGCTGCAGCGATATGCAGTGAAGTTCTTTGTCTATGAATAAGAGTGTGGGATGTACGGCGGCTGAACAGCATTATATAATCCTGACATGCAGAAAAGAGTTGACAAGACTCAAAGATATCTCATATGGTGTTATAAGCTTACAGGTAATAAAAAAATTTAAATGGCTGTGGACAGCTTGCAATTAAGGTTTTAAAATTCTCCAGATTACCTGAAGGATGACGTTAAGTCTGAGTAATCTGCATCAAAGAAAAAGAAGAGGGCATATGAACATATACCAAATGAGAGTCTCCATTATGGGGATCCCTAGGCTTTATAGAATAATTGAAATAAGTGATGACTTGAGTTTCTATGATCTGCACAAGTTATTATTTGTGGCGTTTGATCGGGAAGAAGAGCACCTTTTTTCTTTTTACCTGACAGGGAAAGAACTTAAGCCTTCAGCTAGGATATATGGAAAATACCCAGAAATTACACATCCGAGAAACGTTGAAAGCGTTATATGGGGAAAGGATGAGCTTTTTTCAGCTGAGAGTACCCAACTTGCAGATATTCATTTGAGTAAAGGCTTCATTTTCCATTATCTCTTTGATTTTGGAGATAACTGGCTGCATCGGATACGAATTCAGGATGTTGAATATTCTACGAGTTCAAAAAGTATACTGAGAATTGTGAAAAGCGTCGGAGCATCCCCTGAGCAGTACCCGGATTTTGACGACGAAGAAGACGACGACTGGATGTAAGATGCATTGGTTTCTGATGTCTCCTGCCCGCCTTTGTGTTTATCATCCAGCTGACGCTAATCTCACATAGATTATGCCCCATTGTATTCCTCCTCTTCGCTGCTTTGATGTAATAAAAATTACACAAGCTGTAAGTAAAAAAAAATTTTACAAGAAAATTTCTTGACAAATAAAAAAACCCCCTTTACCATAGAAACATGTCACAATATGTAAACAAAAGTTCAAATAATGATACTCCGAGTTACTCCTTGTCTACAACTGTGATTAAAGCTTTTTCCATACTTGAATTTATCGGTAAGCATCAGCCGGTACAGCCGTCTCAAATAGTAAAAGGACTGCACCTGACTCGGGCGAATGTCCATAGACTGCTGGCAACATTTATCTCAATCGGGTATGTACACAAGCAGCCGGAAGGCTACGGACTGACCTTTAAACTCTTTCAGCTCGGCAGTTCCGTACCCCTCAACAAAAGCCTTCGGGATGTGGCAAAGCCTATTATGAACGATCTTGAAAAAATTGCTGAGGAAAATATCTATTTGAACGTACTTACTACTGACTCCGTTGTGGCAATAGATGAAGTAAAAAGTCCCCATCATGTGATACTCAATCCGGATGTGACCTACATGTTTCCCATTTATGCCTGCGCATCTGGTAAAGTCCTGGTTTCCGATTTATCGGATCATGAGCT
>JAIPFQ010000132.1:0-6260 GCA_021736605.1 Spirochaetales bacterium | reverse complement strand
CTCAAGGACCGAATTTCTGAAGAGGAGGATTCATGATGATCTGGATGCTGCGGGAAATACTTGCTTTGATCGCTTTTTCATCGGCCGTCATTTTCGGCACCGCTGGACTGATCGGACTCTTCCGTTTTCCGGACCCCTATTCCAGACTGCAGGCAGGCTCCCTCTGCGGCACAACGGCGGTCTTCTCCATCTTCATCGGCGCCCTTCTGCTCGCTCCCAATACAGCAGTCGCGGCCAGAATCGTAATTATAGCGCTTTTCTTCCTGATATCTGCGCCTACGGGTTCACATATTGCAGCCCGCTTCACCTGGAACTCCGGCATCCAGCACTGGAAACCGCTCAAATCCAAGTCAAAACGCAGCGATGCACCTGATCGGAAGGGAGGGGAAACATGACCATTATTCTGCTTTCACTGATTCTCGGTCTGGGGGTATACACCCTTGTCAGCAGGGATCTCCTCCACGGAATAATTGCCCTCTCGGCAATCAGCCTGCTTTCAGCCCTGCTCTTTTATCTTCTTCATGCTCCCGATGTGGCAATTACCGAGGCGGCGGTGGGAGCAGGGGTCTCCACGGTCATTTTTGTGGGTGTTATCAGACATACGGACAGGAAGGATGACGATTCATGAGCAAGGGAAGAAAAAAAGGCTCTCAACTGCAGACTCTCCTCTCTTTGGCTGCTGTAAGCGCTGTTCTGCTGCCCGTCTTCCTACTGAGCAGCCCCTGGCCCGCCGCCGCCCGGGACTACCTGGAGCTGCACGGCGTGCAGGAGACCGGCGCCATCAATCTAGTCAGTGCTATCTACCTCGGCTACCGGGCATTTGACACCCTGGGAGAGACCATTGTACTCCTCACCGCTGTCAGCGGCACCATCGGCATACTCTCCCGAGCCGGGGCCAGCTTAGCTGAAGGCTATAGAAGTTCCGAAGAAACGCTCTCCATCGCGGAGGCATCAGAATCAGAATCAGCATCAGTTCCAGCAGCAGAACCAGACTTGGGATCGGATCCAGGGGAGAAAGCGCTAAGGACAGAAGAAACGCATACAAAACACCGGAAACATAAACCCCGTCGTCTCAGGACGCATCTTCTGGAAGTTGTCACAGGCACTTTAAGTCCTGTGGTCCTTATGTTCGGTTTCTATGTCATGCTCTACGGACACCTCTCCCCTGGAGGAGGCTTCCAGGGAGGAGTGGTTATTGCTTCGGGTATTGTCTTTCTTGCCCTTGGAAACAGAAAAGAGTCTTCAACAAAAATCACGCAGGCCTCTGTTCTGGGTCGAATTGAGGCAGCCGCTTTTCTTATGCTGATTCTCATATCGGTAAGCGGAATAATTCAGGGAGGAGGATTCCTGGACAATCCCTTGGGGGAATCAGTTATTCTTCCCGCAGGCTTCATCATCCTGCTGAATGCTGTTATCGGCCTCAAAGTGGGAGCTGGAATCGGATTCATGTGCATAGCCCTCCTCGGAAAGGAGAATTCATGATCGAACGTCTGCTGCTCCTGCTGCTGTTCCTTACAGGCTTCTGGGGAATTCTGGAAAAAAAGAACATCATAAAAAAAATTTTCGGTCTCACACTTATCAACAGTGCTGCTGTTCTGCTCTTTGTCATTGGAGGAAGTGAAACGGGAAAACATACACCGATCATGGAGAAAGGCATCGTAGAGATTGTCGATCCTGTCCCTCAGGCGCTGATGCTTACGGCCATTGTCATCGGCGTCTGTGTTACCGCCCTGGCCTTAGCCCTGGCCTACCGCCTGTATAAAGCCTCGGGTTCCTTCAATATCGATACTATTCGTAAAGCGGTTCATGATATGCCTGAAGAAGCTGAAATAAAAGCTGAAGAAACTTATAGAGAAGCTGCTGAAGAAATTTCTGAAGAAGCTGAGCAGGAAAACCCGGTGAAAAAGCCTCAGAAGGAGGCGAACAATGAATCCTGAAAACTTCGTGTTTGCTCCCGTAGTGCTTCCGCTGCTCGGAGCTGCTGTCATTTTCTGTGCAAAAGCCTTTCTGAAGAATCGTCCTGAAAAAGTCCTTGAGTATATGGGGGTCTTCATTGGTCTCGGTTTGCCCTGGCTCTTCTTTCTGCAGTCCCTGCCGCTGGTCCTTTCCGGAGGCAGTGTCCAGGGAGTAGTCGGCAGCTGGTATGCCGGCGTCGGCATCATGTACCGATTCGACGGACTTGCGTGGCTGGTAAATATTCTCGGCTATTCAGTTGCCGGTGCAGCCTGGATCTACTCCTTAAGTGCGGGACCGCGTGGCCCATCCTTCAGCTCCGTCTTTCTCATTCAGACCTCTGCATTGGCGGCTGCCATCATGACGGCGGATCTCTTTAATCTCTTTGTCTGCCTGGAAGTCCTCGGAATTGCTTCATATGTGCTGGCAGCTGAATCCGATAAACCAGGAGCCTCTCTGGCCTCTTTCTCCTATCTGATGGTAAGCGCCGCGGCCATGGTCTTCTTTCTCATAGGACTGTACGGATTCTATCGTCTCACTGGAACACTCTCATATGAAGGCATCGCTGCAGGCCTGCAGGCTCTGCCCGATTCAGGGGGTCCCGCAGCTCTGATCTCCCTGGCCTTAGTCACGGCGGCAGTGGCCATGCGGGTTGCCGTTATGCCGCTCTACGGCTGGCTTCCCGACGCTCATGCCATGGCGCCCCACGCCGTATCAGCGGTCCTCTCCGGCGTACTGATTAAAACACCGCTTTTCGCCCTCTCCCGAGTCCTCCTGCTGATGCCTGCCGGCGCCGATGCCGGTCGACTGATGGGCTTTGCCGGAGCTGCAACGGCTCTGGCCGCGGTAATCATCGCTTTATCACAGAAGGACGCAAAGCGCCTCCTGGCATACCACTCCATCAGTCAAATCGGCTACATCGTCAGCGCCTGGGGAGCCGCCATGTACCTTGGCACAGAGACCAAAGAAGGCATCATGCTGATGGCCGCTGCATTTCTTCACGCTTTGTATCACGCCCTATTCAAAGGACTGCTCTTCCTCAGTATCGGAACGACCGTAGACCGGACACAAAACCGCAATATCTATACCCTGCGCGGAGCAGCAGCCGTTCTGAGAAATACCGGCGAAAAAGTACCCATCACTCTCATAACCTTTATAATCGGGGCCTTGGCCATCAGCGCCATTCCCCCGTTCAACGGATTTGCCAGCAAGACAGTCCTCACCTACACCTTAAAAGAGAGTCCTCACTACTATTTTCTATATGCCGCCAGTATCGGCACGACAGCATCTTTTATAAAGCTTTCACGGATATTCTGGCCGGCAAAGCAGGAGAAAGGGAAAAAAGAAAAAAATGCAGGAAGCAGTGTCCAGAATCCCTGGGGTCTCTATATTTCACAGAGTTTTCTTGGACTGCTCTGTATTATCGGAGGTTTGGGGGCACCGGCTATGTATACATTTGTTATAGACGTAATGACGGGAAGCGGGGGCGGAGAATTACTGGCAAATCCAGGAAGCACCAGCTTGTCTCCGGTACTGTATACCCTGGATAATCTTTTAAAAACAGGCTTTATCGCTATTGCGGGGCTTGGCCTCTTTTTTTTAGCCGTCAGTCGCCGAGGATCAGCCGTACTGACGAAAATCAGGGAGCGGAGACGGAATTTTCACGGACTCTTTGTTTCATTCGCTCTGGGAACAGCGGCGCTGGCAGCCTGGCTTTGTTTCATCTGAACGGTGGCCCAAAGTTTTGTGATAGGCTTCCGGGAAGGGCTTGAAGGGAGTTCTAAGCCATTCTACATAGCTGCAGTAAAGTATCACTAATTTTATTGCCAGCGCATTTTAATACTGCTATTGTCTGCACTCTACTGCTCTTATCTGATCTTAACTGATCTGCAGCCATCAAGCCGATCAAGCCGTCTGTTATCTGCGCTCATCTTCCCGGCTGATGTCCGCATCATGAGTCTTGCCGGCGTCACGATTTTCGGCTGCATCCTGACTGCTCTCTGCATCCCGGCTGTCTGACGCATTCCGGGTGTCTGATACATCCCGACTGACGTAGGCATCAGGATTATCTGAAGGCTGTTCCTCTTTTCTATTCTTCTTATCTATCTTTTTCTGGAGTTTTTCTTTTCGTTTTTTCTTTTTCTTTAATTCCTGCTGTCTTTTCTCATAGGAATAAAAATTTTTCGCCAAGCTGTTTCTCCTCCATCACTCTCCTGTTTCGGTATCATAAATGAGACCTAACTCAGGTACTTCAACCTGCAGGCACAACTGCTCAAACAGGAATACAACTGCCCGAGCAGAAATAAAACCGTTTCCGCAGGTACAAACAAAAAGCCGGAACAAAGCCGGCTTTATTAATTACTCATGTACATACGCAGCAGACCCGGAAGGCCTGCATGCATACAGAACTCCCTAGCGGTAGCCGCCTCTCTGGGGTCTTTCTGTCTTTTCACGAGCTTCATTCACTTTGATTTCACGGCCCTTCAGGTCCATACCATTCAAAGCTGAAATAGCAGCCTCAGCCGCATCGTTCTCTTCCATCTCAACAAAACCGAAACCCTTGGATTGATCGGTATATTTATCGGTGATAATTCGTACACTTTTGGTAGTACCATATTGTGCGAACAGATTTTCGAGTTCATTTTCATCTACAGAATAGCTGAGATTTCCAACATAAAGATTTTTAGACATAATATCTCCTTGCACCGGCATGTCTTCTCCGGCTTAATAATTTTAACCTATAAGCTGGAAAATTCTATCTCATAATGCTGAATACTGATGTTAGTTGAAACATAAAAAAAAGGTAGGAATCGGTGGAAGCCGCTCTTGCGCTTTTGATTACAATTAATACTGATTACAATGTACAGTTAAGAATAATTCTTTACTTAAAGTTATTGCTGGCATCCTATCAAATAGCAGGAAAGAAGTCAATGGCAGAAATCGAAGCATCTGAACCGACAGAAATCTTATTGGAAATTCATAATAATTTATTATGCTGATGCCTCCGCAATCGATTTCCGGCATTCGCTTTCTCCTGCCTGTCACTTAAACAAGAGCAGGAGCCGCTTCTGCAGCTGGCTATGATATGGTATACTAGCAAAACAAAAAAACTCGGAGCTGAACATGAAAAAGCAGTTACTAGTGACAATCCTGACCGCAGTCTTGCTGCTCAGCAGCTGTACAAGCCTGAGCACTGAAAAAACGGCAGCTGCAATAGATCTTGAGAATATAGAAATAATTGCCCACAGAGGCTTCAGGGGCATGCAAGTCGAAAACACTCTGCCAGCTTTGACAACAAGCATGCAGAACGGGGCGGATGCCGTAGAGTTTGATATCAGCGTCAGTGCTGATGGGACACTCTATGTCTTTCACGATAAGGAAGTCGATTTTCTGACTGACGGAACCGGGCTATTCACCGATCTTGATGATGCGTATATCAACTCTTTACGCTATATACAGGCCATCGGAACACCGCAAGAGGGCATCGGCATTCCCAGACTTTCGGAAGTACTTTCTGAAATGGAACAAGGAACAGACATCTATCCGGAAATAAAAAACATCACCCATCGTGATGACATCCTGAAAATCATGCAGGTGGTTGAAGATTATGGATTCTCGGATACCTGCAGTTACCAGTCATTCAATTTCAGAGATCTCGCGGAAGTAAAAAAGCATGATCCCCATGCCCCTGTATCATACCTGATCAGCGCTTCCGGCAGACCCAGCTTAAGGGAACTGAAAAGAAAAGTGGATACCATGTCGATGTTCAGCGAAGTCACCATCATATTCAGTTACAGCAATATCCTCAGAAATCCGGAAATAGTTCCCTACTGCAGGGATTTGGATATGGAAATTGCCGTATACACCGTAAACGATCCAAATATTGTCTCAGAACTGGAAGAGCTCGGAGTAAGAAAAATTATCACTGATGGTATCAAGGGTATTTGAATATGAATACCCTGCCGATATTAGCCTTACGGTATTAGAATGCCCTGACCGCCCGCACATTGCAGTTCTGATATTTCCCCGGATACAGCAGACTGCTGGGAGAGTTGAAATCCTTATACCAGGCTTCAGTTCCGGACAGTTCAGAGGAACTCCAGTAATCACCCCAGCTTGAAAATCCGCCCAAACCATTTTCGTTGAGATTCTCATACATCAGATTCAGCTCATTCTTGGACGGCAAAAACCAGTCATCATAAGTGCGCCCTTCATGAACCACTTCAAGATCATAACAGAGTCTGGCGGCATAATCGGCCACCCCTTCATCCGGTTCCGCTTCGCCGAACAAAGAGACAATTACTTCG
>JAIPFQ010000131.1:0-6280 GCA_021736605.1 Spirochaetales bacterium | reverse complement strand
CTTCCGTCTTTCGGCGGGAAGATAAACATGGAATCATCAAGGAGAAATTTCTCAGGCATGGGGATTTGCGGATACTCTATTTCATTTTGTTTTAAAGGATTCACAAATTCTCCCTTCACAGCAGCAAGGGCTGCTTCCTCCGGACTTACCAGATAGACCTGAGCTGAGCGAGTTCCGGATCTCCCCTCAAAGTTACGGTTTGAAGTTCTCAGAGATACGGCGTCTGTTCCCGGAGACATGTGATTTCCGATACAAAAGCCGCAGGCGCTCTCAAGGATTCTGGCTCCTGCTTGAATAAATACTGCCAGACTGCCCTCCTCGGCAAGCATCAGCATCACTTCCCGTGAGCCGGGTGCTATTCCCAGACTGACATGAGGAGAAACTGTCTGCCCCTTCAATACTTCAGCAGCAATCTTTAAATCAGTGTAGGAGGAGTTGGTGCACGATCCGATGAGTACCTGATCAACTTTTGTTCCTGCCATCTCATCCATACTGACAATATTTCCTGGAGAGTGCGGGGCGGCAGCCAGAGGTTCTACCTGGGAAAGATCAATTTCAAATACATCGTCATATACAGCGTCTTCATCTGCCTGAAGCTCGATCCAGTCCTGCCCCCTTCCCTGGCCTTCCATAAATGCTTTTGTTTTTTCATCACTGGGAAAGATGGAGCTGGTAACTCCGCATTCCGCACCCATGTTCGTTATAGTTGCACGCTGGGGTACTTCCAGCTGCTTTACACCGGGACCTGAATACTCAAACACTGTTCCTACATTTCCCTTAGTTCCGAACTTCTTTAATACGGTCAGGATGACATCTTTTGCAGATATCCATGGTCTCAATGTCCCGGTCAGTCGTATATTCACTACCTTGGGACAGGTCATATAGAAGGGACCTCCACCAAGGGCCACTGCCACGTCGATACCGCCGGCGCCCATGGCAATCATACCGATGCCTCCGCCTGTGGGTGTATGCGAATCGGATCCGAGAAGGGTTTTTCCCGGAATCCCGAACCGTTCCAGATGGACTTGATGACAAATGCCATTCCCGGGTCGGGAAAAGACAATTCCGTACTTTTCTGCCGCAGACTGCAGATAGGCATGGTCATCGGAATTTTCAAATCCCACCTGAATAGTATTATGGTCAATATAACTGACGGCGAGTTCATTCTGTGCCCGCTCTATTCCCATGGCTTCAAATTGCAGATAGGCCATGGTGCCTGTAGCGTCCTGAGTAAGGGTCTGATCAATTTTTACCGCAATTGGTTTCCCTGCTTCCCAGGTCCCTTCCATCATATGCTGAGATAAAATCTTTTCTGTAATAGTCTTTCCCATAGAACTCCCCTGATTATTTACTGTTTATCGATCATCAATGTGTAAATTACGTGTATAAATATACAATTATAGTACAAACTATCCCGCTCTTCAATAGATTTCTGATGCTTCGATATAAGCTTCGTTGACTTAGATATCTGAAACTTCAGTTTACGTCATTTCTGAAACGTGAAACTTACGGCAGTTTGTAATCTATTGCATCATGAGATATCTGCCGCTGTATTTCCAGATATCTTTGTTACAAACACTGTAATCTGCAAAACAGCTGCGGTCAAGGCAATAACGGCAGCTGCTGCCATGGTCATCTGATAAGTGGTCCATGAGTACAGAAACCCGCCTAAAACAGATCCGGACAAAACTCCGGCGGTCAATACTGATTCATGGATAGCCATTCGTTTTTCTCTGTGTATACTTCCGCTGACTCCATGAAAAATGCTGAACGTATAGAGAGAAGAGAACATAAGCCCGAAGAAGATGAAAAACAGCAGTATTGCCCAGAAAGAACTGATGAACATGGCCCAGATGCACCCAGCTGCAAATATTAGCTGTACAGAGAGAATAGATGAAAAATTATAGTGCCAGAAAGACATTTTTCCCAGAAGAACAAAAAATAGTGTAGTTGCTGCTCCTCTTACAAAAAGCATGAATCCTATTGTTCCTTCACGGTATGAAAGGATATCCTGGGCGTACATGGGAAAAATATTCATGACAACGCCGAACACAAAATAGGCGCTGAACACACCGATCCAGCTGAGATACCGATATGGGGTGCTGGAATCTTTTAATCTGGAGCTCTGTTGAAGAGTCCTGCTGGATTCAGCCGCATGCAGAGAAGGAACCGAAGCGGTAACCACTGCCATTAAGAGAAGAAGAAATCCGGAAATACCTGCTGCTGTATATACTGCAGCGGCGGCGCTAGTTTCCGCGATGATCCCGGCAGAATAGGGTCCGATAATAAATCCGAAGCTCCAAGCTAGGTTGAAACCGGCAAGTCCTTTTCCCAAAGCTCGTCCCTCCCTCCCGCGAGATATCCAAGCCATCAGAGGAGGCCATAGAAATGCCATACACACACCATAGAGGGCATAGAGGAAAAATGCAGCCAAGGTATTCTGCAGAAGAACAATCATCACGCCGGATACAAACATTCCTGCAGAAGCAATCTCCACAGCATGCCGCGGTTTAAGGCGCTCTGTATATTTCTTCAATGTAATAAGACTGATGCAGTATGCAACTGAGACTACCCCAGCAAATAAACCGACAATTTCGGGATCATGCCCCATGGTGTTCTTCATGAAGAATATCAAAGCCAAGTTTATCATACCGATGGCTGTCTGGGCAAAAAAGGCACTTACATAGAGGAAAACAAGCTGAAATTTTTCATTTGATGAGAATTTCTTCAAATCGGTCATATTTCTGTTATATAGATTTACAGAAACTCCATCAATACGGTATACTAGATTTCCCATGGAACAACTAATAATGAATAAGCCGCTAGTTTCTGCTTTTATAGCTTTTATTCTTGCGCAAATATTGAAAATTTTTTTTAATCTCATTATGGATCGTGAGTTTAATCTGAGGGCAGCAGTAAGCACTGGGGGAATGCCTTCTTCCCATACTGCAACTGTTTCGGGTTTAACAACGAGTATTGCTTTAATGTACTCCCCTGGGAGTACCCTTTTTGCTGTGGCCCTTGTATTCTCCATCATTGTTATTTACGACGCCGTTGGTATTCGACAGGCGGCAGGCAAGCATGCGGAGATACTGAATGAGCTTACAACAATACTTTCTGAAATTTCTGAGTATGGGCTGCAGCCGAAAAATCTAAAAACGCTTCTCGGCCATACCTACCCTCAAGTGGCTGCGGGAACACTTTTAGGTGTTTTCGTCGGTTATGCTATAACTAATTATTTATAATTTCAGTTCATAAATTGATTTTGGCAATAGTCGATTACCGGGAAAAGGCTGCATTAAATCCATAAGCTTTTATATTAGCCCATCAGCACCCTTCGGAATCACCCTTCGGAATCATCCTTTGGAAGCAGCCTGCAGGAACTATCAGCTTCCGTCAGTAAGCACATGCGTCTTTCAAAAAAACTTTTTCAGCTGAAATACCAATCAGGTATAAAACTCATTTTTTCTTTCTGTATATTTATACGTTACTTGCATATTTTCTTCTATTTTTATACAATTAGAAAAATTTTATTCAAAGGCATACACATATGCAGAGGAGAAAACTATGAAAAAAATTCTGCTTATCGCAGCAGTCAGCTTGATTTTCGGAGGAATGCTGTTTGCTCAGGCTCAACAGGAAGATGATACATACATAATTGCGTCCGACGCCACTTGGCCGCCAATGGAATTTGTTAATGAAGAGGGCGATATTGTCGGTTTTGATATCGATTTGATTGAAGCAATTGCTGAAGAGGCCGGATTCTCATATGAAATTAAGAACACAGCCTGGGATGGTATCTTTGCCGGTTTAGCTAACGGAGCTTACGATGCAATTATATCTTCTGTTACCATCACTGAAGAACGAAAAGCCCAGATGGCTTTCACCCAACCCTACATCAATGTTGGACAGATCCTTATTGTAAGAACTGAAATGAATACTATTGGCGGCCTCGAAGATCTCAATGGTCACAAAGTCGGTGTTCAGAATGGAACTACCGGTGACTTTGTCCTCGATGACTATCCGCAAGTAGACAGAATGGCTTATGACGAAATCGGTTTTGCTGTGGAAGATCTTCTGAATAAAAACGTTGACGGTGTTGTCTGTGATTCAGTTATTGCAGCAGATTATGTGATGAATAATGAAAATTACCAAGGAAAACTTGAAATCGTTGGTGAGCCTTTTACAGATGAATACTTGGGTATTGCAGTACAGAAAAACTTGCCGGAATTTCTTGAACTTCTGAATGAAGGTCTTGAAAAAGTCATAGCTTCCGGAAAACGTGACGAACTGATGAACAAATGGCTTCGATAAATAATAAATCAAAGGACACGAAGGGTTCTGATAAAACAGATAAAACATCCTCAGCAGATAGCAAGAGGCAAAAAGAGCAGGATAAACCCTATAATCTTGATGCTAAAAAGAAAGCCGTAAAAGCAGCCGCTTCCAGGATTGATATTACTGATGGTGCGCTGATTCCGGTAAAATCTAACAAAAAGCTTTTTAATTCATGGAGGGTCACCTTCGGGCTGGCCCTTCTTGGTCTTGTCATACTTCCTGTGAGTGCTCCCGAACCTTTTGGAGAAATCATGCAGGTAGTTTCAAAAGGTATTCCCATAACATTTCAAATTACTGTTTTTTCTATTATCGGATCGATTTTTCTCGGTCTCATCTGCGGTTTGGGTCAGATTTCCAGCAAACGTATTTTTAATATGATAGCTGGAGTGTATGTTGAACTTATACGCGGGATACCCCTGCTGGTTCAGCTCATCTTTATCTACTATGCCCTGGGGCGCTTTTTCCAAATTCAGGGAGCCCTTGCCGCCATTGTTGCCCTCTCCATTTGTTATGGTGCATACATGGGTGAAATATTTCGAGCGGGTATTCAGGCGATACCAAAGGGACAGATGGAAGCTGCCATAGCCCTAGGAATGTCCCGCGGTCAGGCTATGAGTAAAATTATCCTCCCGCAGACGATAAAAATCATTCTGCCGGCAATTGGAAATGAATTTATCGCCATGCTGAAGGATTCATCGCTGGTTTCGGTTATTGCTTTACGGGATATTCTCCGGCGAGGACGAGAGTATATTTCCAGAACTTTTCTTTCTCTGGAAACAATGGCTGTTGTAGCTTTGATATACCTCGTAATTACATTAGTTCTTTCCCGATTGGTGGGAATCATGGAAGATAGGTTAAAGAATGATGAGTGACAGAATACGAATAGAACATGTACATAAAGTGTTTACTAAAGTCCATGCCGTAAAGGATGCCTCTCTCACTGTGAAAAAAGGTGAAGTAGTTCTTATCATCGGCCCTTCTGGAAGCGGCAAGAGTACGGTTCTTCGCTGTGTCAATCGACTTGAAGAAGCAAGTTCCGGAAACATATGGATTGATGATGATGAAGTGACCGATAAAAAGACGGATATTCGAAAAATTCGGGAAGAGGCGGGAATGGTCTTTCAGAGTTTTAATCTCTTCCCTCACCTTTCGGTACTGGAAAACATCACCATTGCTCCCCGTTCAGTAAAAAAGATGCCTAAGGCACAGGCGGACAAACTGGCTCATAGCTTATTGAAAAAGGTCGGTCTTTCAGAGAAAGCAGAAACGTACCCTGATAAACTTTCCGGAGGTCAGCAGCAGCGTGTTGCCATAGCAAGGGCTTTAGCAATGGAGCCGAAGGTAATGCTTTTTGATGAGCCTACCAGCGCACTTGATCCGGAGATGATTAAGGAAGTCCTGGATGTAATGCTTGATCTTGCCAAAGAAGGGATGACCATGCTTGTGGTATCCCATGAAATGGGTTTTGCCAGAGCTGCGGCTGATAAGGTAGTTTTCATGGATGAAGGTGAAGTGATAGAAGTCGGCCCTCCCAGCCAGCTTTTTGACAATCCGAAAGAGGAAAGAACGAAAAAATTTCTCAAGCATATCCTTTAAAACAGGTAATCTTCTTTTCATCAGTATAAACTGTATAATCCGCATAATGAGCAGCTGAAATTTTATACATTTTTCAGTTGTTTTATTATATGCCCTCTCTCCCTCCATGCATTTCCCAATAATAAGTTCATTTTACCTTGATGTTACCAGGTATCACAAGTCTAAGTAATCAAAATACAGCTTCCCTGATTCTTTTCCCCAGCCATTAAGCATTTCTACGGCTCATCAATTATATATCAAAACCTCGCTGAAACCATGTTTTATATAAGAAAAAAAACTGTTAAAAACTCATTATACTCAATTATGTTATATATATAATTTAATAAGCATATTAATAATATTTTAT
>JAIPFQ010000130.1:0-6281 GCA_021736605.1 Spirochaetales bacterium | reverse complement strand
TCAGGAGATGCAGGAGCTTTCCTCTGCTGAAGCTGGAACGGTGATTATAAACAGAAGTCGTGAAGATATGCATGAGCTTGTGGAAGAGACGATTCAGGAGTTTGCAGGTGAGGCTGAGCGCCTTGGAATTCAGCTTCAGCGGAACCGTGCTGTCCCTAAGGGCTGTCGATCAGTTGATAAAGCAGATACGCTCTTGGCGGATGTAGACAGAAAAAAAATACGTCAGGTACTGAATAATATCCTTGCAAATGCATTTAGGTATGTACCTGAACAGGGATTTATTGATATAAGTCTGATGCTGTGTTCAGGGGAGTCGCAGATAACCGGAAAATCAAAATACTTCATAATTTCCATTGAGGATTCCGGCAGCGGTATTCCCTCTGAAGAGCGAAAGAAAATTTTTGACCGCTTTTACAGGATAGAAAAACATCGCGGCCGTAATGACGGCGGCGGCACTGGCCTTGGTCTTGCCATCTGCAGCGGGATTGTAAACCTTCATGGCGGGGATATCCAAGCTGAAGATCCATTGGTTTACGGTGGAGCAAGATTCAGTATCCGCCTTCCCCTGCAGGCTTAATTGATGAACCTCCTTCTGAGGTTTGCTTAGCACTTACTTAAGGAGTTTTTGAAGGGGATGGGGCAGTGGAGTGTTCACGGAGTGTTTTTAAGGTATAAGCGGAGCAAAAGCGGTTTACAAGCGGAGTACAAGCAGAGTACAAGCAGGGTACAAGCAGGGTGCAAGCAGGGTGCAAGCAGGGTGCAAGCGGACTGCAAGCAGGGTATTTTTTTAATTTGAACGAGACGCAGAACACAAAATGGGGAGGATATCAATGGAACTGGCATTCGTAATTCTCTCAGCATCCCTTACCGCAGCTGTTGCACTGACGATAAGCTTGCTCGTCCTCTATCTGAAGAAGCTGAAAAATTCCACTGCTCAGCAAGAGTCCCTGAAACATGAGTTTCAGCATGAGCTGGAACGTAATGAAGAGGCTTACAGGCAAAAAGCTCAGTCTATACAAGAGGCAAATCGCGATCAGGCTGTGCAGATTCAGCAGTTGGAACTGCAGCTTGAAAAGCTCCAGTATCGTTACGACCAGCAGTTGGCAGAAGTACAGGAAAAGTCGCGGCAGATCGCTGAACTCCACGGAAAAGAGCAGACTCGAATACAGGATAATGAAAAACAGATAGAGCAGCTGGAGACTGCCCGGAAACATCTTGAGGATGAACGCAGTCGTGTAATAGAAGAGGAAGAGCGAAAACGGGAAGAGGAAAAACAGAATCGAGATCGGCTCTGGGCAATGCATGAGCAGCGAGCTGTATCCTATATGCATGAAGTGAGCAGCAGGGCCCAGACGCTCTTTCCATCCTTCGACAATACCCGCCTTCCGGATGATTTTGATGATAGTCTGAAACCGGACTTTATGATCCGCTTCCTGGGGCAGTACATTATTTTTGATGCCAAAACAAGCAGAAGTCAGAAGCTGGATTCCTATCTGGCCGGCCAGGTAAAACAGACTGTCAGGAAAATTAAGGAGAGCTCCTACACCGATTTTATCTATAAGAGTCTCTTTTTTGTCATTCCTACCCCAGCCGAAGGATTTCTGGAGCGATATTCGTATTATGAAGATGGTTTTTCCGTGTATATTATACCCCTGGAAGCTTTTGAACCTCTTTTGGCGGTGTTTAAAAAGATGGAAAGCTATGATCTTGCTGATGCTTACGATCCCCAGGAACGTGAAGATATAATCGATATCATTGCCTCTTTGGAGCATCATATTCGTCATCAGAACGCGGTACAGGTGCTCGGAACATTGAGGGGAATCAAAACTGTTGCCGGCAGGGAGCAGCTTCCTGAGGATTTGAGAGCGGCGGTTGAGGAGCGCCGAAAGCAGATACGGCTGGAAACATTCAAGCCAGCCCAGCTTAAGCGGCTGATCCATGACCCTGAAGCTCTTCGGGATGAACTTATCAAAATACTTGGTACCAGCGGTCCCGCTGTCACTGCGGATGAATTGAAGCATTCGGAGGAATAGAGCCCAACGTATGTGGATTTGTTCTCCGAGACGATTTACACAACGTGTGGATTTTTTCTCCGAGACGATTTGCAATCGATGTGGATTCTTTCTCCGAGACCAAATCCACAACCAGCGAACCAACGAACCAACGAACCAACGAACCAGCAAACCAGCAAACGAACCAACCAGCAAACGAACCAACCAGCAAACCAGTAAACCAGCAAACTAACGAACCAACCAGCAAACCAAGTAGTCAAAATTTTATGAACAAATCCCATTAATCTGTTTATATTGACAAAAAATCTAAATATGTTATAAATAAACATTGAGCTTATTCATAGGCTTATAAAAGACGGAACTGAACAAAGTATGTGTTACTAGTGATATCAAGAAGAGTCCATCGCTAAAAATGAAGGAGAAGAATAAACGGCGGAACTGTTAGGATAGGGAGAAATGCAGAACTCGCTGTGACCTAGTGCTATTTAGTTAACTAAAAAATTGACAGGTGATTTTATCAGGTTTATCATTATGTAAGTTGATGTAAAACGGCGGAGGACCTGATGGAATTACATACTAAGGAAATCCCGGAAATATTCAGATTGAATGTTCCTCCCGGGTTCAGGATCGTGGAACTCTACGGTCATGAGTATTTGGCAGTGGATTCAATATTCTGCAGACACGGCCATAGTCTGCTCGTTGATTCAGTAAAGATACATGGCAAGCCATCGATTAAATTGCATGTAACAATCGGTGACCATCAGGGGATGCTTTTTGTTGATGCTTTCTGGGGCAGTCATGCAAAGCTCTTCAATTTTCTTCCCCTGAATGCGCAGGCACATGCAGTGGTGGAAGCATATTGTCCAGTATGCGGGGTTTCCCTCATGGAGCCCTATCAATGCAGTGAAGCGGGCTGCGGTTCTCAGGAGGGAATTATTCTGTATCTTCCTGGAAACGACAATACGGTGCATGTTTGCGCTCGTTTGAATTGCCCCAATCACAAACTGGAGATATCCGATGTTCCGCCGGAACTGGTCGAACAGATCAGCCATATTAATTACTTCGGCGAAGGGGCCGATGATATATTTGGAGATTTTTGATGAATTATGCAAAGATTGAAGCAAATCTGTGCAAAGGCTGCAGAATGTGTGTGCAGACCTGTCCTAAGCACTGTATCTATATTGGAAACAGCATCAATGAAATAGGGTATCAGTATGCGGTATTTAAGACAGGGGCTGCCTGTACGGCTTGCGGCCTCTGTTTTTATGTGTGCCCTGAACCTGGGGCTATTACTGTTTTTAAAGATCTCCCGGAAGCTCCGGAGGATGAGGAAATCGCCCAAAGTACGGAGGAACCCGGAAGCAGAAGCGGAAGCGGAAGCAGAAGCAGTAAAACCGGTGACGGAAGCATCAGCAGTAAAAAAAAGAGCAGCAGCCCCAGCACTAGCAGCAGTGACAAAGGGAGCAGGAAAGGGGAGACCGAGCTATGAGCAAACGACTGATGAAAGGAAATGAAGCTGTCATACATGGAGCTCTTTTGGGAGGGGCTACCCACTTTTTCGGTTACCCGATAACACCGGCTAGTGAGATTGCCCATGCAGCAGCTCAGTATTTTACCGGAGCAGGACGCAGTTTTCTTCAGGCGGAATCAGAAGTCGCCGCTGTTAATATGCTATATGGGGCTGCAGGAGCCGGCGCAAGGGTCATGACTGCATCTTCAGGACCAGGTATAGCATTAATGTCTGAAGGGCTTTCGTATATTGCTGGAGCCGAACTGCCCTGCGTGGTTGTGGATGTGCAGAGAGCTGGGCCGGGGCTCGGGAATATATGGCCGGAGCAGAGCGATTACAACATGGTGGTAAAAGGCGGAGGTCACGGGAATTATAAGAATATTGTTCTCGCGCCGAATTCTGCCCAGGAGATGTGCGATATCACCCGGAGGGCTTTTGACATTGCTGACCATTACCGTATGACCGTTTTTATTCTCTCAGATGCCTATATTGGGCAGATGATGGAGCCTGTAGAAATTGATGGTGAAGTCCACCAGGGCAAGCGAAAAGAATGGGCGGTATACGGAGATGCAGAAAGCCGAAATAACTTAATTACCTCCATACATATGAACCCGAAACTGCAGAGTGACTTTAATGAAAAACTGCAGAGAACCTATGAACGGGTTGAGCAGGAAGCTGTGGAATACGAAGAGTATCAATTGGAAGATGCGGAAATTATCTTTATTGCATATGGAATTACATCTAGAATCTGCATGAGTGCAGTAGACAAATTGCGTGAAGATGGGGTGAAAGCCGGGATGCTGCGGCTGATAAGTCTATTCCCTTTCCCGAAAAAGCGAATTCGTGAACTCGCAGAAGCTCAAGGGACTCAATATATTATTTCAGCTGAATTGAGCAATGGGCAGATGGCTGAGGATGTGCGCTCAGCTGTGAATGGTAAGCTGCCGGTAGATTCATTTGAGTGGCTCGGCGGAATAATTCCCGGTGTTGATGAAGTGGTGCAGCGCTGCAGACAGCTCATGCAGGATCGCCGTGGTAGTCTGGAAAGCAAGGACCATCATCGCTAAGACCGCTCAGAAAAGCATAATTTGAATGAGAAGATGAACCGTGTGATAAGCCGGAAGTAAACTAGGAGTTCTATGATGATTAAACATGCAAAACCGAAATCATTCTACCCGACCTTTGAACGGAAGGGAGCAGGACAGGAGACAACGCATTATTGTCCCGGCTGCGGCCATGGTACGGTGCATAAACTCATAGCCGAAGCCCTGGATGATTTCAGCTTAAAGGACAGAACCATACTGATGTCTCCGGTGGGCTGTTCTGTTTTTGCCTACTACTATTTTGATACCGGTAATATCCAATGCTCTCATGGGAGGGCACCCGCAGTGGCCACCGGTGTACGGAGAGTCAATGATGATGCCATACTTATTTCGTACCAGGGAGATGGTGATTTAGCCGGTATTGGTACAGCAGAAATCATCCACGCCGCGAATCGAGGAGAAAATTTAACTGTTTTCTTTGTTAACAACGCCGTATACGGAATGACAGGCGGCCAGATGGCTCCGACTACGCTGATGGGACAGAAAACCGCCACAACTCCTTTAGGAAGGACCATGGAGCGGGATGGGAATCCTATTGGAATGGCTGAAGTCATAAATGCTTTGACATCTCCGGTATACATTGAACGGGTCTCTCTCAGCTCAGCGCAAGGGGTCATGAAGACGAGAACCGCCGTCAGGAAGGGGCTGAAATATCAAATGGAGAAACGGGGCTTCTCCTTTGTGGAGATCCTGTCACCCTGCCCGATTAACTGGAAGATGGATCCTGTAAGTGCACGAAACTGGATAAAGAAAAGTCTTGAACCGGTTTATCCGCCTAAACGTTTCCGCGATATCGCCGTGGAAGATACCAGGGTTCGGGGGAAAGGGACTCTACCCTGGATGGATGGTGAAGAGCTTATCACATTATTGCGGGGTGATGCTGCGATAACTTCGCTGAAGCATACTGTTCTAGAAGAGGATCAGCATATCAAAATAGCCGGTTTCGGCGGACAGGGAATTCTTTCTGCTGGAATGCTTCTGGCAAAAAGCGGTATTGCCGAGGACCTGCATGCCACTTGGCTCCCCTCCTATGGCCCTGAAATGCGGGGAGGAAGGGCATATGCCAGCGTAAATCTTTCAAATAAAGAAATTGGTTCCCCTTTGGTGGATCAGCCGAATGTGCTGGCGGTGATGAATACGCCGTCCCTTGCTGCCTTTGAGCAGGATGTGGTCCCCGGAGGGATGATCATTGTTAACTCATCAATTGCAGATAGGAAGGTTGAGAGAAGTGATGTGCAGGCCTTATATGTTCCCGCTTCAAAAATTGCCAGTGATGCAGGACTCATCGCAGCCGCGAACGTAGTCATCATCACCATATATATTATGGTAAGCGGTGTCCTGAGCTTGGATACCCTCAAGCATATCATCCCTTTGAGTGTGAAACGAAAGGAGTATGTGAATAAGAACCTTGAGATCATGGAGAAAGCGGAGGAATATGCCCGCAGACACTTATCAGAATTCCTGAAAAAGGATGAAGTGCAGCATGAAGGCTGAAAAAAACGCTGTAGAAAGCGGCAGAAAGCAGCTTGAGTCCCGGAAAAACAGGAAGCAATTCGTTCAGCTGATCATCAATCCGGGATCTACTTCAACGAAAACAGCAGTTTATGAGGATATGAAGCAGACTCATTTTCGGGAAATCCGCCATGATGCCGGAGA
>JAIPFQ010000129.1:0-6307 GCA_021736605.1 Spirochaetales bacterium | reverse complement strand
GCGTACGAGTACGATATGCACCATCACCCACTGGCCTTCAGCATATTGGGGGGGTGCGGACAGCACTGTTCAACTATTTTTTTGCCCGCTCCATGGGGGGGACCTTTATTCTTCGAGTAGAGGATACCGATAGGGAGCGTTTTCACGAAGAAGCACTTCAGGATCTTTATGCTGCTTTGGACTGGCTTGGTATTGATTGGGATGAAGGTCCGGGTAAAGGGGGAGACTGCGGTCCGTATGTGCAGTCCCAGCGCTTTGATCTGTACCGTGAATATGCAGAAAAACTGCTTGAGCAGGGACAGGCATATCGATGCTACTGCAGTGCGGAAAGGCTGCAGAATCTTCGTGAAGAACAGCAGAAAAATAAATCAAAATATCAGGGTTACGACCGGCACTGCCGTAATCTGAGCAAGGAAGAGGCTGCAGCTAATGAAAAAGCGGGAAAACCCAGCGTAATCCGTCTCAAAGTGCCTGAGGATGGGAAAACCTCATTTCATGATGTACTGATGGGCGAGATCTCTCGGAAGAACAAGGATGTCAATCCTGATCCGGTTCTGCTTAAAACGGACGGATATCCGACCTATCACCTGGCAAACGTGGTGGATGATCATCTCATGGGCATAACCCACATCATGCGGGCGCAGGAGTGGATACCCTCAGGCCCCCTGCATATACTGCTTTATCAGGCCTTCGGCTGGGAACCGCCCGAGTACTGTCACCTTCCCATGGTAATGGGCAAGGATGGACAGAAACTGTCCAAACGGCACGGCTCAACGGCGCTTAGGGATTTCCGGAATAAAGGCTATCTTCCCGAAGCAATTATCAACTATATCAGCCTGCTAGGCTGGTCATACGACGATAAAACGGAGTTCTTCTCCAAGGAGGACCTGGAAAAGATATTCACCCTTGAAAAGATCAACAAGGCTCCGGGAGTTTTTGACTATAAGAAGCTGGAGTGGTTCAACGGTCACTATATACGCCAGAAAACACAATCAGAACTCAAGGAACTCATTCTTCCTTTTTTACAGCGTGACGGAGTGATAGCTGCACCGCCTACTGAAGACCAGCTTGCTGTGATTGATCGGATGCTTCCCATTGTGCATGAGCGTCTGCATTTTCTCGGAGATATTTCGGAAATGACGCGTTTCCTTTTTCAGGAAGTGGATACCCCGGATGCAGAAAAGCTGATTCCCAAGAAAACTGCACCGGAAAAGGCTCTGGATATACTCAAAGCCTGCAGCGAGATCGTCGGCAGCATGGATGAGACAAGCGATGAAGAGCTGGAGGGGAAACTGAGGAGTACAGCGGAAGAACTGGGTGTAAAACTCGGGGCTATGCTGATGCCGCTCCGGGTGGCGGTTACTGGAAGCAATATTTCTCCGCCCCTGATTGAATCCCTCCGACTGCTGGGGAGCCGAAAAACCCTGGATCGCCTGCAGCGGGCAGTGAAAGTGATGGAAACATATACAGCTAATACCGCGAATACTTGATATCAAACATATTAGTGCATACATGGCATTTTAATGCGTTTTTAGGTGTTACATATTTCAGTACACATACAAGAATAGCAATAGAAACAAGAGGAGCAGCAGCAGATGAGTGAAGTAACAATGGAAAAACTGGTATCCCTGTGTAAACGGAGGGGATTTGTATATCAGTCCAGCGAAATATACGGAGGACTGTCCGGCGCCTGGGATTACGGCCCCATGGGAGTGGAACTGAAAAATCGGATTCGCGATTTCTGGTGGAAGGAGATGACCCAGCTACAGGACAATATCGTAGGACTGGATG
Organism: Spirochaetales bacterium; assembly: GCA_021736605.1. GTDB lineage: Bacteria > Spirochaetota > Spirochaetia > PWKH01 > PWKH01 > JAIPFS01. Next base: position 4,516 of record JAIPFQ010000129.1, on the reverse strand, counting down.
CGGCAATCATGATGCATCCCAAGGTTTGGGAAGCCTCTGGTCACATAGCCAACTTCACCGACCCGCTGGTAGACTGCCGTCAGTGTCAGAGCCGATTCAGAGCTGATCAGGTAGATCTTGAAGCCCCATGTCCTGTCTGCGGAAGCAAGGGAACCTTCACGGAACCCAGGGACTTCAACCTGATGTTCTCCACCCATTTGGGTTCAGCAAAGGATGAAAACAGCATCGTCTATCTGCGCCCGGAAACAGCGCAGGGGATTTTTGTCAACTTCAAGAATGTTGTGCAGACCAGCCGTGTAAAAGTTCCCTTCGGTATCGCGCAGGTGGGAAAAGCTTTCCGTAATGAGGTAACAACAAAGAATTTTATTTTCAGAACCTGTGAATTCGAACAGATGGAGATGCAGTATTTTGTGAAGCCCGGTGAAGACGAGGAGTGGTTCTCTTATTGGAAGGAGAGTCGAATCTCCTATTACGACAAGCTGGGAATCAGAAAGGACCGTCTGCGCTTTCATCCCCACGGCGAGGATGAACTTGCCCATTACGCCAAACAGGCTTTCGATATAGAGTACAATTTTCCCATGGGATGGCAGGAGCTTGAGGGTATTCACTCCAGGACCGATTTTGATCTGGGACGGCACCAGGAGTATTCAGGGAAGGATTTAACGTATTTAGATCCCCAGACCAACGAACGCTATGTGCCCTATGTGATTGAGACTTCCGCCGGGCTGACTCGGACTGTGCTGATGGTGCTTTCTGATGCTTACGAAGAGGAGGAGCTGGAGGGCGGTGATGTGCGTACGGTAATGCATTTTCATCCTCAGCTCGCCCCCATAACCGCAGCTGTGCTGCCCCTGGTGAAGAAGGACGGCATTGCGGAGATGGCTGAGGAGCTTGAGAAGGAACTCCGTCAGGATTTTGCCACCTTCTACGATAAATCCGGAGCGATCGGTCGGCGCTACCGACGGATGGACGAGGCGGGTACTCCCTTCTGCGTGACACTGGATTACCAGACGAAAGAGGATAGAACCGTAACTCTGAGACATCGAGATTCCATGAAGCAGGAACGCGTTCCCATGGATGAGCTTGCTGCGCGGATACACAAGGCAATACGCGATTACAAGCGGAACTGAGGGGAGAACAGCATGAAGCACGCACTAGATATATTGGAAGAACGCGGTTTTATCCAGCAGTGTACGGATATGGACGCCTTGCGGAAAAAGATGGATGAAAAACCTATCCGCTTTTATGTAGGAGTTGATCCCACCGGACAGAGCCTGCACATCGGTCATATGGTGCCGTTTTTTGCCATGGCGCATATGCAGCGGGCGGGACATCAGCCGATAGCGCTGGTCGGCGGAGGAACCTCCATGATCGGTGATCCCTCAGGGAAAACCGAAATGCGGAAGATGCTTACCCTTGAGCAGATAGAGAGCAATTCTGAAGCCATTAAAGGCCAGCTTGCCAAGGTCGTCGATTTTTCGGAAAAGGCTGAAGGCAAGGCCATGATGATCAACAACATCGACTGGCTCGGCGGGCTTAACTACATCGAGTTTCTTCGGGATATCGGGCGCCATTTTTCCGTTAACCGGATGCTGACCTTCGAATCCTACAAGCAGCGTCTGGAACGGGGGCTCTCCTTCATTGAGTTCAACTACCAGCTGCTGCAGTCCTATGACTATCTGAAGCTGTTTCAGGAATACGGCTGCGAGCTGCAGATGGGCGGAGATGATCAGTGGGGCAATATTGTTGCGGGTATCGAATTGATTCGCCGAGTTGAGGGAAAGGAGTCCTACGGGCTTACATTTCCCCTGGTGACGCGATCCGACGGCAAAAAGATGGGGAAAACCGAAAAAGGTGCTGTTTTCCTGGATCCGGAAATTTTTTCGCCCTATGACTTTTTCCAGTACTGGAGAAATGTAGCTGATGCCGATGTTATCCGCTTCATGAAGCTCTTCACTTTCCTTCCTATAGAACGGATTCGGGAGATGGAGCAGTTTGAAGGGGCGGAACTGAATAAGGCGAAGGAAGTACTGGCTTTCGAGCAGACCAGGATTATCCATGGTGATGAGGAAGCACAGCGGGCCCTTGATGCCGCACGAGCTGCTTTTGCCGGACCTGGTTCCGGGAGCGGCGGGGCAGGAGGCTCCGGAGCGGGGAAGGGGACAGACTCCATCCCAGCTATACGCCTTGATACTGCCGAACTTGAGGAAGGCATTCCCGTGCTCGAGCTCTTTGCCAGGACTGATTTATGCAAATCCAAGGGCGAAGCCAGACGCCTTGTGCAGCAGGGCGGGGCGCGTATTTTCGATGCGAAGATCACGGATATTGATGCCGTAATTGATATGAATTTTGTGTCAGATGGAGAATTACTCCTGCGAGCAGGGAAAAAACGATATTTCCGCGTCTTGATCGGCTGATGAACGAAGCCCGATCGGTGAAAAACCTGTGCGGAAGCATCAGCATAAAAAAATGTGCTGCTTATATCGTCCTTTTCCTGAAATTTAGGGAGTTAAGGAGATAGTATATGAAACGTGTTTTTTTGATGATGGCTGCGGCTGCGCTCATTGCAGGAGGTCTGCTTACGGCGCAGGGGCAGCAGGATGTGATGGATGAGCTTCCTTCGATGTCGAGGGAGCCGGTGAATGCTTCGATGGCAGTCCTCAAAGGACCGACGGGATTCGGTTTAATTAAGCTTGTAGATGAGGGTATTCCGGGAAGTGATGATCTGACTCTTGAGAGCGAAGTGCTGCCGTCACCTAATGAGGCTGTCGCCAGGATGGCTTCCGGAGAGCTGGATGCGGCGGTACTCCCGACTAATTTGGCTTCAGTGCTCTATAATCGCGGCTTACCGTTTTCAACAGCAGCAGTGACCGGGATGGGTATGAATTACCTTGTTTCCCGGGAGCCCTCGGCCTTTTCATCGTGGGAAGACGTGAGGGGCAGGACGATTCATGTCGCTGCCAAGGGGGCGACACCTGATTATATGATGCAGTTTGTACTGGATGCTCATGGTATCATCCCCGACGAGGATGTTGAACTTATCTATTCCATCAGTAATGCGGCGCAGCTGGCGCAGATGCTCATCGCCGGGAAAGTGGAGCATGCAGTGCTGCCGGAACCCTTTGTAACCATGACGGAACTGAAGGGGAGAGCGGCAGGAGTGCAGCGGGTCTTTGACTTCCAGAAAGAGTGGTCGCGAATCAAAGATACCGATGAAACGTATCCCATGACGGTGCTGGTTATTCGCAATGAATTAATTGAAAACAGTTTCTGGGCAGTGGAGGAGATTTTGGAAGCTGTTCAGGATTCGATAGACTGGGTTAATTCGCACCCGGGTGAAGCGGCTGCACTGATTGAAAAGCATGGAGTACTCACGGCTGCAATGGCTGAACCGGCAATCCCGAACTGCAATTTGCGGTATATTTCTGCGGAGGAGGCAGAGACATCCATTGAGGACTTTCTGACCGTTCTGCACGATTTTAATCCGAAAGCTGTCGGCGGGGAGCTCCCAGATGAAGCCTTCTACCTTAAACAGTAAATCTGCTGAAAAATCTTTACATAAAAAAGGTGCAAGCTTACTGTCCGCAGCGGTTCTTCTGGGAATCTGGTGGGCCTCTGCGGCTTGGTTTTTTCCGGACATAATTCTGCCGTCTCCCCTGAAAGTTCTTCTGCGACTCCTGGATGTGATGCAGCTGGATTCCTTCCGCTTATCCCTGGCCGCTACGGTTTCCAGGGGTATTCAGGCCTTTGCTGTTACGCTTTTTCTGGGGGCGCTGGTGGGGATTATCGCCGGATATTTCCGCAAAATGGAGGCGGTCTTCAATCCGCTGCTGGTGGTGATTAAGGCGACTCCGGTGATGTCATTTATCCTGCTGGCTTTTATATGGTTTGAAACAGGTACGGTTCCCGTCTTTGCAGCGGTGCTGATGTCTTTTCCGCTGATAACACATAATGTGATGACCGGAGTTCGTGAGGTTGATCCCGAACTGCTTCAGATGGCCTGGGTCTACCGGTTCAGCTTCCAGAAACGACTGCGCCATATAATTCTTCCTTCCATAGTGCCGTATTTTCTGAGCGGCGGACGGGCGGCTCTGGGTATGTGCTGGAAGGTTGTGGTGGCAGCGGAGGTTCTCACGGTGCCCAAATACGGAATCGGTTCGAATATGCAGTTTGCACAGATGAATTTGAACACAGCTGAGGTTCTTGCCTGGACCATCATGGCAATTTTGCTCACCTCCATCAGCGGAGTCCTTTTCAATGCCGCGGCTTACCTCATGCAGCCGCAGAACCGCAGATTAAAGGGCTGGGGATGAGTTTGCATCCAGCCCGGCCATGCGGGCGCAGAAACTGCAAAGGAGGGCTTTATGGACATACGGTCTATTAGTAAAGGATTCTCGTCTCCTGGGGGCTTTCTCGACGTTTTCAAGGATTTTTCCATCACCTTCCCGGATAACAGAATAACAGCTCTCCTCGGCCCCTCGGGCTGCGGCAAAACGACCCTTCTCAATTGCATAGC
>JAIPFQ010000004.1:0-36253 GCA_021736605.1 Spirochaetales bacterium | reverse complement strand
ATGGCTTGAATATGGCTTGAAACTGCAAAAAATTCTACTGATTTTTCCATAGCACCCTTGCGGTTTATCTGAGATGATGAAGAAAAAATTGAGGTATGACAGGATGAACACGAAGAGAGAACAGACGATGAGTCATAGAGAGCGGATTCTTTCCGTAATTCGCGGTGAAAAAACGGACAGAGTACCCTTTGATATCTGGTATACCCCGGAGGTTCGGGATCAGCTGATTGAACTCTGCGGAGTGAGCAGCGAGCCGGAGATGTGGGAGTATCTGGATATTGATAAAATCGTCATGCTTGAAACTCCCTATGGTGATATCGATTCGGGAAATGGATCTGGTTCCGGGCAGAATGAAAAAGCTGAAAAGGGTGAAAAGGGTGAAAAGGGTGAAAAAGAAAAAGTGGAAGAGGGCGAGCGCACGCTTGAATGGGGACATCGTGTGCGTGATGTTGCTAATGATGCGGGGGCAGTGTATGAGGAGACTGTCTACTATCCCATGAAAGATGTCAGTACCGTCGAAGAGGTGCATGCATATCCCTGGCCTGATGCTTCCGTATATCGCTATGATGTACTGCAGGAGCGCTGCGAGTACTATGCTCCCTGGACCAGGATGCTGACGTTCATCTCAATCTTTGAAATCTACTGCAAACTGCGTCCTATGGACCAGGCACTTATGGACTTATACATTGAGCAGGATCTTGCCCGTGCTGTCATTAGTCATATCTTGGAGATTCAGAAGGAGTATATTAAGCGTGCTTTTGCTGCCTGCGGCGATGCTATCGATATCGTCTATCTTTCCGATGATATGGGGATGCAGGACAGGCAGATGATTTCTACGGAAAAATGGGAGGAGATGTTTGCCGGTCCCTATAAGGAGTTAATTGATTTGGCGCATAGCTTGGGGGCCTACGTTTTTTATCATACCGATGGAGCGGCTTTCCCGGTTATTCAGAGAATGGCAGCGCAGGGCGTAGACATCATCAATCCCATACAGCATACCTGTCCGGGAATGGATCGGGAGCATTTGATAGAGAGCCTGGAAGATTCAGTGGTCTTCCATGGAGCGGTGGAAAACCAGCAGGTACTGCCCTTCGGAACGGCGGAGGATGTACGGAAGGAAGCAGCGGAGGATATCAGGGTACTCGGACGTCGTGGAAAATATATTTGCGGCCCCTGCCACAATCTGCAGCCCGGCACGCCGATGGAGAATATTCTTGCCCTCTATCACAGTGATCGGAATTGGAAGAATGATGAGTGAAGCTTGCAGCTTGGGTGATGCCTGCAGGTTGGCGCCTGCTCGGTGATGCTTGCTCGGTGGTTTTTGCTGGTTGGCGCCTGCAGGGAGGAGTTCTGATAGGAAAACGGTAATCAATGTGAAGTTTCTGTCATGATAGGTATGCGGATGAAAATGCTGCAGCCTTGTCCGGGAGTACTGACTATATCCATGCTGTAGTTCTGACCGTGATACAGCTGCAGACGATTTTCTATATTCCGTATACCTGAATGACCGCTGAATTGATACGCCTCTTCATGCTGTCCCTCCCTTCGCTTGAGCTTGAGCATACGCATATCCTTCAAAGTTTTAGGCCCCTTTCTGCTGGTTTGTGTATCGATAGGGGCAGGAAAGCCGATGCCATTGTCCTGTATCCGTATGTGCAGTCTATTCTGCTGCCGAAAAGCGCTGATTGAAATTTCTCCAGCTCCCTCCTTTTCGTTGAAGCCATGGATAATACTGTTTTCCACAAGGTTTATGATCATGAACTTATGGATGAAAAGCTCTTTTACATCCTGCGCGATATCATAGCGGAGAGAGAAATCCTTGTAGCGGAAGCGCTGTATCGTGGCGTAATCTTCCAGAAGCTGTATCTCTTTCTGCAGCGGGATGTATTCACTTTCGATGTCAGAGAGGCTTTTGAGATAAGAGATAAGGGCTTTTGATGTGATTTGTATGTTCTCCTGTCCATTTATGTTAGCGAGCCAGCGGATGGTGTTCAGGCTGTTGTAGAGGAAATGCGGGGTGAGCTGCAGCTGCAGGGTCTGCATATAGGCTTTACGTTTTTCCATCTCCTCCTCTTTCACCTCCTCCAGAAGGTTCTCAATTCTATGGGTCATAGCGTTGAAGCTCATGCTCAACTGCCTGATTTCCTGAATGTGGTTTTCTTCTACCTTTATATCCACCGTTTTATCTCCGACTTTATTGATAGCCTGGGTGAGGTTTTTCAGAGGACTGCTTAATTTCCTTGATATAATATAGGAGAGGTAGAAAAAGAAGAGGAAATAGAGGGCCAGACTGACGTAGAAGATATTCTTAATGAAGACTAAATCTTTTGAAATGTCCTCGGGGGAGAGGGAGAGGAGTATAATCCAGTCTGAAGCTCTGGACTTTGAATGCAGCACAAGCTCTTCATTGCCATCCTCATCTTTTCCTGAATAGACTTCCGGTGAAGAGGTGAATGTGCTGATGTCTACAGCATCATACTGAACAGAGGGGCTGGATTCGGGATGGGAAATTGAGGTATTGGAAGTGATGAAGTCTCCCCGGCTTGTGTAGATCGATATGCTTATATCTTTGGAGAATGGCGTATCCTGGAAAAAATCCTGAAAGAATATGCTGTTAAAGCCGAGAAACAGTGTCGCCATGGGCTGCTGGTCCTTACGAATATGCCGCATACCGAAAAAATAGGAATCAGACATTCCATAATTACTTGTGAGCTCATACACTGAGGACCAATGGATTCTTCCCGATTTTTCTGCTAATTCATCCTGATAGCTGCTGAGGATTTGATTCATGTCCTGCAGACCGTGGCCGCTGTACGCTGCCCCTTTATCGGTAAAAAGATAAGCTGAAACAATGAGTCTGTTTGCATTGACAAAGCTGCTGAGCTGATTATTAATTGCCTCACAGTCGATGATGGCTTCGGGAGATTCAATCTCCTCCATAGCTTGCTGGTTGAGATAGAACTGCATGGTTAGCTGCTGGTAGCTGGTCAGCTTTGTATCCAGGTTTTTTCGCATCTCATCGATAAGCTGGGTGTTGTTTTCTATCTGTCTGTTGATAGAGTAGTTGAGAAAAAACTGGTTTATGAGAAAATAGATGATTCCGCTGGGAATAACAACGATAAGGACAAACCAAATAAATATCCGTTTCTGCATGGGTGAATTGTACTTTTCTTCCTGCAGATTGGCAAGGAGAACTTCTGCGTATGCTTTCGGGAATATCTTGGGGCTGCCGGAATAATTCAGCTTAAGTACATTTTCCATTGTTCAGGTGTATGAGATAAATATCAGGGATATCAGGCGTATATCAGGCGTATATGATTTTGGTTCCGAGGGATTCTATCCTTCTGCACATCTCCGCAGGTGCATCCTTGTTTGTAATAAGGTAGTCTGCAAAGTCCATGATTCCCAGAGATGCGAAAGAAGTTTTTCCGAATTTTGATGAATCCGCCAATAGATATGTTTCCTCGGCAGCATGTATCATGGACCGCTTGACTTCAAGATCACTGAAGCCCGGATATGTCAATTCAAGCTTATTGGAGATCCCTCCGGTGGCTAAAAACAGTTTATTCACGTAGATATTCTTGAAGAATATGGCTGCCTTTTCTCCGGTTAATGAAAGCGTAGGCGGCTTGAATTCACCACCTGTTACCATCAGCTGATATCCCGGCTTAGTTCCAACAGCCAGGGCAATATTCAGCGCATTTGTAATGATGGTTAAATTCGATTTACTTCCTAAAATTTCTGCCAGCGCGCTTACCGTGGAACCCGAATCCAAGATGAGTGTTTCGCAGTCATCAATATATTCGAGGGCCTTTGCGGCTATATCCTGCTTCATCGGCAGGTGTTCGTTATGTTGAAGGGAGAGGTTTTTTACCTGCTGAGAGATGCTTCTGAGGTAGGCGCCGCCGTGTTCCCGTATAATATGTCCATCAGTTTCAAGTTTCTCTAAATCCTGACGAATTGTGGGTTCTGTTACTTCAAAGATGCGTGAAAGGTCTTTTACCTTAGCGCTGCCGTCTTCCTGGATAAGCTCAAGAATTTTTCTCCGGCGGTCATTGGCGAGAAGTTCTTTATTAGTAATAGTGGTTCTTTTTTCTTTCATTTTCTCATCATATCGTTTTAACACAAAAAAGAAAAGATTTTTTTTTCTATCATAAAATAACTTTAGCGGCTTATGTGTTGATGCGATGAAATAACCAGAGAGCTGCGAACCTGATGAAAATCAGAATCCATTGCATTTGAGAATAGGTTGCTCACTTGAACTGCTGCTCTCTGACATACGTGTCATATGACAGAGAGTTTTGTCATATGACACGTATGCAGCTTTTAGTATTTTACGCAACTTTAATGAAAGCGCAATTTAGATCAATTAAAAGGTGTTTTTCAAAAATTATGCACTAGTTTATCAAGAGATAGCGGAGCATAAATGTAAATATGACATGTTGTTTTGTCATATGACACGTAGGTTGAGGGTAAGGAGTGTTTGCCAATCTATGCGGAATGCTTTCCTGATTTTCCAGTAAAGTGAATTACCTCATATGAAATTCTACACTACATTATTTTTCATGCGAATGGGAAATGGGGGATAAAGCTTTCTAATAACTTGACGATTTACAAATAAAAATGATAATATAAAAAAGTAAAAGAAAAAAAACAAAAATATAAAAAATAAAACGAGTGTATACAAATGGATTATACAAGACTGCAGCTGAAAGCTGCTGAAATACGGAAAAAATTGCTGACCATGATCTATCAGGTGAAAAATGGACATACCGGCGGATCATTGTCCAGCGTGGAGATCCTTACAGTTCTTTACTACAGCATAATGAAGATTGATCCGAAAAACCCATTGGATCCTCAGCGGGACCGTTTTATCATGAGTAAAGGACATAGTGTAGAGGGGCTGTATACAATATTAGCGGATAGGGGTTTCTTCCCCGAAGAAGAGCTAAGCAATTTCTACGGCTACCGATCTCGGCTGATCGGGCATCCTTCGGTAAAAGTCCCAGGGATTGAGCTGAATACAGGAGCTTTGGGGCACGGACTTTCCTGTGCCGTAGGAATGGGGATTGCTGCCAAACGGGATTCCTCATCAGTGCACATGTATTGTGTAATGGGTGATGGTGAACAGGCAGAAGGATCTGTATGGGAAGCGGCAATGGCTGCCGCCCATTTCAGACTCGGTAATCTTACCGCTGTAATAGACCAGAATCATCTGCAGATCAGCGGAAAAACAGAGGATGTTATGGATTCAGGCTGTCTGAAAGATAAATATGAGTCCTTTGGATGGTATGTGAAACAAGTTGACGGTCACAATGTGCAGGCTTTAAATGAAATGCTCGAGGAGGATCAGGATCCGGATACGCCATTACTGATTTTGGCTGATACGATAAAAGGGAAGGGAGTCTCTTTCATGGAGAATGCTGCAGAGTGGCATCACCGCGTGCCCACGGAAGGGCAGTTCAAGCAGGCTCTGAATGAAATAGATTCCCATATTAAGGAGATTCAACATGGCTGATACGGTGAAACCGGAACCCTGCAGAAAAGCATTTACCAGAAAACTCACTGAGCTTGCCGCACGTGACCGGAATATCATGGTGGTATGCTCAGATGCCCGCGGATCAGTTACGCTGACGGATTTTGCTGAAAAACTACCGGAGCAGTTTGTGGAAACTGGCATTGCAGAACAGAATGAAGTTGGAATTGCTGCGGGTTTGGCCAATTTCGGCAAACAGGCATTTGTCTGCGCCCCTGCCTGTTTTATTTCTACCCGCAGTCTGGAGCAGATTAAAATTGATGTAGTCTACAGCGCTTCGAATGTTAAGATTGTCGGCGTAAGCGGCGGTGTCAGTTACGGGGCTTTGGGCTTTTCCCACCACTCACTGCATGATCTGGCAGTAATGAATACATTCCCCGGTATGGCAGTACTGCTTCCTGCTGATAGATTGCAGGCTGAAGCAATGACGGAATGGATGGCCTCCTATAAAGGACCTGTATATATGCGAATGGGCAGGGGGGCAGTACCGGATGTATATGAGAACTCTCGGGACAGTTTTATTTTCGGCCAAGCAAATACACTCAGAGAGGGAGACGATGTCTGTATTATCGCTGCCGGTGAAATGCTAAGCAAGGCTGCAGCCGCTTCCGACATGCTCAGAAGAGAAAAGATTAATGTTAAAGTTCTGGATATGCATACCATAAAGCCGATTGATGCTGATGCAATACGCAATGCCGCCCGGGAGACCGGTGCCGTTCTCAGTATTGAGGAGCACAGCCAGTTCGGGGGCTTGGGAAGTGCGGTATCGGATATCATTATTCAGGATACACCGGTTCCCATGAAAATCCTTGCTATACCGGATGAGATTCCTGTAGAGGGTGAATCTGCAGATATATGCAGTCATTACGGACTCACTCCTGATGGAATAGTAGAGGAAGTGCGGGCGCTGCTGAAAAAAAAAGCAGGCTTTAGAGCTGAGAGCTGAGAGCTGAAAAATAAGGAGCAGAAAAACAATGGAAGCGGAAAAACCGGCAAAAGCGGACCTAGCAGAAGCGGAAAAACCGGCAAAAGCTGATAGCCCCTTTTTTATCACCATAGATCAGGGAACCTCCGGAACAAAAGCCCTCTTGTTTTCCAAAAAAGGGAAGCTGATACAGCGATATGACGAAAAACATGAGCAGTATTATCCCCAGCCGGGATGGGTGGAGCATGATCCGGAAGAAATTTTTCAGCATACCGTATCTGCCGTAAAAACCGTGATACGCCAAGCCGGCTTGGATATTCGGGATGCCGTCTCCATTTCACTTTCAAATCAGCGGGAAACCGTGATCATGTGGGATCGCAGGACAGGGAAACCCGTAATGAATGCTATTGTGTGGCAGTGCAGTCGGGCAGAGGGAATTTGTGCTGAGCTGCAGAAGTCACACTTGGGTGAAAAAATACAAAAAAAGACAGGCTTAGTTCTCTCCCCCTATTTTTCAGCAGCCAAAGCGCGCTGGATCGTGGAGCATCATTTGGCTGATATCAGCAAAGAAGAGAAGAAACACTACCTTTTCGGCACCGTGGACAGTTATCTCATCTGGAAATTGACGGGTGGAGCAGTGCATGCTGCGGACTTTTCTAATGCCGGCAGGACACAGCTCTTCAATATACACACCCTTTCCTGGGATGAGGAACTGCTGGAAATCTTTAAACTTGAAAAAGAGATGATGCCTGAAGTGAAGAGTTCCAATGCTGTTTTCGGATATACAGAAGAGGGGATCTTTGAAACGGTGCTTCCAATCGCCGGGGTGCTCGGGGACTCTCACGCAGCATTCTTCGGGCAGTGCTGCACCCGAAAGGGGATGGCTAAGGCGACATACGGTACCGGATCATCTGTCATGATGCATGTCGGAACAGAGCCTGTGACAGCAGAACATGTGGTAACTTCCATCGGCTATGCCCTGAATGAAGAAGTTGTCTATGTCCTTGAAGGAAACATAAACTGTACAGGAGCAGCAATAAAATGGCTGAAGGATGATCTTGAACTGATACGTTCTTCCAAAGAAGCGGGAGAGATAGCGGCTTCCGTTGATTCTGCTGAAGGTGTCTACCTGGTGCCTGCTTTTGTCGGCTTAAGTGCTCCCTACTGGAACAGCGAAGTCAGGGCAGCTATAGTGAATCTTTCTCGAGGAACAAAAAAAGCCCATATCGTCCGTGCTGCAGAGGAAGCTATTGCCTATCAGATTAAAGATGTGGTGCAAGCCATGCAGCAGGAATCAGGAATAGTTCTGAAGGAGCTGCGCGTTGACGGCGGTCCGACCAGGGATGATTTTCTTATGCAGTTCCAGGCTGATATTCTCGGAGTGAACGTTGTAAGAAACAGCATTGAAGAGCTTTCCGCCACCGGCGCAATGTATATGTCCGGCCTTGCTTTAGGGGTATGGAACTCCCTGGAAGAGATTGAAGAAATGAGGGAACTTGATAAGACTTTTTCTTCTCATGGGGATACTTCCTGGGTGGATAAATGCTATGCAGGATGGAAAGCGGCTGTAGATAATGTGCTGAAGGCAAAGAAATTCAGCTGAAGGCAAAAAACAGCAGCTGCACTCCAGGGATACGCAAAATTCCACCTCCTTCACCCGCCGACTCCATCCTCTTAATACTTCCTTCTAAGACATCCACCTGCGCCCCTGTTTTTTGTATACACCCTTTTTACCACACTTTTTCCCGGCTGCTTCAGCAGATTGGGCAGGATGCAAGTGCCGGATTTTTCCTACAAAAACTTCTAATATACCTACAATTAATGAGAGTCTCTTTCATTACTTTAACTGGACAGACTTCATCTTACTCATTACCATAAAGCAGTAAGATCTGTAATAAATAGGTTTTACAGCTTTGAATTTTCATCCTGTGGGAATAGAAAAGACTAACACAGGGCAATATATAGAAAGCAGGTTTTTATATGCAGGAAAACAAGCAGAAACAGTTGTACCAAAAAATCCTTGACGAATCTTCCATTGCCTATACCGTCTGCAGTCCGGTATTTGAGAATCAGGAGATTGTCGATTTTACTTTTGCCGAAGTGAATTGGCTGGTTGAGTCAATATTCAAGTTGAAACAGGAAAGAATTCTGAATCGAAGTATGGCTGAACTTTTTTCCTCCTGGAACAATGTTGAGGTAGACTGGATTGCCATTCTCCGGGATGTGCTGCTGAACGGAGGAAGCCGGGAGATGGACCATTACTCCCAGGTTATAGATAAGTATCTCCACGTGAAAATCTTTTCTCCCGATGAGAACACGGTTGTGGTCACCTTGATCGATATTACCCCGCAATGGCAGATAACAGAAATGAGCAGGGAGTTTATGAGCTCCACGGAGGAAGCTGTTGATTACCAAAGGCTTTGCGATCATGTGCTCATGATTTCGGGGGCCCGATTTGCAGCATTCAATACCTATTATCCGGACAGCAATACCTTTATGACAAAAGCCGTTTCCGGTGTTTCTCAAGAGGAAAGAAGCATGGCAGAATCACTGGGTTTGAAACTGGTGGGGAAGCACTGGACCTATAATCCTGAACGTCTTGAGGAGATGCACTATTCCGAGATTGGCAGCTTCAGCAGTCTTGAAAAGCTGTTCGGCAGTGCCTTGAACGACGATACCATAACAATAATCAAGGAAACATACGGAGTTGAAAGAGCTTATGTGATAAAAATCATGAAGGATGAGGAGCTGCTGGGCGATTTTACCCTGATCATGGCAGAAGATCATGAACTGCTGCGGCAGGGACTTCTGAAACTTTTTGCTTCCCAGGTAGGTATTTATCTTCAGAAAAAAGAGCTGGAAAAGAATCTTCGGGCAAGCGAACAGAATTTTCACCACTTTTTTGAAACACTGGATGATATGGTTTTTGTGTCTGACATGAAGGGGAATATTATCCACACCAATGCAGCGGCGATTCAGAAGCTTGGATTTACCACTCAGGACTTGCAGCACATGCATATTCGGGATTTGCATGCCCCTGATAAGCAGGAAGAGGCGGAGAAAATTCTAGATGCTATGATACGCGGGGAGAGCAGCGTGTGTCCCCTGCCGCTGAAGACAAAGGGAGGAAGCCTCATCCCTGTGGATACCAGAATATGGTTCGGCGAATGGAACGGTCGGGAGTGCCTGTACGGTCTTTCCAAGGATATAACACAGCAGCAGGAGGCGCTGCTGAAGTTTAACAAACTGTTTCAGAACAATCCGGCTCTGATGGCGGTCAGCAAATATCCGGAGAGAACATTAACAGAAGTAAACAAAGCTTTTCTAAGCAGCACAGGATATAGGGAAGAAGAGATTATCGGACGAACTTCTGAACAGCTGGGTTTTTTCCCGAATACACAGCAAAGCAGCAGAATACGAGATAAGCTGAAGCAGAACGGAAGCATCAGCAATTATGAATTACAGGTTAAAGTTAAGAATGGAGACCTTATTGACGGCCTTTTTTCCGGTGAAATTATTGAAAGCATGGGCCGGAAATACTTTCTATCAGTCATGGTGGATATTACAAAAAACAAACAGAAAGACAGACTGTTGGAAGTGATAACTTCTATTACCCAGGATTTCCTTTCTGTTCAGGACTATAATGCGGTTATCCCCAAGGCCTTCGAACAGATTGGGGAAGTCCTTGATGTGAGCAGGACCTATCTTTTTCAGAATGAGTTTGACAGTGATGATCAAATTACCGCATCCAGCCAGATAATTGAATGGGCTGATGATGAAGCGGAGCCGCAAATTGAAAATCCTGAACTGCAGCATGTCCCCATCGAGAGTATGGATATTTTCCTGCCCCCCCTGCTTCAGGGGAAGCCGTTTATAGCCCATGTAGATGACCTGGAAGGGAGTAGTACAAAAGAAATTCTTCAGTCCCAGGACATTATATCAATCCTGGTTCTGCCGGTTTTTGTGGACGAAAAACTCTGGGGCTTTGTCGGTTTTGATGAATGCCGCTACCGGAGGGACTGGACTGATTCAGAAAAGAATGTGCTGAAAGTGTTTACTTATAGCTTGAAGCGAGCTGTGGAGAGGGATAGGGCGGATAAACTTCTGAAGAGGAGTGAAGAGAAAAACCGTGCTATCCTGCAGACTGTTCCGGATATGTTTTTCATATTCAGCCCTGAGGGTGTTTTACTTGATTATTATAGTTCTTCGTTTGTTGAACAGAATTTAGTTATGCCTCCTAAGCAGTTTCTCAACAGGAACATAGCAGAATTCTTTCCTGCTGAAATTGCCGCACAGACAAAGAAATTGATCCGTAAATCCCTGAAGGAGATGAGCCTTCAAGTCTTTGAGTATGCTCTCCAGAGAGGAGTGGAGGAGTACTATGAGGCACGAATAATACCGATTAATCATGAGACTATCCTTGCAATTTCTCGGAACATAACCCAGCGCAAACGCTTGGAGCAGGCTCTGGAGGCGGAAAAAAGGCTGCTGGAAACTACCCTCGTTTCGGTTGGCGACGGAGTCATCTCTACGGATATTGAAGGGAATATTGTCTTTCTCAATCACATGGCTGAAATTCTGACTGGATGGAGTCAGCCTGAGGCCAAGGGAGAAGCCTTTGAGACCGTTTTCCGGATGGTGAATGAGTATACTCGGGAACCTTGTGAAAACATTGTCGAAAAGGTGCTGCGGACGGGAAAGATTGAGGAGCTGGAAAACCATACGATTCTTATCTCCAAGCAGGGAACGGAAAGACCCATCGAGGATAGTGCCGCACCTATTATACAGAAGGACGGCAGCATGAGCGGAGTGGTTCTGGTCTTTCGTGACTTTTCCCAGCAGAAGATGAAGCAGGAAAAAATTAAATATTTGAGTTACCATGACCAGCTGACGGGACTCTATAACAGACGGTATTATGAGGAGGAGCTTTTCCGCATTGATCATAAGAGCAACCTTCCCATGAGCCTTGCGGTTATGGATGTTAACGGACTGAAGCTGATGAATGATGCCTTCGGCCATACAGCAGGGGATGCGCTTCTGAAAAAAGTGGCGGAGATAATCGAGAATGAGTGCCGTAATGGTGATCTTGTTGCGCGCACCGGCGGTGATGAGTTTGTGGTCATTCTGCCGAAAACGGAAAAGGAGAAGGCCGAGAAGGTGGTGGATAGAATTGTTGAGAAACTTTCCCTTGAGGAAGCTGCCTCAGTACAGATATCTCTTTCTGCCGGGGTGGCTGCAAAGAGCTCCCTGAAGCAAGACCTATCGGATGTGTATGCGGAAGCAGAAGAACGTATGTATAAAATAAAACTCTCTAAAAGCAGGGCCATGCGGTATGAAACCTTCTGGAAGATTATGGATACCCTCAATACAATGAACGTCATTGAGCGGGCTCATGCAGAGAATGTCAGCAGATTATGCGGAGAAATCGGTACAGCCCTGAACCTGAACAGGGAGAAGGTTGATGAACTTAAAACGCTCGGGTGGGTTCATGATATTGGCATGATTGTCGTAGATGAGAGGATCCATGAAAAGACGGAGCCCCTGACTCCGGCGGAATATGCCGAGCTCAAAAGGCATGCCGAGGTGGGCTACCAGATTCTGCGTTCGGTAAATGAATATGCACCTATGGCGGAGGATGTTCTGGCCCACCATGAGCGCTGGGACGGCGGCGGCTATCCCCACGGGCTGAAAGAGAAGGAGATACCTCTGGCTGCAAGAATCCTGACTTTGGCTGATGCGTATGAGGCTATGACCCATGACCGGCCGTATCGCAAAAGACTGAGCCCGGCTGAAGCCGCTGCGGAACTGAAAAGCCAGTCCGGGCGGCAATTTGATCCGGAATTGGTGGATATTTTTTTAAAAAAAGTAATTAATGATCTTATATGATCAGGGGAACTCATTATAGTCTTTTTTTGTGAGCCTTATTTTCAAGTTCTCCCTTCAGTAAAATGAAATTTATATGCTATACTTGTGCTCATTGATGAATGGGTATTGATAGTCTTGCCGGCATGTTTATGTCTGAAAGCATGCTTATGTCTGAAAGACTGCAGGTACGTCATGCCCGAAACGGGGAGCTGCTGTATTGTCCTGTACAGAGCCGCAATCAGCCGGGAAAAGGCTAGCGGTCGTGCAGAAAACAGACAGCTCACTCGGAAACACTAACAAATGGAGCACGTATGTCGGATATAGCAGTAGTAGGAACAGGGTATGTCGGTCTGGTCTCAGGAGCCCTGCTTTCAGATTTCGGCCATAATGTTACTTGCGTCGATATTGATGAAAAAAAGATTGAAAACTTGAAAAAGGGGATTATCCCCATCTTTGAACCCGGGCTGGAAGAAATAGTCCTGGAAAATGCAGAGGATCAGCGTCTCACATTTACCGCGGATCTGCAGCAGGCTGTGGAATCTTCACAGGTAATTTTTATTGCAGTAGGAACCCCTCCAGCGGATGACGGGAGTGCGGACCTCCACTTTGTCCTCTCTGTAGCCCAAAGTATTGCACAATACATGAACGAATATAAAGTGGTAGTTGATAAATCAACTGTCCCTGTTGGCACAGGTCAGCGGGTCCGGGCAGCTATTCAGGCCGGTTTGGATGAACGCGGCAGCAGTATCGCTTTCGATGTAGTATCCAACCCGGAATTTCTGCGGGAAGGCTCCGCGGTACGGGACTTCACCCATCCGGATCGCGTCGTTCTGGGAACGGAGAGTGAACGTGCCCTTAATATCATGAAGGAAGTCTACCGTGTCCTCTATATAAACGAAACCCCGATGGTGGAGACTGATATTGAAACTGCGGAGATGATCAAATATGCTTCCAACGCCTTCCTTGCCATGAAAATTACCTTTATCAACGAACTGGCCAATGTCTGCGAGAAAGTGGGAGCAAACGTGCAGAAAGCAGCGAAAGCCATGGGGCAGGACGGACGCATCTCCCCTAAGTTTCTTCATGCAGGACCCGGCTACGGCGGAAGCTGCTTTCCCAAGGATACCAAAGCTCTTGCCCATCTGTCCCAGGCTGCCGGGGAGCCGATGCTGCTGATGGAAGCCACGGTACAGGCCAACGAAAAGCAGAAACTGAAGATGGTGGAAAAAGTACTGCGGGTCCTGGGAAATGACCTCTCCGGAGTAAGCCTTGCGGTGCTTGGAATCACATTTAAGCCCAAAACCGACGATATGCGGGAGGCCCCGGCCCTGCAGATACTTCCCGCTTTGGTTGAACACGGCGCGAAGCTCAGAATATATGACCCTGAGGGGCGCAAGGAGGGGACTTGGCGCTTTGAAGCGATTAAGGAGAGCATCACCTGGTGCGATAACACCTATCAAGCCGTGCAGGGAAGCGGAGCTACCATTATCCTTACCGAGTGGAACCAGTTCCGGACCATCGATTTTAACCGTTACCCTGAATTAGGTGCCGCAAAAGTACTCTTTGACCTGCGCAATATCTATAAAAAAGATCGAATGACTGAACAGGGCTTCGATTATTACGGCGTGGGAGTCTCGTAGCGTGCGGGGCGGAGTCAAAAAATTCAAAAAAATGATTTTTCTAACTGAATCATGGTGAAGAGGAGGGCATGGTGATGGCTGAGCGGTCGAGTTCGGATGATGAAACGGGGATCAGTATATCCCAATCAAAAGAGGCGATCCCGAAGGCGACGAGGCTTCCGGAGCATTCCAGAGGGACCTTCCTGGTTACCGGGGCAGCCGGATTTATCGGCTCCCACGTATGTGAAGCGCTCATCAAACGTGGCGATTCGGTGATTGGCATAGACAGCTTCAATGAGTATTATGACCCCGCTGTAAAGCGCAGAAACATAGAAAATATTGAAAAGACTGCAGAGGAATACGGAGAGGCTGAAGCAAGTTTCCGTAATTTCGCGGGGGATATCCGGGACAAGGATTTTCTGGATACAGTTTTTTCCACCTATACCTTTGACGGTCTTATCCATTTAGCAGCGTATGCAGGTGTTCGTCCTTCCATTGCGGATCCCCAGCTCTATACCGATGTCAATATCATGGGTACGGTGAATCTGCTGGAATGTCTGAAAAAATACGGGATTTCCCGTCATGTGTTTGCCTCTTCCTCCTCCGTCTACGGGAACAATAAAAAAGTACCTTTCCACGAGGATGATCCGGTGGATCGAGCAATTTCTCCATATGCCGCCACAAAAAAGGCTGGAGAGGTGCTGTGCTACACCTATCATCATCTCTATTCCATACATACCGCCTGTCTGCGCTTTTTTACCGTATATGGGCCGCGGCAGCGTCCTGATTTGGCGATTCATAAATTCACTCGGATGATTTCCAGAGGAGAAGCCCTGCCGTTTTTCGGGGACGGCTCCATGCGCCGGGATCATACATATATTGGTGATATCATAGACGGGGCGCTGAAAGCCCTGGATTGGACGGGGACGGCCGCAGCATCCGATCCCGACGGTGATTCCGGGAAGGAACTTCGCTATGGGATCTTTAACTTGGGTGAATCGCATACAATTACGCTGAGCGAACTTGTCCGGAAAATTTCTCAAGCTCTGGGAAAGGAGGCCCGTATTGATAGGAAGCCTGTTCCTCCTGGGGATGTTGAGTGCACATATGCGGATATCAGCCGTGCTCAGGAGGTGCTGGGCTATGCTCCCTCTACTGATCTGGATCAGGGTTTAGCCGAATTCGTCCAGTGGTACCGCAGTGAGGCAGCATCAGCCACAGATAGAGCTTGAATGCGGCATTGGGCTGAATGCGGCTGAGAAAAAATCCGCAGGAAAAACGGGAACAAAAATTTTCTTTTTATCCTTGACAGCAAATGTTTTCCGTTTTATCATGTAACCGGTTGCACAGAAAAATGAGACACAAGAAATTGTGTTTTTTTAAGCGAAACTTTGTAACCGGTTGCATCATGCAGGTAAGATTTGTTCATCCAGTGAGAGGTAAGGTCATGAAGAGGATAGGTGTTGGAATAGTTGGATCTGGCGAGCGGGGCTGCTTTATCTTGGGAGCCAGGTTTGCAGAATTAGCTGAAGAGACAGGTTTTCTCATCACTGCATTATGCGATCTGCTTCCTGAAAGACTTGAGGAAGCTTCCGGATTCTTAAAAGATGCGTATGCCGCTCAAGGTATCAGCATTGACCCGGCAGTATACACCAACTTTCACCAGCTGATTGATGACGACAGCGTAGACATCATCATGATAACAACCCATACATTCACCCATCGTAAAATTGCTGAAGCTGCATTGGCCTCGGGCAAGCGGGTCTATCTGGATAAACCAATTTCTGTTGATCTTGAAGATGCTGAGGCTATTCTTGAAGCGGAAAAAAGGTCAAATAACCCGCTGATAATGGGCTTCACCCGGAGATATGAGGCTTCCTGGCGGGAGGCATTCAGGCTTCTGCAGGAGGGAGAAATTGGTTCGCTGCAGATGATGCAGATTCGTTCGCTGATTCCCTATACACGCTACCTCCAATTATGGCATAGAAGAAAAAAATGGTCCGGCGGGGCTCTAAACGATAAATCGAGTCACCATTTTGATGTGATGAACTGGATGGCCGGAAGTGCGGCGAAACGGATTAGTGCTATGGGAGGGCGGAGCTCTATTTTCACTCCTGATCCGACGGCGCCCCCGTATTGTGCGGTTTGTGACCGTGACTGTCCCTATCGACGAGTTCCTTCGGAGGGGGAGAGCAAGGAGGGCGGACATATCCTCAGGTATGCTTCCTGGGCTGAGGCTGAGGAGGAGATCAACCGAGCAGATACTTGTGTGTATCATCCCGGGGCTGATATTGAGGATCACGCTGTCTGCACAGTAGAGTATGAGAACGGCATTAAAGCCAGTCTGTTCTGGGCTATATTCGGGACCGATTCTGATGATCAGGAGACCCTTGAACTGCTCGGTTCTTCCGGACGCATTGTGCTTACCCGTTCAACTGGAATGCTGAAGGTGATATCCGAATTTGGTAAGAAGGAGCGCGTATATTATGCGGGGGGCGAAGATTTTGCGAGCTCCCACTACGGGGCGGATAAAGCCTTGATTAGGGATTTGCGTGCGTTCTTTGCAGGAGGAAAGCCGATTGCTTCTTCCTCGGATGGTTATGAATCTCTCAGAATGGTTCTAGCAGCGGATGCATCCATGAAAGAAGATGGGCTTCCAATTGATATGCGCTATTTTCAGGGAAAAGAGTTTGAGCATGGGTTCGGCAGTGGATCCGACAATGGGTTCGGTAATGAGTCCGAAAAGCAGGGGGGGCGCGGATGACCATCAGAGAACTTGCAAAATTAACCGGAAAAAGTTATGCCACCGTCTCCCGGGCTCTCAATGACAGTCCGAAGATATCAGAAGAGACTAAGAACAGCATTAAGAAAATTGCTCGAGAAAAAGGCTACCGGATTAACGCCGGGGCAAAGAGTCTTGCCACCGGGATCCACATGACCATCGGCGTACTCTACCCGTATCATCACTTGCGTGCAGTTGAGTCAGTCTATACGGATCGTCTTATCAACGCAGTCCGAGAGGAGCTGGCAGCAAGAAATTTTGATACCTTGATTACCGGTTACGATACCATTGGAGAAGATACCTCCCTGCTGACACGTCTTGTGCGGGAGAAGAAAGTGGACGGGCTGCTGATCCTGGGCTATGAGGTCACCGAGCAGGCTGTAGTAGAAGCAAGAAAGTATACCGATAAGGTCATACTGATTAACCCCATCCACGAGAATTGGATAAGGAACTACGACTACATCATGATTGATCATCACCGAGGAGGCAAGCTGGCTGCTGCAGCCCTGCTAGGCAAAGGACGGAAAAACCTCTGTTCCGCAGCGGAGAATATGCCCCAGTTCCTTGAGCGGATTCGAGGCTTTGAAACGGAAATCAACAAGTATCCAGATGCTTCCTGCAGCCATTTTCACCTGGATTCCGGGTCATATGATGATGCCTATCGCTTCGGACTTGAGTATCTCTCCGAACTGAAGCAGATGGATGGGCTCTTTGTCCAATCCGACAACAGCGCCTTCGGTATCATGAATGCTCTGCAGGACAGCGGTATGCACGTACCGGGGGATTTAGCAATTATTGGATACGATGATGTTGACTGGTGCGGATACAGCCGGCCTGCTTTGTCAACGATCCATCAGCCGAAGACGCAGGTTGCGGAACATGTTGCTGATGTCATGGTCAAATGGGTCATGGAGGGAAAGGATTCCGGCTTCAGAAAAACGCTGGATCCGATTTATGTAGATCGTGAAAGCTGTTGAAATAAACCCTGCAGGGAATGCTGGTATGTGCAGCTGGCTGATGCTTCAGGTTCTCCTGATGCTTCGGGCAGTTCTGCTGTTTCTGATGCTTCATCCCTGCGGCGGCGTATGCAGACAGGTTTTCAGATAATAGAGATAACAATTTTTTAAGGAGGAACGTATGAAAAGGCTTTTTAAGATCTTATGTACGGTGATGCTGGTTCTAGCAGTTTCACTGCCGGTTTTTGCTGAGGGTGCCCAGGAAAAGAAAGCTGATGAAAAAGTTAATTTGCACTTTTTCCAGTTCAAACCCTATTTGGATGATTTGTATAAAGAGCTGGCAGCTGAATTTGAGAAAGAGTACCCCAATGTAACGGTGGAGGTCGAAACCATTGGAGGAGGAACGCAGTGGCAGACAATTTTGAAGAGCAAATTTGCTGCAAATGAGGGCCCGGATATTTTTCCCGTTGAGGGACCGAGCCAGTATGAACTCTGGAGTGAATATATTGCTGATCTTTCCGGTGAAGCTATGATGAAAAATGTGGTTCCCTTTGCCAAGGAAGATCTCAATATCAATGGAAAGCAGATGGGCCTTCCGGTTAATCTTGAAGGTTACGGCTATATTTACAACAAGGATATTTTTGCTGAAGCTGGAGTTGATGAACTTCCGAAAAATCTCTCTGAACTTGAGAGTGCAGCGAAAAAAGTTAAAGCAGCCGGGTATACCCCTTTTGCAACCGGTTACAGTACTTGGTGGGTTATCGGCCTGCACTTGATGAATGTCGCTTTTGCCCAGCAGGATGATCCCCATGGTTTTATCGAGGACTTGGATAACGGCTCGGCCGAAATGGCTTCCAACAGCCGCTTCCAGGATCTCCAGGATACAATTGATCTTACTATTGAATATGGTGAGAGGAATCCCCTGACCACTGATCACAATATGCAGGTGCAGCTTTTTGCTAACGGCAAAGCTGCTATGATTCAGCAGGGTGTCTGGAAAGAGGTTCCCATCTATGAAGCAAATCCGGAAGCAAATATCGGTGTGCTGCCAATTCCTTTGAATAACAGTTCCCGAATGGATAGAATTCCGGTAGGTGTGCCTTTCTACTATGTTGTGAACAAAACTTCATCCGAAGCTGAACAGAAAGCTGCAAAAGATTTTCTGGACTTTCATGTGAATAGTGAAATCGGACAGCGGTATCTCACGGAAGAATTCGGTTTTATTCCTGCATTGAAGGGTGTTTCGTCAGAAGGGCTCGGTGGTGTAGGTCAGGATATTCTGAAATATTCAGACCAGGATAAACTGATCCCCTGGGTTTTCGGATCATTTCCTGATGGATTCGCCAATGAAGCAACCAATTTAATCCAGGCATATGTGGCCGGCAGAAACAGCTGGGGCGATGTACTGAGCGGACTGGATGCTGCTTGGCAGAAACTGAAATAATGTACTGAATTGGAAATAATTGAGAAACAGCATTGCAGGATCTTCTGCGTCCTGCTTTGCTCTACAGATACTTGAATGAATACGTATAGTAGATCAATTCGTATAGCTGAGTGAAGGTACAAGCCGGCGGGCTGGGAAAACCGGTCTGCCTGCTTTGCTTCTCAGCTTCCGGGCTGCTTCTGTTGTGAGGCATGAAATTCGGACTTTAGTTTTGAGCTTGGGAAATGAGATTTGAGATTCAGCGCCGGCTGTGTTCCGCGGAGAAAATTTTTTGGCGGAGAAAAGAGGAAATGAGGGATGAGTGATCTGAATAAAAAAAAGAAAAAAAGTAAAGCCTATAGAATGCGGCTTTTTAGGGAAGACCTGCTCTTTCTTGGGCCGGGCCTCCTGTTTTTTACTGTGATTGTACTTGTCTCATTCCTGATCGGTATATATTTTTCATTTACCGAGTGGAATGGGGTGAATAAGGATGCAGTGTGGATCGGTCTGGAAAACTACCGAACCATATTTCAGGGGGACAAGCAGGCTGTTACGTCGGCAGTTTTTACCATTAAATTTACCTTGGCATCAGTCCTGCTTTCAAATTTAATTGCTTTTACCATAGCTCTCGCACTCATACTTCCTATGAAGACTGCAAACAGTATGCGGACAGTCTTTTTTCTTCCAAATGTTATTGGAGGAATCATCCTCGGCTTTGTTTGGCGCTTTATCTTTGTGAACAGCTTTACAAGCCTGGGTGAACTTACAGGATTGCCGTTTTTCCAGCTTCCCTGGCTTGGATCTCCTGAAACCGGCTTCTGGGGTTCAGTAATAGTATTTGTCTGGCAGCGTACCGGCTATCTTATGGTGATCTATATAGCCTCCCTGCTTACCATCAACGAAGAGCTCATAGAAGCTGCAAAGATAGATGGAGCCACGGGCCTGCAGATGCTTTTCCGCATCACCATCCCCCTGACTGTTCCGGCATTTACCGTCTGTCTTTTCCTGGTGCTTTCATGGACCATGAAAATGTTCGACGTCATCTTCTCTCTCACCAGCGGAGGGCCTTTCGGATCTACTGAAACCTTCGCTATGAATATCTACTATGAGGCCTTTCAATACAACAACTACGGGCTTGGTTCGGCAAAAGCTGTACTCTTTTTCATTGTTGTCGGACTGGTCAGCACTTCACAAGTCTTAATCACGAAACGCTGGGAGGTGGAGTCATGAGCAGAAGCCGATACACCCCTAAACTGATTATACTGGAAATCTTTCTGCTGATAGTTGCCCTTATCTACCTCTCTCCTTTCTACTTTGTGGTGGTAAATTCGTTTAAACCTTTTGGCGAAATTGTGGAAAATGCCGCTTCTTTCCCCGAAGTATGGAATTTTCAGAACTACATAAAGGCCTGGGATATGGTCTCTTTTCCAGTGGTTTTTATGAATTCAGTGATTGTAACAACTTTCAGTATTGCAGGAATGGTTCTCATGGGATCAATGACCGCCTGGCGCCTTGTACGCAGGAATCATCCTATGATGCATGTGATTTTTGTTCTTTTTGTATCCGCCATGGTGATTCCTTTTCAGTCGGTGATGATTCCCATGGTGAAGGTAGCCAACGTATTCGGCTTGATGAACAGCCGCATAGGGGTTATTTTCATCTATTTCGGATTCGGCATGCCCCTGACGGTTTTCCTTCTTCATGGGTATATTAAGTCGATTCCTCATGAGCTGGAAGATTCTGCTTATATTGACGGCTGCACCATCACTCAGACATTCTTCAGAATCGTCATGCCCCTCCTGCAGACCATGATTATTACAGTGATAATTCTGCAGACCCTCTGGATTTGGAATGATTTTCTCCTTCCTCTGCTGGTGCTCTATAAAGAGAGTATTAAGACGATACCCCTGGGGATTTTCGGGTTTTTCGGACAGTACCTGAACCGGTGGGATTGGGCGCTCTCTACCCTTATCATGGGGATGGTGCCGATCATAATTTTCTTCCTCTTCCTGCAGAAATATATAATTAAGGGAATAACTGCAGGTTCGGTAAAGGCGTAAATGATGAATCCTTTGAACGTTATGATCATCCATGTGCATGATGCAGGCCGCTTCATCGGTCCCTATGGGTATGATGTACCGACGCCTGCTCTGCAGTCCCTGGCGGAAGAGGGAGTCCTGTTCCGCCGAGCTTACTCCTGTGCCCCCACCTGCTCACCTAGTCGGGCAGCCATGCTTACAGGTATGTACCCCCATGAAGCAGGCATGCTGGGACTTGCTCACCGGGGCTTCAGCTTGAAGCGTACAGATCGTCATCTAGCACGGCTTTTATCGGAACGCGGCTGGCAGTCTGTCCTCGCAGGAGTTCAGCATGAGGTACATGATTACTCTGATCTGGGCTATGAGGAGTATATTGGGGAGGATCCTGAGGCTATGTTCAAATCCGGCTTCGCAGCTGGAGAATGGGACCGCAGAAACGCTGATGCCGTTCAGGCCTTTCTCCGGGAGCAGGCGGATCTGCAGGAGCAGTCATCTCGCCCCTTCTTTCTGTTTTGGGGGCTTTTCAATCCCCATAGGCCCTATCCCGAACCTAATTCAGAGCTGGGTGATCCTACGAATACAGATGGAACTTCTGCAGTTGTGCCGGGAATGCAGGCGGATTTTTCATCCGTTCCCCGCGGCCTGCCGGACACTCCCGAAATTCGTGAGGATACCCTGCGGTATAAAAAGGGCATGCATGCATCGGATCAGCAGATAGGCCGTGTTCTGGACGTATTCCATGAGACTGGGCTGGATGAACAGAGTCTGCTGATATTCACAACGGATCACGGAATAGCCTTTCCTGGTCATAAATGCACATTGAAAGATACCGGCTGCGGCGTCTCCTTTATTGTCCGTCCACCGGGAAGTAAAAACAGACAAACTATCTGCGAAGCACTGGTTTCCCATCTTGATATAGTGCCTACAATTTTGGATTATGCGGGTTCTGCTGATGCCTATGCCGGCGACGGCAGGTCTCTGCGACCGATACTTGAGTTACGGAAAGGCGCTGAAGGGCAGGATGAAGGACGGGAAGCTGATGCTTCGGTATCACATAGCAAACTGTTTTCTGAAATTAATTATCATGCCGCCTATGAGCCTGTTCGGGCTGTAAGAACTCGGCGGTATGCGTACATCAAACGTTTCGGAGTATCTGCGGGGCCGAACGGCATACCCGCCAATATAGATGACTCGCCAGCGAAGGACCTGTTGTGGAATGCTTCTGGAGGACTTAAAGACCGCCATTTCCCGGAAGAGGAGCTCTACGATCTGCTCCTGGATCCGTATGAGATGCAGAATCATTCTCAAGACAGTCAGTATGCTTCAATCCGCAGTCAGCTCAGAACTGCTCTGGATGAATGGATGAAGCGTACTGGAGATCCTCTTCTGAAGGGGACAGTTCCTGCTCCTCAGGGAGCTCTGATTGATAATGCATGGGATTATTCCCCAAGCCCTCTGTCCGCTGCGAAAGAGCGGGAAGGGTAAAAATCTAAGCCGGCAAAGCGGTTTTGGGAGTCGAAAAAGCCGAAAAAGTTGACAACGACGAAGAAGACACAATGTGTAAAAAGGGGAGTTACAGAATGGAAACTGACTTTTTTGAAAAACGATCCTGTTATTTCGGGGATATTCACAACCACTGCGGTATCAGCTACGGCCATGGCCCTCTGGAGGCTGCACTGCAGAATGCCGCTATGCAGCTTGATTTTGTCAGTATCACCGGACATGCCGGTTGGCCGGATATGGATGAACGGCCGATGCCGAAGGAAGTGGTGGAGTATCATCAGAAAGGATTCAGTAAATTAAAAGAGAATAGACTGTATTACGCAGAACGTATGAATGAAATGAATACAAAAGGATCATTCATCACCTTCGGAGGATATGAGCTGCACTCATTTCGATACGGTGATTACACCATCCTGCAGAAAGATCCTCTGCAGTCTCACCAAATTCCAGAGTCCGGTGATGCCATGCGTGAGCTGCTCTCCTCTGTTACTGCTTCCCAGGACGATTTGATTTTTATGCCCCACCATATCGGCTACAAGACAGGCTTTCGCGGGATTGACTGGGACAGCTTCAATCCTGAAGCCAGTCCACTGGTCGAAATTATCTCGATGCACGGCTGCGCGGAAAGTCCGAATTCACCTTTCCCCTATCTGCACACCATGGGGCCGCTGGATGATGCCTGCACAATACAGGCTGGTTTGGAGCGGGGCTATATATTCGGGGTAACCGGTTCTACGGACCACCATTCATCTCATCCGGGAAGCTACGGCTACGGAAAGACCGCGGTGTGGGCGGAAGAGTTGAGTCGTGAAAGTATTTGGCAGGCTTTTCTCGAGCGAAGGGTCTATGCAGTATCCGGGGATAAGATTATCTGCGCTTTTTCTGTAAATGGAGAGCCCATGGGGGGGACTGCATCTGAATCTAAGGGGAAAAGGACGATTCGCTTTAAAGTGAAGGGAGGAGATGCGCTGTCACGGATTGAAATTTTGAAAAACAATTCAGTTTGGCATCAGAAAAATTATATTCCCGGTAATTCCCTGTATACGGGTGGACTAAAAGGGCCGAAAGAGCTGAAGGGGAAGATCCTTTTTGAGATGGGCTGGGGCGAAAAGCGAAAAATTCAGCCCTGGCAGGTAAAAATACAGCTTAAAGGCATAAAAAAAATGGGGGTTGAACCACGTTTCAGGGGAGTGGATGTGGTGGATCCTTTGGATGACGCGGGAAATATGTTCTCCTTTACCCGCTGGGGCGAATCCGCGGAAGATACAGTGGAATTGGAGACAGCTAGCTTCGGGAACGCCACGGCGGTAACCTCGCAGACCCAGGGAATCTGCATTGATATCTCCGGTGATAGAACAGGTGAGATTGAGTTGACAGTGAATGGTACGAGCTGCACTATTCCCTTGGCTGAACTTCTGGAATCCGGCAGGGTGATGTATACCGCAGGATTTCTCTCGCCGGCATGTAAAGTTCACCGCTTTGTACCTGAGGCGGCCTGCAGGGATGAAATTGTTCTTCAGGATCCGGATAAAAAACCTGGAGACCAGTATTATGCCCGAGTATTTCAGGTAAATGGTCACGCCGCATGGACATCACCAGTAAAAATTTCCTAAGGCTTCCAAGGAAGCCCTAAGAAGCCCTAGGAAGCCCTAAGAATCTTTAGGAAGAGTGTTTCTTTGCCAGTCTTTCAGCAATATCCGCCCACTCCCAGAGCCGCTGGGGTTCGTAGCGCACCGTGGAAATATCCTTCATGATTAATTCCACATGACAGCCCTCTTCCGCAGCAGGATCAAGATACTCCTGCAGTTCATGTTCCGCCTGTTTCGGACTCCACACCTGTGTCGCCAGCACGGCGGGATTCGGCTTCCGGCTGGAAACGTAATTGCCGGCGATATTTTTCGTAACCGCAGAGATATCGTTCCAGGGACTTACGGATATCTTACGCAGGTTGGGAATCTTTTCCAGGACGTGGATCTTCTTTCCCAGTGGTTCGCAGCAGCCGTAGTAGGTGAGTCCCCAGCGTTCCAGCCAGCGCAGATCGTGCTTGACTGCAAATTCCCAATGCATATCCGGAGAGACTTCACTGAATATCTGCGCATTGGAGCAGCCCCACATATTATGGGCTTTCACGTGATCCGGGTCGTAAGGTTCTGCGGGAAGTTCCTTGGTGTAGCCGTAGCCGCCTGAGCCGATACGGGTGTTATTACAGTCCAGGGAGAGGAGATTCTGCTCTTCAAACTGATCAAGTTCAATCATCCAGCTGTCCACCATCCGGGAGACGGCCTCATTGACCATGTCGGGGCGAAGGATAAGATCCATCATGGCCTCCTGAATTCCCCACCAGCGGATCAGGTAGTCCCAGGGGGTGAACCAGATATGGGTCTGACCCTGCTTCTTAACCGGCATGATGTCCTTATAGAGGTCCTGCATGGCTTGGAATGCGTACGCTGTGGCCGCTTCGTTGTGAGCCACTCTAGGCATCTTAATTTTCTCAATATCTTCAGGCTCTTTTATTTGAATTTTAAAATGCCGGGAGTAGATATCGTTCTCATCATCCGTCTTAACCGTATCCACCTCTTCCATGATGCCGAAATCGGAACTGTAGATGGCCAGCGGGCAGGTGATAAAATCGTCCAGTACCATATCACCCTGCATGTGTTCCCACTGATAAATTTTCCGCCGCAGTTCAGTTTCATGCTCCCGGGCCCAGGGATGCTCCGTCTGCAGCGTCAGTTCATCCTGGCAGTTCATCTCATGCCAGGGGATTTCGTTGATCCAGACCATGGGACGTTCGGATTCGAGGTCATTCAGTTTCTGCCAGAGTACAGCTCGCTCCTTGTTAACCGGGTCGTGTGAGTAACGCTCTAATTTTGCTGCTAAGCCGCGGAGTACATCCTTCTCCTTCGGTTTCAGCTTGATCTCTTCAGCGGTGGGATATACGGGTTTATGACTTGGGTCATGAATCATTTCTGCCTCCGTTGCATACGTCTTTTTAGTTTTTTACTCAAATAAGAAATACAGATGTCGGCGATGAATAACCGAAACATTCTGAACATCCGAAATATTCTGCTGTAATATCCATAAAAAAGCTTGAAAAATTGATAAGCCTTTAGTAACGGCCGTATTTTTCCACAGCATCAAACATTGCCAAAACGTTTTCCACTGGGGTCTCTTCCAGGATATAGTCATGACTAGCTGCACAGATGTACCTCCCGCCGGGTTTCATAATATCAAGAATGCGCTTCGTCTCTTCTTCCACGTACTCTGGGGAAGGGCCGGAAATAAGGGTTTTATGGGAATCTATGGAGCCGTTCAGCACGATATCCTTGCCGAAATCCCTTTTCAGTCCGGCGGGATCCATCCCTTCACAATCCGGCTGCAGGGCATGCAGCCCATCCAAGCCGGCGTCGATGAGTGAAGGAATCAGCTGTCTGAATCCCCCGCAGCAGTGCATCATGACATATTTATTATACTGATGTCCCAGATCAATTAAGCGCTTCAAGGAGGGCAGCACAAACTGCTTGAACCACTCCACCCCTATGAGCGGACCAGTTTGCCCGCCTAGGTCATTTCCTATGAAAAAGATATCAATATCATCCCCGGTCGCTTCAAAGGTTCTGCGAGTACCTTCATAATAGAAGTCGGTAATATGCTCAAAAAGGGCTTCTGCAGCAGCAGGATTGTCAAACATAAAATAGTAGAGGTTTTCATGACCGATTAAATCAATTGCATCATGCCAGAATGGTGACCATTCTCCCCCTAATATTGCATAATCGTCCTTAAAGGGCGCTGCCTCTTCATGTATACCGGATATATCTATCCAGTCCGGTGATGGCCAGTTGTAGGATTCAATATCCTTAATTGAAGCAGCATGGGCAAGAGGATGAGATGTCGGCTGCCCGTAACCGATGCCGGTTCTCTCCACTCCGAAGGGGCTGCACCAGGTGGCGCCGTCCTGGAGTTCATGTTCCGGTCCCCGGTATGCAGAATATACTCTTCTGAAGTCATCTCCGAAACGTTGAGAAAGAGCCTCATCATCACTGATCCCGGTATATTTTTTTGATTTTTCCCAGAATTCAGGACTTGAACCGCACCAGCGGGGAACCATATCAGGTTCTTTATGCTGAAATGTAGTCATTACCCGTTTTTTCGCATCCCCGATAGCTTGTTTATTCTGCATGCCGTTTTCTGCTGACTTCCTGCTGTCTGTTCTACTCATATATCCATATCCTCCTCACTGCCATTTTCCCATTCATGCTGTTTTCCATTCATGCTGCCCCATTACCTATATTTTCTATCACTATCTAGTCACGGACACTTTCTGTCTTTTACTTACCGTGCTAGTCGGCTGACTGTGCTAGTCTGCGGACTGCGCTCGTCGGCGGTGCAGCTCTCATGTTTTCATGTAAGTATAGAAGCAGCTGAGGGGGAGAGAAAGTAGAAAAATTAATGAGTTGTCTGTAAAAATTTTATGAAGATTATGAAATTTCTGTCCTGCTTGGAGCTTGCTGGAAAAATTGCATATTAAATTATTGCTGTTTTATGTAAAATTTTTCACGTTGCAGAATACTATGAAGCATCTTAATCTAGAGAAACAGCAAACATTCAAATGAATTAAGCTTTTGAAGGAGAAACAGAATATATGGAGAAAGTTCCAGTTTTGGAGATGATACAGGTGAGGAAAGCCTTTGTTGCGACCCTGGCAGTAGATAATGTCGATTTTACTGTCTATCCCGGGGAAGTGCATGCCCTCTGCGGTGAAAACGGGGCAGGAAAAAGCACGCTAATGAAAATGCTGGCAGGATCTTTCAATGACTATACCGGTGAGATAAAAATTTCCGGAGAACCTGTTAATCTGCATAGCCCCGGTGATTCCATAAAAAAAGGAATCGGGATGGTATATCAGGAGTTGAGTTTAGCCAGACCCATCAGCATTGCAGAGAATGTGCTTGTTGGACGACTGCCGGTAAAAAATAGGCTGTTTTTAGACAAAAATGCCATGATTGATAAGACACGGGCAATCCTGTCAAAGGTCGGACTTGAACATCTTGATCCGCGCATACCCATATCAGAAATATCTCAGCATGAAGCCCAGCTTGTGGAAATTTCAAAGGTCATGAGCAATGATCCCAAGATTCTGGTAATGGATGAACCCACTTCAGCCCTTTCGCGGGATGAGGTAGAACTGCTTTTCCAGCTGATAGATAAGTTGAAAAAGAGCGGAATGGCAATCATCTATATCTCTCATCATCTTCCTGAAGTATTCAGGGTCGCCGACAGGGTGACAGTCATGCGGGATGGAAAAAAGGTGGATACAAAACCTGTTGATGCTGTAACTACTGCGGATCTTGTCCACATGATGGTAGGGGAGTCCATCGATGAGTTTTATGCCAAACGGAAGGGAACTGCCGAAGAAGAGGTGATGCTTGAAGTTGACCATGCGGTACGATACGGCTTCTTTCACGATATCAGTTTTCAGGCTAAAAAAGGTGAGATTCTGGGGATTGTCGGTCTTGCCGGTGCCGGTCGGACGGAACTTGGTCGTTCCATTTGCGGGATAGATCCCTTGGATGAGGGCATAGTCAGGATCCATGGGAAAAATCTGAAAACCGGGTCATATCCGCGAACTATTAAAAGCGGAATGGCATATCTTACCGAGGACAGGAAGAATGACGGATTATTTCTCCGTCTTCCGGCGGGTGAGAATTTATACTCATCCGTAATCGATGAGTACTGCAGCTTAGGCATCTTTTCAAAATCATCAACCAATTCACTAGTACAGTATCTGGTGGAAAAACTGAATGTAGTGCCCCCTGATGTGAAACAGGAAGTGAACAGTTTCTCCGGAGGGAACCAGCAGAAAATACTCCTGGGAAAATGTCTGGCTATGGATCCGGAGGTCCTTATTCTTGATGAACCGACTCGAGGTGTAGATGTCGGAGCAAAGGCAACCATCCATGATGTCGTGCTTGAATTGGCCGATAAAGGAATGACCATAGTGCTGATGAGCAGTGATCTGCCCGAACTTGTCGGTTTGGCTGACAGAGTTATTGTCATGCGCCATGGACATCTAATCGGAGAGATGTATAAAGAGCAGCTGACTGAAGAGACCGCGCTTTTAGCGGCTAACGGCGAAGGGGATGTTTGCGATGTCTGCTATACACAATACTAAAAAGGGAGAAACTGGGATGCCGGGGAAAGGAGAAGAAAATTCTAGTCGGTTTAATAGAAACCGGCAGAGTATGCTGGGACGATTTTATGATAAAGCTGGAATTTATGTCATAGCAGGTATTCTGCTGGTAATAGGAGTATTTGTATCACCGAATTTTCTTACCGGTTCAAATTTTATGAATATTCTGAGGGCGGTAGCCCTTCTGGGAATAGCTTCCTGCGGTATGGCTTTTGTCGTATACAACGGTAACCTTGCAGACCTGGCTATTCCGTCGTATATGGCTTTTTCCGGAATTATTACCGTCGCTATGCTGCCTTGGGGACTGGTCCCCGCTATAATTCTCGGACTATTAGCCGGGATGCTGATCGGGGCACTGAATGGGCTTGTAATTGGGAAGCTAGATGCAAACCCGATCCTCTGGACACTGGCGGTGGCCTATTTTATGGAAGGCTTCATGCGCTTTGCCTGGAGCAACAGTCAGCTTTATCCTGATCAGATTCTTGAAACCAGCGGTAAAGATACAGCCATTGCTGAACATTTTATTGCCATATTCAGAACGGATATCGGTCCTGTTCCCCTGATTGTTGTTGTTATGATTGCCATGTTTCTTATTCTTCAGTTTGTTTTTACACGGACGAAATTCGGGCTGCAGACGAAACTTGTTGGTTCCTCACGAGAAGTAGCAAGGAGTACCGGGGTTAATGTGACAAAAGTTATCCTGCTGAATTTTATTGTAACTGCTTTATGCGCATCAATCGGCGGTATTTTTATAACCAGTATGAATAAGCTGGGAGTTTTCTACCTCGGTCAGGGCTATGACTTTAAAGCGGTAACCGCGGTTGTTCTGGGCGGCATGATGCAGAGCGGTGGAAAGGGATCCATGCTCGGAGTCTTTGGAGGGGTTCTGGTGATTGGATTGATGACGAATATCCTGACATTTATGGGAGTTAACACCTTTCAGCAGAATATCGTCACAGGAAGTATTTTTATCCTGGTGGTGGGAATCCATCAGTATCAGCTGAGAAAACAGGGGAAAGATTATGCCTAATAGTGAAAAATCAATATCCAGTTCTGCCGCAAGGAAAAATCTGGGGCATACATTAAATGAGCACCGAGCTCTGGCCATGCTTATCTTTCTATTCCTCGGCCTCTCTGTGTTTGCCCCGAATTTTTTCTCAATCTATAATTTTCGCACAATCCTGACAGGAGCGAGCCTTTCTGCAATTTGCGCCGTGGGCTTTACCATTATTTTTATTCTGGGACAGCTGGACTTATCCATCGGTGCAGTTCTGATGTTATCCGGGATGCTGTGTATAGGACTTCAGCCGGCTCTGGGCTGGACCGGGAGTTTTCTTGCCGCTGCCGGCTCAGGGGTAATGCTTGGATTAGTTAACGGTCTGCTCGTTTCAAAGGCTAAAATAAACTCTTTCATCGTCACCCTGGGTACACAGATTATTACCTTCGGCCTTATGCATCTCTACAGTGACGGCGGATCAAAGGCAGTTAATGATTTTCGCGTTGCAGATATGCTGGAACGTGAGATCTTGTGGATTTTTACTCCCCTTTCTTTGATAACCATAGCGATAGTGCTTTTGTTTGCACTTATGATGACAAGAACTCGTTTCGGTAAAGGTTTTTTTGTAGTGGGAGGCAACTCTGAGACAGCATGGCTGGCTGGATTGAACAGGGACAGGTATATCATCATTGGATTTATTATTTGTGATGGTCTCGCAGCGGTGGGGGGCGCTCTTTTTGCTATGAAACTCGCTTCCGTGACCTCCTATGCCATCCTGGGGAATAAGACCCTGCTGCAGGTCATTGCTGCTGTCATTATCGGGGGAACCCTTATAACAGGAGGAAAGGGTGATATTGTAAAATCATTTCTCGGGGTGCTTGTTCTGATAAGCGTCAATAACGGAATCGGCTGTTTCGGTCTGGGTTTTGAAGTCCAGATGTTTGTTAATGGGATTATCCTAGCGCTGGTTGTTCTGTATGAGGCCTATACCGTTTATAGGAAGAATCTTCTCAAGGGGCAGCGGCCGAATCTACTCCAGGAACTTGAGAAGAGTAAGGCTTGAATGCTGGCATAAAGTTTTGAGATAGAGCAATTCTGCCTATGTAGAAGGACTGAAAACGGCGTCTTCGTGCTGTTTAAGAGCCTATCACAAAGTTTTTTGACACCGTATACAGCAAAAAAGAGATTTCACTGGAAATATACAAGGGATACTTTCCTTCATAAAAGAAGGAATACGTATAAAAAGAAAATTTGAAAAAAGCTCTATATTATAGAGTAAAAAACAGGAGGAATTATGATGAAAATGAGAAAAGCTATGCTCTTAGCTTGTCTGTTTGCTCTTACTGCAGCTCTGACATTTGCTGCGGGGGATCAGGAAGAAGCAGCTGCGGGTGAAGGTAATCTGGAAAAATCACTGGAAGTAGATGTGTTTTCGTTAAAGGGTTCGGACGGTCAGCCGCTGATACTGCCGGGAGAACCTAAGGATGTACCTGAACGTCCCAGTGATCCTTCAGCACTGCCTGAAGATGACGCCGGACATTGGTGGGATATTGAGTACGCTGGATGGACAACTGAGAAAGTATCACAGCCGGAATCTCCTGCAGACGGGGCTATTGGTAAGAAAGTAGTTCTCATGAAAGCGGGAGACCACCCATACTGGACCGCCTATGTAAACGGCTTCAAGGCTATTGCTGAAGCTTATGATATGGAAGTCAAGATTTTTAATTCAAACTGGAACCAGGATCTGCAGTCCCAGCAGACTAGTCAGGCAATAAACGAACGCCCGGACATGATAATCTTTGCTCCTGTTGATGCTACGGCATGTACACCGCTTCTGAGAAAGATAAACCAGGCGGATATCCCTGTAATCACTTCCAACACCATTCCGGTTGATGAAGCTATGAAATACTGCCTGGCTTGGACAGGACCCGATGACTGGGGTCAGTTCAGACTGCTTGCAAGAAGATTTGCAGATAGATTAGGTAAGGAAGGCGGTTATGCAATTGTAAGACATATGCCGGGTTCTTCTCCCTTTTTCGCAAGAACCTATGCTCCCATAACAGAACTGAATGAATACGCACCGGATATGGAGCTCCTTGATATGGATACTGCAAATCTTGAAGCAGAAGGAACGATGCAGCTTGTTTCAGCGTGGATAACAAAATATGGAGATGAGCTGAATGGTTTGATCTTGGCTGGAGATGGTTTCTCTATGACAGGAACCCTGGAAGCGATTGAAAATGCAGGACGGGATGATATTGTTATTGCCGCTGCTGGTAACAGTAAAACAGGAATGGATTCCGTTAAAGCAGGGGACGCTGAAGCAATTACCTATCAGTCTGCTGAAGGTGATGGTGCTATTGCACTCTACACCGCTGTTGAGTGGTTTAATGGTGAGGATATTCCGCCGGTCAATTATCTGCCCAAGCATATTATTACCCAGTCCGATGTTGACGATTTCATGCCTGCACAGTGGTAATGCTAAGTACGCTGTTCATCAGAATTTGATAGATCAGGTTTGATTGAACAGTAGTGATCAGTCAGGAAGGCGCGTACGCGTCTTCCTGCTGCTTATCCTGCAAGAAAATATGTAAAAAGGAAGAAAGAATGAAACGACTAGGTCAAGTTATTAAAGTGGATCCTGACTCAATAAACTCATATATGCAGTATCATGCAAATCCATGGCCTGAGATAAATCAGAAAATTAGAGAGTGCAATATCACAAATTATTCCATATATCTGAAGGATGATTATCTCTTTTCCTATTTTGAGTATGTCGGAGACGATTTTGATGCGGATATGCAGAAAATGGCGGATGACCCGAAGACTCAAGAGTGGTGGGCTATCATGAAACCCATGCAGCGTCCCTTGGAAACGAGGAAAGAGGGCGAGTGGTGGGCGGAAATGAAAGAGGTGTATCACCTCGATTGAGCTCAATTAAGTTAGATTGCGTTAGGTTACGTTAGATTACGTTAGGTTAAAGAGCACTGGGAATTTGATTTGAGTAATACAAATATGTCAGATCAGAAATAATTTTTTCAAAAAAGATGAATTTGGAGAGTGAGTAATGGAACGAAGCATGAACTGCAGAAAAAAGCTGGACCGCATGAATAATGCTATTAATCATAAAGAAGGAGATCAGGTGCCTGTAAGCGACTTTTTCTGGTCCTCCTTCATTGCCCGCTGGCAGGAGGAGCTTGGTCTGCCCAAGGATGCTTCACCCTATCAGTATTACGACCTGGACTGGATCTGCACCATGCCCAATATGGATCCGCATATCAAACCCTTTGAAGTGATTAAGGAGACTGAAGAAGATGTCATTTTAAAAACCGGTTTTGAAGCTGTGATTCGCCATAAGGATGGGGCGGAGATGCCCTATTTTCAGCATTTTGAGACTGATACCATAGAAAAAGCCCTGGCGTTCACGTTTGATGATCCTTGGGATGAACGACGCTTCTTTTCCGGCGGAGACAACCAGATTGCCGGAGTCGGGGACCGAATTCATCGAAATACTCCGCCCTGGATTGACGGAGTGAAAGCCCTCCACCCGGAAATGCCTGTATACGGCTCAGTTTGTGAAAGTCACGAATTCGGCTGGAGAGTCATCGGTAGTGAAAACATGCTCATGTGGCTGGCACTCTACCCGGATGAAATGAAGATATTTCTTGATAGGGTAACGGAGTTCAATATTGAACTCTGTAAAGCGCAGATTGAAGCTGCAGGTGGGCTGCTGGATGGTATGGTTATTTGGGGTGATGTAGCCTACGTAAATGGAATGCTCTTCTCTCCGAAGATGTGGCGGAAGTTCTTCAAACCCTGTGTGAAAGGAGTAATTGATTACTGCCATTCACAAAATCTGCCGGTAATCTATCACGGCTGCGGTAATGCAACGGATATTTTTCCTGATATGATCGAGATGGGACTGGATGTGTATAACCCGTTGGAGTCGAAATCCGGCATGGATGTTATCGATAAACGGAAAAAGTTCGGCCATGATATTGCATTCTGCGGTAACATTGATGCCCTGAATTGGGGAACTGCGGATTTGGAAGATTTGAAGACAGAGGTACTGACCAAGATGAATGCTGCTAAAGGGGGCGGATATATCATGCAGTCAGACCATTCCGTACCCTCCAATGTATCAGCGGAGCGTTATGAATATGTCCTGAATTTGATTAGAAGCTTCGGGAAATATCCTCTGGATCTGGGGCCCTATGATATACCGGAAATAAAGTGAGCTGCTGGTCGTTTTACGAATAAGCTGTGAGTAAGCTGTGAGTAAGCATTGATCATTCGGGAGACTTTTCTGCTCTCTGCAGATAGAGATTCTCCCTGAACTCAGTAGGGGAGATTCCTGTATATTTTTTATAAATTCTGTAGAAATAGTTGTGATCAGAAAAGCCTACGCTTAGAGCGATTTCCTTGGCTGAGAGATTCGTGTTTTTCAGCAGATCCGATGCTTTTTCAATCCTGATCGAGTTTACATAATTTGAAAAGCTGACTCCTTTTTCCTTTTTGAACTGCTGACCAAGGTAGGCGGGAGAGACATCAAAGGTATCTGCTATTGTCTTTAAAGAGATGGGTGATGTGTAATGATTATCCACATAATCAATTACTTTCAATACTGTATTCAGCTGGGAGAATTTTTTCTGCATGAGCCGAATTATCTCCTTGGCGGTGGATTGTATCCAGAGAAAAGACTGTTCAATGGACTGATGATCAAAGAGATGCTTGTAGATCCCTTCATAATCATCAAAAAATTCATGCAGTTCCACGCCGCTTTTCTTTAAATTCTGAATCAGTACAGAAAAAAGCTGAATAATATAGCCTCGGACAAATTCCTCTTTGATGAATTTCACATTGCTCAATGAGGCAAATAAATCCTGAAAAAAGATGTCCACCCCTTTAATATCCATTTTTTCGATGGATTTCTGCAGAAGCTCGTCATTCAGCACCGGAACGGCATCTTTTTTTTCAATAAAATCCTGCACATTTTTCCTTGTCACAATAAAACGGGGCAGAAATCTTACGGGTTCAATCTTAAAACCGCTGAACCAGTCAACAGCGGTCTGCATTGCCAGGGCACCGTCCATATCACCTGTCTGGTAAGCTACGGCATGTACTCCTCCCTGCTGGATAATATCAAATATCTTCGCACAGCTGCCCACGGATACGCGTATCATGTCTTCACGATTATAATCAATGAGAACATTATTAATTGCCATCTGCAGCGGACTTCCTCCAGAACTCACGATACCATGTATTGAGTCGCCGAATTTATCCAGCCAGGTACCGACAAGTTTTTCCGTAAAAAGTGGATCAAGGTATGAGGTCTCAGCCTCAAGCAGCTTAATTTCCGGGGCAATAAGGTTTAATTCCGAAACAAACCCCCAGGTTCGGGCATTGTAGGAGGAGCTGCCCGGCATGTGCCGCACAATGACATAATTTCCGGAGTAGTTCATCAGTTCTGCAAATTCCCTGGCAAGCAGACGGTACTGTCCCCAGTCATCAGGACCGGTCCAGGCTAGAATATGCTGATATACGGCGGGTTCAGGCAGTGAATTACTGCAGATAATTGGTATGTTCTCTTTGTTGATTCTTTTATAGTGATCTTCGCATGAATTTGTATTTTCCGGTACCATGATAATCAGGTCCGGCCTTTCTGCTATTGCGTCTTCCACTTTCTTTGTCTGAAGCCGCTTGTCCCAGCTGGTAGTATAAAACTGCGTTTCAATACCGTACATAACGGCGACCTTTTTTGCCCCTTCCCTGAGATCGTCCATGTAGGGATGATTTCCCGGGTATATGCAGATAACCTTCTTGCCCCGCGGAGTATCGTCAAATCTCTGCGGGGGAATGTTTCTTTTATGTGTGTAGAAAGCTGCATATTCCTGATCATACCAGTGACGGATATCATGCTCAGGATAGCTTTCAGGATTTTCTGGTCGGGGTGGGAGGGATTTCTGATCCTTGATCCAGAATATCCTCATTTTGCCGATATCATTTTTTTTACCCATTGGCAGTAATTATAGCAGATGATGATTACGATGATAAGGATAATTTGTACTTATGACTGGAATTTTTACATGCTTAGGAGTATATATTACTACCTGCAGCAGCATCGAGGTTTAGATACCAGCTTATAGGACATGCTTCTGAATGTTCTGCTGACTGCATGCTCAGCAAGGTATTTCCAAGATGCAGCCCCAGTTTCCAGGGATGGACAGGATTAAGGTGTTCTCTCTCAGAATGCAATGCTCAGGGGGAATTTCAGGATTCAGTAAGTCCCTTATGGAAAATTTTCCTGTCTGCCCCCTGAAACCCGATTGTTCTGCTGAACAGATTTCGGTAATGGCAGATATATCCAAGGTGATTTCCGTCGGCTGCTCTTCCGCATTTACTGCTATGAGAATGGCAT
>JAIPFQ010000128.1:0-6374 GCA_021736605.1 Spirochaetales bacterium | reverse complement strand
TTTTTTTTGTGCAGAATGAGAGTTTTTTGTGCAGAATGAGAGTTAACAAATAAAAAGCGCAAAATAAGAGCGGAAAAAAATTGACGAAGATGCGAATTGCGTAAGTGATTACGTGTATTCAGAAAAAATAATACAGAAATGATAATACAGAAACAATAATACAGAAATGATAATATGAAATGATAAGGAGCTTTACATGGCAAACGAAGAAAAACTGCATAAGATACGGCATTCAATGGCCCATGTTATGGCTGAAGCGGTACTGGAGAAGTTCCCTCAGGCACAGATAGCAATCGGACCATCCATCGATAACGGATTTTATTATGATTTTGACCTTCCCAGAAAGCTGGTGCCTGAGGATCTTGAAGATATCTCAGAAAAAATGAAGGAAATTATCAAAGAGGATAAACCTTTTGAGCGGAAAATCGTCAGCAGAAATGAAGCTGCTGAAATGTTCAGTGATCAGAAGTATAAACTGGAACTCCTGAAAGCAATTCCTGAGGGTGAAGAGGTCTCCCTTTACAATCAGGGAGGTTTTACTGATCTCTGTCGCGGACCGCATGTTGATTCCACAAAGGAACTCAATCCGC
The DNA here is from genome assembly GCA_021736605.1 of Spirochaetales bacterium. Classification (GTDB taxonomy): domain Bacteria; phylum Spirochaetota; class Spirochaetia; order PWKH01; family PWKH01; genus JAIPFS01. The sequence goes on along the minus strand of JAIPFQ010000128.1, from coordinate 5,784 downwards.
AGGCATTTCAGCTGCTCAATATTGCAGGAGCATACTGGAGGGGAAAGGAGACTAACCCCATGCTAACCCGAATATACGGAACTGCATGGACGAATCCAAAGGAACTCCGACTCTACCTTAAGAAACTTGAAGATATACGCAAACGGGATCACAGGAAACTCGGCAAGGAGCTTGATCTGTTTTCACTCCATGAAGAGGCTGGTCCCGGGCTGGTGTACTGGCATCCCAAGGGTGCCCGGATCCGGCAGACAATTGAGGATTTTTGGCGACAGGAGCACTATGCAAACGGCTATGAAATGGTCTATACCCCGCATGTGGGGAAATCCTGGCTTTGGGAGACATCCGGCCACCTCGATTTCTACAAGGAAAGCATGTATCCCTCCATGGAAATGGATAAGTCGGACTATTATACAAAGCCCATGAATTGCCCCTTCCATATCATGATTTACAATAACTCCATGCATTCGTACCGGGACTTGCCGCTGCGATGGGCGGAGCTGGGAACCGTATATCGCTATGAAAAAGCCGGGGCTCTTCATGGACTGCTGCGGGTTCGAGGCTTTACCCAGGATGATGCGCACCTGATCTGCACCCCGGGGCAGGTTGAAGATGAAATACTGAAAGTCCTGCGATTTTCACTCTATATGCTCAGGTCCTTCGGATTTCAGGAAATCAAGGCGTATCTCTCCACGCGACCGGAAAAAAGTGTAGGTGAGCAGGAGCAGTGGGACCTTGCTACCGAGTCCCTGCGGAAAGCGGTGGATGAGGAAAAGCTTGAGTATGAACTTGATGAAGGCGGCGGCGCATTTTATGGACCAAAAATTGACTTGAAAATAAAGGATGCCATCGGCAGGGAGTGGCAGCTCTCAACAGTGCAGTTCGATTTTAATCTTCCTGAGCGTTTCTCTATGAGCTTTGTGGATAAGGATGGAAAAGAGAAACAGCCGTTTATGATCCATAGAGCACTGCTGGGTTCTATAGAGAGGTTTTTCGGGGTACTTCTGGAGCACTATGCCGGCGCTTTTCCCCCTTGGCTCGCTCCTGAACAAGTCAGGCTTGTCCCCGTAGCGGATGCCTTCACTGATTATGCAGAAAAGGTCAACGAGCTGCTCCGACGTGAACACTTTCGCTCCTCCGTCGATACGAGTGATGACAGGATGAACGCGAAAATCAGGAATGCCCAGACAGAGAAAATTCCCTTCATGCTGGTGGTGGGGGAGCAGGAGGAGACCAATAGAACCGTGTCCGTCAGGTATCGGAGCGGCAAAAAGGAAAACGGTATGCCTCTGGAAGATTTTGTCAGTATGCTGAAGGAGCTTGTTGAGAAAAAGGAGCAGATATGACGCAGAAAAAATCCTCCTTGGAAAAAGCTTCAGAGCGATTGAAAGAGATAGACAGGGATATCTTCCTCTTTGAAAGTATTACAGCCCTGCTGGATTGGGATCATCAGACAGCTCTGCCGAAACAGGGAGTGAACGCCCGAGCGGATCAGATCAGCCAGCTCTCAGCGCTGGTGCATCAGAAGGTAACCGCTCCTGAAGTGGGAAGGCTTCTTGAGGATTTAGGAGCATCGGAAGAGCTGCCGGGAGGATCAGAAGAGCTCTCTTCTCGGGAGCGGGGACTCGTACGGCTCTATTATCGCGAATATACTAAGCAGAAAAAACTGCCCGAGCGTTGGGTACGGGAGTTCTCGAACAGCTCTGCCAAGGGACATGCCGTATGGGCTGAAGCCCGACAAAAGGATGATTTTTCCCTTTTTGCCCCGAGCCTTAAAAGAATAGTCGCCTTAAATCGGGAGAAATCGACTATTCTCGGTTTCGAAAAGCACCCTTATGACCCCCTGCTTGATGAGTATGAGCCTGGGATGACAGTGCAGACAGTGGATAAGGTTTTCAGCAGGATGAAGGGTGATATCCTTCGGCTGCTGGATCGCCTCAAAGGGCACAACGGCACGTATACCGGTACCTCCAAGCTTGATGACAGCTTTCTGTATCTGAAATACCCCAAGGGGGCGCAGAAGCAGTTCGGGGATCTGATCCTCCGTGATATGGGTTTTGATTTCGAGCGCGGACTTGCAGCAGAATCGGCGCACCCTTTTGCAACAAAACTCGGCCCCAACGATGTACGGATAGCAAATCGTTACGGGGAGGCCAGCGCAGCCAGCAGCATTTTCAGCACAATTCATGAAGGGGGGCATGCCCTCTATGAAATGGGCTCTTCCCAGGAGGATCTCGGCGGTTCATCTCTGGGGACAGGAACATCCTTGGCCATGCACGAGAGTCAGTCTCGGATGTGGGAGAACATGATCGGCCGCAGCCGCTCTTTCTGGAAGTACTATTATCCGAAGTTTCAAGAGTTTTTTCCTGATCAGACCCGAGAGGTTTCCCTGAATGATATGGTTCTGGCAGTAAACAAAGTTCAGCCGTCATTAATTCGAGTCAATGCGGATGAGGTGAGCTACGGACTTCACATAATTTTACGGTATGAACTGGAAAAAGCACTGATTCAGGGGGATCTCAAGGCGGATGATCTCCCCGCTGTCTGGAATGAGAATATGAAAGCCCTGCTGGGAATTGTACCTCCTTCTGATGCCGATGGGGTGCTGCAGGATGTGCATTGGTCCGAAGGCATGATCGGTTATTTCCCGACGTATGCTTTGGGAAACCTCATGGCTGCGCAGCTGTATGCGGCGATGGAGAGGGATTTGGGTTCTGTTGATGCTTACGTGCTGCGCGGGGACTTGGAGAGTATTCGTTCATGGCTGTATACCAGCATCCATAAGTACGGGGCAGTATATACATCCTCCGAGCTGCTCAAGCGTGTCACTGGCGAAGAGCTTAATCCTTCGTATTTTACAGAGTACCTAAACACTAAATATTCAACGCTCTTCTAGTGTCTCATCAGCTGGAGCATCTGAAGTATAGAGGCGAACAAAAAATGAGCGGATCTCTTTTTTTACCCGTTTCCGAAAAGGGACTCCTGCCATCATTCCGTAGGCGGCTGCGCTGCCCTCCTTTGCTAATTCCGGGCGTCCGCGCACCTCATTTGCCGCCTCCTTGAGGTCCTGCAGGTACTGCTTAAGATAGTGACGGTGGCGGGGAGTGATCATAACCTGAATTGCCGGAGGAAACTGGAGCCGGTCGATATGCCAGCCCCTCTTTTCCAGCACATCCGCTGCAGCATAGATATTGACATCCCGGCTCTTTGAAGTAAAGGCGCAGATTCCAGCTAATGGTTTTCCTATAACAGTAAATTCCGGAATTGCCTCGATGGCTGAGATCATCTCCCTGCGAATCTCTATTATTTCACGGGCGTTTCTGCGGTAGCCCTCCTGGCCGAGAAAGTGCAGGGCAGCCCACGCCGCCGCATAGATTCCGCCGGGACGCGTGCCGAGCAGACCCGGTGATGCAAAAACTCCCCCCGGCCAGTTCTCATAGACAAAAAACTGATACCGCATCAGTTCCGGGCTTCTGTAGGTAATTGCGGAAGCTCCTTTAGCACTGAAGCCGTATTTGTGAATATCTGCTGAGACCGAACTTACACCAGGTACGCGGTAATCCCACGGGGGGATGGCTTCTCCCTCAGCCTCAATGAAAGGCAGCAGAAAGCCGCCCACGCAGGCATCAACATGAAGAGGGATGTCGCGGCTCTGTGCAATTTGCCCTAGCTCTTCGATGGGGTCGATTATTCCGTGGGGATACTCAGGAGCGGATCCGAGGATCATAACCGTCCGTTTTGTGATGAGCTTCTCAACTGACTTCGGATCCACCTGGCCGTTACTGTCAGTCTTCGCCCGACGAATGGTAACCTGAAAATATTCACCGCCCTTATCCCAGGCGACATGGGCGGTTTCCGGAATGACCATTTCGGGCCTCTTTATGTGTTTTTTCTTTCCAGCCAAATCCCGGTAGGTCTTTACAGCTAGAAGACAGCTTTCCGTCCCTCCCGAAGTTACTATCCCGCAGGTATCTTCTCCCCCGTGCAGCAGCCCGGCAGTCATTCTTATGATTTCAGTTTCCATGGTCTTCAGGCTTTTAAAGGTCATTGGATCCAGCCCGTTGGCAGGGGCGTACATGGAATACGCTTTCTGTATGCAGGATTCATGCGCTTCACCCAGAAAGTAGACCAGGCTCCAGGTTTTTCCGCTCCGGTAGTCGGGATCTTGGGATTTGAAAGCTTCAAGTTTCTCCAGAATACGCTCCTCTGATTGTCCTGTTTCTGGAATGGAAAGTGGTTTCAATGGTCTGCCTCCTCGAGAATTGCTTGGATATGCTAAGCGAAATAGATAAAACGCAGCGCTTAAACATCAGCATGAATAATTTTACACCCATGTGAAATATATTGCAATAACTGAATAGCTGACTTATTATAGTCTCATGAATAAAGAGGAGAGGCTGAAAGCGGAACGGGAACATCGAAAAGATCTGATTGCAGACTGCGCGGAAAGGGTCTTTTTTGAGAAAGGATTTACTGCTGCAACTATAGACCGAATTGCAGCGGAGGCCGGTTATACGAAGCGTACGATCTATTTCTACTTCAGAGACAAAGAGGAACTCTTTCTAGCTGTGGTGTATCGAGCACAGAAAATGTTTTACGCGTATCTGGAGAGGGGCTTTCATCAAGGGCTGGGAGAGAGTGAAGGAGCATCAAGCCTTATGAGAATTGGCAGGAATTTTTATGCCTATGCCGCGGATCACCCTGAATATGTTTCTATGCTGATGTATTACGAGTCCAATTACCATAGGTATCACGAAGGGGTGTCTGAGCGTTTTGACCAGCGAGCTTTGTGCCAGAATATTTCCATCAATTACGGAACCCTTGTGAAGCGGGCTATTGAGGAGGACACGAGGAATGGCCTTATTCAATCTGAGCTGAGTGCTGATCAGCTGCTGCTCCTGCTTTGGGGGCAGGGCTTCGGAGTGATGCAGGTGCTGTTAATGCGTTCAGAAGATTTTGATCGAGTCTATGGTATTTCCAGGGAAGATTTATACGAACATTTTATGTCTGCGGTCAGATCATTTCTCAAGGCATTGTAACAGTATTGACTTCTGGGAGCAGGGAATGTAAGAGGAGCCTGCTTAGGAGCAGAGAAAGCTGATACAATAAAGAAAGCAGATACAATAAAGAAAGCAATGGAAGCTTATTGATAGTGTCTTTGAGGATTCTGAAGACAGTAACTGGGAAAAAAGAGTTTTGCTTTTTGTAAAGCCGCTTGACCTTGAGACGTAGATCTGATCTGCTGTACAATTCAGCAGCATCCTTGAGATTTCTGATGTGTTTTACTCGCTTTGCAGTAAATACGCATAAACAAGGGAAATAACTTAACAAACAAGTAAAAAGATCAAGGAAATCAAATTGGAGTAAGTAATGAACATACCAAACATACCAAACATACCAAACATACTGACCATATCGCGCCTGTTTCTGGCTCCGCTCTATTTTGCAGCTTATTTTTTCCCCGACTGGCTTGGTCATTCCACAGCGCTGTTTACTTGGATTGTCCTCGCCATATACATCTTAATCGAGCTTTCAGATGTGCTGGACGGCTATATTGCAAGAAAATATAATTGTGTTACAGATTTGGGAAAGGTGATGGATCCCTTTGCGGATGTATTCAGCCGCCTGACCTATTTTGTCTGCTTCACCGTTTCCGGTATTATGCCGGCATGGGTCTTCCTGATCATTCTGTACCGTGAACTCGGAGTTACTTTCCTCAGGATGGTTATGATCAAGCGGGGAACTGCCATGGCTGCTTCCATCTATGGTAAATTCAAAGCCGTCCTT
>JAIPFQ010000127.1:0-6454 GCA_021736605.1 Spirochaetales bacterium | reverse complement strand
CAGGAATGTCGTTATCCCGTCCTCTTCAATGGAAGCAAAGAGGTCATTCAGTTTCTTGCTCGTAATATCAGCTCTGATCATTTCTTATCCTTATCTGTGTCCGTAGTAGTATCTTTTTTCTGCTTTTTTTGTGCCGATGATGCCGATGCTTCCGCAGTCGCTTTTTTCGTCGAGGGCTGCTCCTCAGTCTCTTCAGACTCTCTCCGTCTCAAATCATCATCAATGATCTTCTTGAACTCTTCACCCTCCAGCACTTCCTTATCCAGCAGCAGATCGGCTATCGATTTCAGAAGGTGATGATTCTTTTCCAGCAAGTCTGCCACCGCATCATAGCGTTCGTTGACGATTCTTGCGGTCTCCGTATCAATATACTGCTGCGTCTCCTCAGAATACTCCCGATTCCCCGGCATTACCGTCCCGAGCATACTCTGTTTTGAGCCGGTGGGCAAGGTGATATTCCGGAATTTTCCGCTCATGCCGAACTCCGTAATCATCCTCCTGACCAGGTCGCTGGCCCTGCTGATGTCATTCGATGCGCCGGTGGAGATCTCCCTGAATTCGATCTGTTCCGCCGCGCGCCCGCCCATCATGACGTCGATGGTGCTGAGCAGCTCATGCTCCGAGAGAAGAAAGCGGTCCTCCGTCGGCAGCTGCAGGGTGTATCCCAAGGCCGCCATCCCCCTGGGCACAATTGATATTTTACTCACCGGATCCGAGCCTTTTGTGAAGTACGCAGTGATGGCGTGCCCAGTTTCGTGGTAGGCGATGCGCTTCCGCTCCTCTTTGTTCATGACTCGGTTTTTCCGCTCCAGGCCGGCAAAGGTCTTCTCAATAGCTTCGGAGAGATCCTCCTGGATCACCTCTTTCCGCTTAGCCCTCACCGCCAGCAGCGCCGCCTCATTCACGATATTCGCCAAATCAGCCCCGGCCAGCCCCGCCGTCGCCTGCGCCACCTTCCGCATGTCGACATCCTTCGAAACTTTCACGCTCTTGGAATGTATGTTGAGGATGGCTTCGCGCCCGATAAGGTCCGGTTTGGGTATGAGGACCTGCCTGTCGAAACGTCCCGGCCGCAGCAGCGCCGGGTCCAGAATTTCCGGCCGGTTCGTAGCTCCGATGATGATGACGCCGATGCGCGCATCAAAGCCGTCCATCTCTACCAGCAGCTGGTTGAGTGTCTGCTCCCGCTCATCGTTGCTGCCCAGACTCGCCTGCCGGGTCTTTCCGATGGCATCCATCTCGTCGATGAAGATGATGCACGGCGCCTTCTCCCGCGCCTGCCGGAAAAGGTCCCGCACCCGGGCTGCCCCCACGCCGACAAACATCTCCACGAAGTCCGCTCCGCTCATCCGAAAAAAGGGCACCCCCGCCTCGCCGGCCACCGCCCTGGCCAGCAGCGTCTTACCAGTCCCCGGCGGCCCCACGAGCAGCATGCCCTTGGGAATCTTCCCGCCGATCTCCGTATAGCGTTCCGGCCGCTTGAGAAAATCCACCACCTCCTCAAGCTCCATCTTGCTCTCATCAACCCCGGCCACGTCCTTAAACCGCACGCCGGTATCTCCTTCAGCCACAATTTTTGTTTTATTCTGCCCGAAGGACATCACCCCCTGACCGCCCTGATTGTTCATCTTCTTAAAGAGGAACTGCCAGAACACAATAAGGATGATCAGCGGCAGAAACCACCCAAGCAGCGAAAAGAGCACCCCCGTATTCTGAGGCGCCGCAGAGTAGTAGTCAACGTTCTGCTCATCCAGCAGAGGAATAAAATTCGGATCATCCACCTTATATGTAGTGTACGACATGGGCTGACTCGCCGACTGCGTTGGAAGCACCCCCTGCGACTGCGTCTGCTCAATCTGCTCCCGGGTCATGGTGTAGCCGATATACTCGGTTTCGGTTATCTCCACCCGCTTAATCTCCCCAGAGACAATTTTATCCTTGAAGACGTTATACTCGATCGCCCGCTGATCCGTAGGATTCTGGAACATGCTGTTGATGACGACGAGAATCACAATCATGATGATGAAGTACCAGAACGAAAAATGGTAGCGTTTGCTGTTCTCCTTCGAGAAGGGGTTATAGTTGTGGATACCCGGCTCATGCTTATTCTTGTTTTTCTTGTCTTCACTGGTTTCGTGAGAGTTATTGCTGTTGTTCTGTTTATCTTCCATGATTATTTAGTTTCCCCGCGTGTGCTGCCAATTCGGCACATTTGAAATTTTTCCCCGCAAATCCTTTCAATAAGGGCTGTTTCGCATCCGAAAAACGCTTAACGAGCGCTTCAGCATCACCATAAACAAAAAAATTCCGGATTAAACTGCTCTTTTTCGATACTTATTTTACCATGTGCCGAATTGGCAGCACAACTTTAATATAAGAAATAGTGCTGGAATCGTCCATGATTCGCATCACAAAACTGCAGGCTCAGGAGAGTTGCGTATCTCATCCAGAAGCATCATGATGGACTCCAAGTCAGCTTCATAAGACAAATGGGATGACAAGGAGAACTGAATGATGCAGGAGCTGATAAGTGAGTGAAGGATTTTGGCCATGCTGCTGGAGTTGTGAGGAATGAGCTCATTAACCGTGATTCCCTCTCTGAGCTTCCTCTCAAAGAACTGCTGCATTTCGCAGTTCTGCTCCAGCAGGCCCTTCTCTTCATCAGAAAGCACATTACCGCCGTCCGGCATCTTCTCCATCTCCCGCTTGTGCTTCAGGGAGTGCTCCAGAATAACAACTATGATGTGCCGCAGCCGATATGCCGTGGAAAGCGACATGCGGATAGTTTTTTTGATGCAGGTAAGGGGAGAGAGTTTTTCATCCTCTATGTGGTGGACTGATGCACGCAGCTGCTCATAGGCAAAGTGGACAACAAAACTGTAGATGTCCTCCTTATTCTGAAAATAATTATAGAGATTTGTGCGGCTGAGGCCGCAGCCGTCAGCAATCGTCTGCATGGAAGTATTGTCAAAACCTCGATCGGTAAAAATCTGCAGAGATTTCTTCATAATGTCAATTTTTCTCTGTTCGCCGTCAATGAGTTTCGGCATCTTCCCCCCGCTGCCAATTCGGCACATTCAGCTGCAGCATCACCACAGCCAGCCGCTGCATCACCACGACAAGCCGCTAAATTGGTATGTATCTTGTAAAATCACACAAGCATTCAAATTATTGAGTGCTTATCCCGCTTATAATACAGTTTACTCATCCGAAAGTGAATGCGTCAAGCACTTTTCCGGCAACTTGTCAGACAAGTATGCCTGTTTCAGCCCTCTCTATATTGACATCCGCCAATATCATCAACATACTAGGTATCATGGAGTCATTAAAAAAGGAGCGGGTCTCGGTCCGTGCTGTAGAAGCAATACGACGCATCATCTCGGAGGAACATTTCAAGCCTGGGGATAAGCTGTACAGCGAGCACGAGTTTTCCAAGCAGCTGCAGATCAGCAGGGCTTCCGTGCGGGAGGCTATCCGCATCCTGGAAATTACCGGGACGGTTACGGTTAAGCACGGGAAAGGGGTCTATCTCAACGATGCCCTGGAGCAGAAATTTTCCACCTTCAAGCAGTGGGTGCACGAGAACCAGTCCCTGCTGCTGGAGCATTTTGAAGTACGCCTGCTGATTGAACCCCATGCCGCTCAGGTGGCAGCCCGTGAGATTTCCTCAAAAGAGATGAGAGAGCTCCGTGACTGCTACAATGAATACCTCAATGCTATGAAGGCCGGGGATATGCAGAGCGCGGTCTCCTGCGACAGCTCCTTCCACCTGAAAGTTGCCAAGGCTTCGCACAATCGAACACTGGAAGTGCTGATGAAAACCATGGCGCAATCCTTGAATGAGGGGTGGATCACCAGTCTCAATACGCCGGGGCGCCTGGAGCACACCATCGAGGAGCACGAACGCATCATGGCCGCGATTGAGGAGCATGACGGCGAGGCCGCTGGCGAGGCGATGCGCCGCCATCTGCGGACTGCCTTACGGGATATCGAGGCCTATACAGTCTCCAAGCTCGAACGCTAGCAGCTGCTCGAATGCTAACAGATCACAGTGAATGTCAGCAGCGGCTTTAAGCGAACGCCGGCATATCAATGAAGTCTTTTCAGCGAAATTTCTAGACGTTTTGGGCAGCAGAGTCGAGTCGACTGCTGTTTTCCCACAGCGCAAGTATCAGCATAACCATCAACAATCTTCCAAAATTTTTTTCATCTTTTAAAAAAGAAATATTTCTTGTAAAAACTCCTTGACGGATTTGTATTACTGTTCTAGACTTTAGATGTCAGACAAGTGATAACAGATATCGAAATTCATAAGACTGATCTTAGAACGATGATGCAGAAGCCTGAGATGCTCAATTTCAGGATACTGCGTTTTACATGGATTCCCCATGAAGTTTCCCATGGGGTTTATATGGAGTTGGCCGAACAGGAAGGGGAGGCCAAGAATCGGTTCTGCCGAGGCAGATAAAAAATGTGCCGAATTGGCAGCACACGTGATAAGGACCAAAAAAAAAGTACAATTATGCAGTTACAGATAACTACGTTAGTGGAAAATTCTCAAGGAGAGCATCTTGCTCTGAAAAACGAACACGGAATAGCGTTCTACATAGAAAAAAATGAGCATCGGATCCTTTTTGATACCGGTCAGTCGGATGCATTCATTCGCAATGCCGCTGAACTGAAAAAAGATATGAGCCGCATCGATTCTGTCGTACTCAGCCATGGACATTATGATCATTCCGGAGGCTTCCGAAGTCTTGTGGAACTGACGGATTCGTTTCATCTCTACACGGGCAGCGGATTTTTCCAAGAAAAATTCGGATATCACAACCATGCGTATGAGTACCTCGGAAATAACTTTGACCGCGACTTCCTGGAGGAGCGCTCTATAGCCCATACTGCTGTATCAGATGATCTAACAGAAATCGCCCCCGGCGTCTATATCATAACGAACTTTGCGCGGATACATCCGGAGGAAGTCATTAATGAACGCTTTGTGGTCATGAAGGAAGGAAAATTTTATAAGGATGATTTCAGCGATGAGGTGCTCATTGCCATTGATACCAGCGAAGGCCTCGTCGTGCTTCTAGGATGCTCTCACCCGGGAATGAGGAATATGCTTGATTCAGTGAAGGAACGCTTAGGGAAACCCCTGTATGCAGTTCTCGGCGGAACTCATTTGGTTGAGTCAAAAGGGGTCAGCTACGAAAAGTCATTGCGGTATCTGCATGACGAAGGCATCAAAATTGTCGGGGTTTCTCATTGTACAGGCTCAGATGCCATGTCATACTTACGTATTCATAATGATAATTATTTTCATAACCGAACAGGAACTTCGCTGAGAATAGAATAAAGTGTCGAAGCGGCAGCAAAATGTGCCGAATTGGCAGCACAATAAAAAGATAAAGACTTTAGGAGGATGAAACATGTTTACTCGGAAAAAAGCGTTGATGATCTTGGTCGTACTGATCCTGTCAGTACTCGCCTTTTCCTGCCAGAACCAGCCGGCAGAAACTTCGGAGGGGACTGCCCAGCAGGCTGAAGAGGAATTCGAACCCATCGTATGGAAATCTTCAGGCCACGGACCGGCCTCTGACCCATCGCAGATTTATCATGACAAGGTCTGTGAGGCCATCACCGAAGCAAGTAACGGCAGACTGGTGGTAAAACCCTTTGTCGGCGGATCAATTGTACCTGCATACAAAGAAGTTGATGCCATACACGAGGGAGTTCTTCAGATGGGCTACAGCTGTCCCATGTACAATCTGGACAAATGGCCGGCAGCAGGCTTGATCAGCTCACGTCCCGGCGGGCTTCCCGGTGAAGCAATGCGGACCTGGTTCAACTACGGCGGCGGTGCGGAACTGATGAACGAAATGATGGCAGATTATAATGTTATGACCTTTCCCGGAGCTTTGGCACCCCTCCCTGAAGAAGTATTCTTCCACTCGAAAGTTCGTCTCGACAGCATGGAAGATATCCAGGGGCTGAAAGCTCGCTGTATGGGAGATGGCGGTGAAATTCTCAAACGAATGGGCGCTTCCACAGTTATCATCCCCGGCGATGAATGCTATGAAGCTATGCAGCGCGGAACGATTGATGCCTTTGAATACTCCACCGTGGCGACTAACTGGAATATGCACTTCAATGAAGTAGCAGATTACGTCTACCTTTCACCGGCTCGAGCTCCTAGTGACCCCCAGGTTTTCTTTGTCAATGAGGATGCATGGAATGAACTGCCGGCGGACCTGCAGCAAATAGTACGTTCAGTAATCGACAGCCATACGCAGGCGCAGCACGAATATCTTGTCTACGAATCAGTCAAGGCAGTTGAAAAATTCAAGGAAGCAGGCAATGAAGTACTGAAGGTTCCGGAAGAGATTGAGATTGCCCTTGATGCAGCAGCCAATGAGTTTTATGAAGAAAAATCAGCGGAAGAAGATCCTATTTACGG
>JAIPFQ010000126.1:0-6484 GCA_021736605.1 Spirochaetales bacterium | reverse complement strand
TGCTGAATTGGTACGGTATTCTTTTCTTTGCTCTTTCCAGTCTCTCTATTCATTGTGCTGATTTGCGTTGAGTCGAGATGTATCAGCCAGGTACCATCGATTCCATTGGGATTGAATAGAACGGTACGGCTTCCTTCGTTGGAGAGGAGCTCGGCGGCGGCTTTTTTTGCTCTTTCGGCAATATCCTGCAATTGAGGAATCATCTCCTCGTATACCAGAGCGATGGAACTGCCCGGGAGGGCATCATGGAATTGAGAAAACACAAGCTCTTTCCACAGCGGCATCAGCTCTGACTGGAGCTCTGATTGGAGTTTTGATTGGAGCTCTGATTGCTCCCGGATATTTTCAGAATTTCCAGTGAAGGCTGCCGCAGCCTCAGCCATTTGCAGAGCCTTTTCTGCTCTGCGGTAGGCTTGTTTCATTGCATGCTTGGTGGTATAAGTTCCGCGGTGATACTCAAGATACAGTTCACCACGGTAGCGGGGGAGCTGATGGCGTACTTCTGAAAGACGGGAGAAAAACTGGTCTGCCCGCTGCCAGGAAGCTGCCGGCAGATCAAGCAGCCCGCTGATCCTCTTTGCTCGTTCACACTGTTCATCGGTAAGACCTCCGCCGCCGTCCCCGAAGCCCATAGCAAGTATGGCATCATCATGGAGTGCTGCCTGCTTGTTGGCTTCGGAGCAGTGCTTCAGATCCTCCACACTTGCTCGGGATTCATAACCGACCTGGGAGAGATGGCACAGCAGTTCCGAACCATCCATACTTTGCCAGACGAAACTTGTAAAAGGAAAGCTCTGTACAGATGACCAGAGCAGTTTTGTTGTGTAGAAATTTCTTATTCCTGCAGCAGAAGCGATCTGCGGAAGGGATTGACTGTATCCGAAGACATCGGGAAGCCAGAGGGTGGGACAGAGTTCTCCTGTTTCCCGCTGGAAGACTCTCTGACCGATAACACAGGCTCTTGCCAAGGCTTCCCCGCAGGGGATAAGCGTGTCAGCTTCAACATACATACCCCCGGTAAGTTCCCATCGCTGTTCATCAATCCGCTCTTGTATCTGCCGATACAGGCTTGGAGCATCGGTTTCCAGCGCATCCAAAAGCCAGGGCTGGCTCATTGTGAAGCTCATATCCGGGTACTCCTCCATAAGGCGAAGTATTGTTGAGCAGGTATGAATATTTTTCTCACGGGTCGCTTTCTCGGGCCATAACCAGACCAGGTCTAAGTGAGAGTTGCCGATGAGGGACAATGATCCATTAGGAGAATTCAAGAATTCCGAAGTTTCCTTGGTTTTAAGCAGTTCCTGCAGCTGCCGGGAACATTCGTGAATATCACCGAGATCGTAAGTATCAAGAGCTAGATCAGTTTTATGAAGCAGTTTTCGCAGCCCGACGGGTAGATACTCAAGTTTTTTATGTTTGCCCACTGCAGGAGAAGTGAGTTCGAGTTTTTCCAGCTCGTAACGCAGATATTCCTCAAGCAGAAGCAGGTCATTGTAGATATTCCACTGAAGAGTATCGCGCAGTGCTGCACTGGCATGATAAAATTGGTAGCCCTCAGCTGCTGGTTCCGGGACACGATTCTCCCCTTCGTGCATCCAGATTCCTGTCTCATAGCTGCTGCATCGTATATAGAGTTCTCTAGCGCCAGCGGGAATTCTTGCCCATCTGTGGGCAGTATCCAAACCGCACCAGGGTTCACCCTGATAGAAAATTGTAGACTCGCCGTTAACTTCCCAGAGCAGATAAGCCGCCTCTTCAGTAAGTTCAGTGAATTCAGGAAGTTCAGGGAGTTCAGGAAGTTCCATATAAAACCAGACAGTATTCCAGCCTGCTTCGGCAAACACCGATCCTTCTGTAACCCGCGAAAATTGCATGGATTCGGCTTCTTCAAAACTGCTGAGCAAGGGCTTGGAAGGGGAAACAAGGACATCTAAGGAAGTCTTCTGTTTCCAAATCCGACTGCGGGAAATCTGAACATGGCGTCGAATGCGTTCAGGAATAAACTGCGGGAACAAGGTTCTCTGCTGCCGGGCTTTCGTGCTCACGATTTTCTCCTTATTTGCAATGTGAAACTGAACATTCCGTCATCTTCATACCACATAGGGAAATTTGTTCCCCATAAATTGTTGTGGAGGTTGAAAAATACTCCCTCCCTGCAGGAAGCTGGATGCTGGTCGAACTCGAGAATTCGAGGTCTGCCGATACTCACCAGAGGAGCGTCTTGAGTGAGGAGCCGTATTTCAAGCTCATCGGTAGAAAAGGTCACTCCGCTATCCACAGCATGCAGGGCACGATTACCATTTTTAACTATATCCAGGGGAGATACTGCCTGCCCCATTTTATCAAGGATACAGGTCGTATGTTCTCCCGCAGCGAGATCAAATTCCAGCCATGATGATTCAGGAATGCGGTTAGCATCCTTTTTATGCCAATGATACATGACTGTCAGCTCGTTGTCTATCTTGTTGAACATATACCGCGTAAGGACTTCTCTGGGAGCTCCGAATTCTTCACTGGCCTCCCGGGGCATTCGGCCGTATATTCTCACCTCAAAAGCATCGTCTGCATCTAATAAAAAAGCAATAGGTTTTTGAGGATGATAAATTGTATGCTGCAGATCGTGCAGCCGACTGAGTCCGGGTTTTGTATAATCCTGGAGTGACCATTGATGATGATTACCGCCCTTTAGGAGATAGCTCGTGTAAAAACTCTGATACTCACGGTCTGAGTAGATTTCATAACGATAGAGGCCGAGGGCACCTCCTTCACGACAAAGTTCGCAGCCAAGATCCCGATTAAGAGCTGATGTAAGCGCACCTGTTTCAGGAGAGAACATGCAGATCCAAGGGCCGAATGAAATGGGCCGCGTTATAGGAACCTTTTTATAAGCCTCTTGGTATGTTTGTTCAATGGTAATCCAGTACGGTTCGACTTTTTGGAGTGCAGCATCAGCTTCCTTCCGCAATTTCGGGCTTTTCAAAGCGGTAAGGCTTTTATCAATGAAATCCCGCTGCTCTTTCCATGAAGATTCAAAGGCTTTATACGAATAAGTTTCTGTTAACCCAGCTGAACCGTTCTCAGTCTCTTGGGGGAGGAGGTAGTTCCGTTCACCCTCACGCTTAACCGATAGGGGAATGCTATTTTGTGCCCTCGCTTTGTAGAAATCTGCTTTTCGGTAGTTGAGATAATCGGGCAAATATCGTTTGAGGTCCATACCCCAGGTATGTTCAGGGACTAGGAGGAGTTTCTGCTTCATACTCTTCAGCTGCAGCAGCTCATTGCTGCAGAGATCTTTGTCTTTTTGAGAAGAAATAAACCGGCACAGTGCTCTATAGCGGGAAACTTTCAGCGGATCAGTTCCCGCCCCGTGAATCCATGTGTCGCCGATTTCCTGATCAACAACCGGCAGGTCCTTACTAAAGGGAAGTATCTGAGAGGCAAAATTATCCAGGCTTGAAGAGCTTATGTAAGCATCGGGGTAGTCTGCTCTGATATGGGCGTAGAGTTCATTGAGTTTATCAATACTCGGCGGCTGTTCATTGTCCTGCTGGTGAGAGAACCAGAGGACAGCTTCAGCCGGCGGGAAGTCTGTACAGTTTCCGTAGCCTGTCTGGTAGTTGACAATCACCTCGGAGCCATCGGGGCTGCGCCAGCGAAAGAGCGGGGGCACATCCGCAGGAATACATGCGGGGTTAGTGCCAATATGGAGAAATTTAATGCCGTATCTTGCCAGCAGAGGGATGATTGCCCGCGTGTGTCCCGGCACATCGGTGAACTTTCCGGCTATGGTTCTTACGCCGAATTCCTGATCCAAGTCTCTGGATATCTGCAGCCCTGCTTCAAAAAGTTCGGCCGATGCAAGCTCACTGTGGAGTGTGAACGGCAGGGCGTGCCACCGAATAGTTCGCTCCTTGATTGCCTCTTCCATCCTTCTCCGTAATGAAGAATCTGCGCGCTCAAGAAATTCTCTAATCATCCAGGAACCCGTGGTCCAGGTAAACCCGATGGGACTTTCGTGCAGACGGTCAATCAAATCGAGAGCCTTCGGGATGTATTCGCGGATGTACTGCTTGACTACATTTTCAGCCAGATCTGTAAACCCGATATCCAGATGGGACTTGAATACAATATGGATTGTCTGCTTATCTTCATTATTCTGTTTCATATCGGCTTCCTGTAAATCTTCGTGATCTGCTGGCAGCAGCTTTCTGTTCCTTCAGGAAAAAAAAGGATACAGCTCTCAATTCCCCATTCACCATCCTGGACTGTAAGAGGAAATTGTGTATTGCTGTCAGTCCATAGACGAGTAAAGTTCAGTGGTGGTATTTCAAGGAATAGTTTTACTCGAAGTATCGTATCCAACTGAGCATATATAGTGTTTCCTGCTGTTCTCACCTCATCATCGCAATACCCTTCAGGAAGAAAGAGGGCAGGCAGAAGGAGAGCCCTCAATTGCAGTTCTCCAGAGGCATCTATAGAGTAGTCCAGCCTTGCAAATTTATACTCATGAATTTCATTTCGATCCAGCCAGGTGAAAAATTCCTGCAGCTGCTGAGGATCCCCTGTTTTATTCATGACGATATCTTTATCCGCAGGTTCCAGTTCATATGGTATTGCCTGCCCGGCTGCATCAGTGATCTTCGGTGAGCTGCTTCCGAAGAGACGACATTTATACGCTGTTTTTGCATCGGGATCCGTTGATGTCTTTTTCAAGGGAGCTGGAATAAGGTCCTGCCGTTCAAAATAGAGTTGGCGCTGCAGATCCAGCGGGAAAGCATATATTCCTTTGGGTGAGATAGGCTGTCCGATCAATACAGGAGCGCTGATGGCAAAGCGCCGGCCTTTCTGTACAGCAAACCAGTAATAGCCTCTCCTGGCAGGAATAATAGTACCTGAGGGGGCTGTGGATGTTATCTGAGATGAGACCAGGGTTCTGTCACAGTAGCATTGAATCTTAAAGGGATAGTTTTCTGAATCATCTCCAGATGAATCATCTCCAGATAAATCATCTCCAGAGCAGAGAAGGGGATCAAACGCTGCTTCATAGGAAATTGCACGGGTTTTCTGGACGTACTCCCAGTTGAGACGGATTCCCGTATCTGTTGCGGCAAAAAGCGCACGTGCTTCTATCGCTTCCTCTAATGTTTCGTGTCGGAAGCCCGTAACTCCGCTGCCGATCTCTTCAAGGCTGTGGGCATCACTATTTCCGAAGGGGAGTACCGGGACTCCGTGGGAAAGATAATCGGCATAGCAGGATACATGCGGGAAATCAATTATGCGAAACTCCTCATATGACTGCAGCATCAGTTCAATATTTTTTTGAGTTTCACCGTGCTGCAGAACCGAGCCATTTATTACCTCAATACCTCCTGCATGGGGGATAATGCTGCCTCTCCATTGATCACTGTCAATATAGGGGTGGTTTATGATCAGCATAGCCTCCGAAGATCTGAACAGATAGGAGTAGGCTTCCGCAATAGTACCGCTGATGTGCTTGGGTGATAGGAGCAGAGCGTGCCCAAAACGAAATGTAAGCTCACAGTTGGTAAGAAACTGAAAATTCGGATAGAGTGCCCGCATTTTTTCAGTATCTTTTATGAGTGAAATCCATTTTGCATCTGTAAGGTTATGGTTATGATCTCCAGTGCCGAAACAGCTTATTCCTCTGGCAGAGCCGCGTTGCACCATCTGTTCCAGTGATGCATGATCACGGTTGTCAGAATAACTGGTATGGAAATGAAGGTCTGCATAGAAATATTCAGATTTTTGCAACGCTCTTCCTTATTTTTATATCTGCTTCCAAACGCATCTCAAGTGCACCTTGCGTTTTCCCTTCAATCATATCCAGCAGCAGCTGCACAGCGTAATAGCCGATGGCATCACAGCGCTGAACAATTGAGGTGATAAAATTACTGCGAAGTCCTGAAAAACAGTGGTCGTCAAATGAACACATCGAAAGATCTCGAGGGACCTCGTAGCCCATACGCTCTAAACGTATGTAAAGGTCCCGCACCAATTCACACTCGAGGCCGAATACCGCTGTAACACCGCTCTCAATAAGGGCAGTAATGGCATCAGAATCGATACGTACAGTATCAGCATTAATTTTGATTAGATTCGTCAAGGGAATGCCGTTTTCATTGTACCACTCTTTTACCCCGTTTATTCTGAGCTTGACTGAAGGTTTGTTTGCATTGCGGTAGAGCAGGGCTGTTTTTCGATGTCCGTAATTGTGGAGAACCTCCATCATTCCGGCAGCTGATTTCTTATGATCGGTCATGATGCAGCTGCCGCTGTACTCGGGGATAAAATTGTCCAACTGAATAATTGGGTGACCGCGGCGTTCAAGTTTCCTGATATTTGCTGCCAGCAGACGTGTCGTTGTACGGTCGTGGGGCAGAAGCGGTACGCATATGATTCCCGATTTTCCGTGATCAGGGATCATATGCATCACTTCAATCTGTTCAAAGGTGTCCTTTCCCGG
>JAIPFQ010000125.1:0-6525 GCA_021736605.1 Spirochaetales bacterium | reverse complement strand
GAAAAGCGGAAAAAACGCGGCTTGTTCTGGTTTGCCGGCTGGATCGGGATCATGCTTGTCCTGATTCTCTCATCATCCTTTTTTCCTGTAATCAGCCAGTATGTCCTGCCTATCGTAGTTCTCTGTTTTCTCTTCGGCGGTATCGGGGCGGGCTTTTTTTCTGGAATGTCTGGAAAATGGCTGGGAAAATCCTTTGTAAAAGGTATTCTCGGCGTTGCCCCTGGAATTATTCTGGTACTGATGGCTTCCAGTATTACCCACATTCTCCGCAGGGCAGAAATATTGGACAGCATTCTCTTTCTTGCTTCCCGAAGTATCACCGAAATGGGACCAATTGGTGCCGGTATTTCCGTATTTCTGCTTGTAATGATGCTGAATTTTTTCATCAGCTCAGGGTCCGCTAAAGCCTTCCTCATCATCCCAATTATTGCACCGCTGGCCGACTTAACCGGATTATCCCGTCAAACTGCTGTACTGGCCTATGTCTTCGGGGACGGGTTCTCCAATGTGCTGTATCCAAGCAATGCTCTCCTTCTTATCTGCCTGGCTATTACAGGTATCGGCTTCGGGAAGTGGTTCATGTGGATTTGGAAAATTGAAGCCCTGGTGTTTCTGCTCTGTATCCTTTTTATCATTCTGGCTGTCATTATCGGCTACTGATTACAAAATATCTACTGCTGATTATTAATTACCGGCTGCTGATTATTGAGGTACCGGATATCGAGCTGATCGAGCTGATTGAGCTGATTGAGCTGATTGAGCTGATTGAGCTGATTGAGCTGATTAAGCTGATTACGAGCAGATCAGCTTGTTTACAACTCTTTTTTTCCATGTATACTAGAGAGAGTAGCTATTTCTCTTAGAGCCAATCTGCTGAGGTTTGTAAAATATGTGGTTTCTTCCTGCTGCTGGATTATTCCTGCTGATTTTTTGTATTATCATTCTCCGAGCTCTTCTCAACCGTCCGGATAAAAAGGTTTACGAGGTCTCTGATGTGGAGACTCCTGATATGGACAGGGTAACAGCACATCTGTCAGAGGCAGTGAAATTCCCAACGATATCCCGAAGTAAAATAGATGAAACCGACTGGGACGCCTTCAGAAGTTTTCAGCAGTGGATAATCAGCACGTACCCGCTGACGGCGAAACACCTTGAAAGAACCATCATCCATGAATTCACCATAATTCTCAAATGGGAAGGTACTGACCTATCCCTGAAGCCGGCCCTTTTTACGGCCCATCAGGATGTCGTGCCGCCGGGAGATGAATCATCCTGGCATTATCCCCCCTTCAGCGGTATAGTAAAAGAGGGCTACCTCTGGGGCAGAGGCTCCCTGGACATCAAAGTGCAGCTCATCCAGATCCTTGAATCAGTAGAACATCTTCTCTCAAAAAAGTACAAGCCTAAAAGGACTATCTACCTAGCATTCGGTCATGATGAGGAGGTGAATGGAAATAGAGGTGCTGCTGCTGCGGCGGCCTATTTCAAATCCCTGGGGATTCGTTTCTCCTTTCTGATAGATGAAGGCGGCTGTGTGACTGAAGGGATGCTGGAGGGCATGCATGCGCCCGCAGCTACGGTGGGTGTGGTGGAAAAGGGATACCTTGACATCGAGATGACCGCCCAGAGAAGCGGAGGCCACTCTTCCATGCCTCCTAAGCATACCAGTATCGGAACCCTGTCTCAAGCAATCATGCGATTGGAACAGAAACAAATGCCCCTCAGAATGACACCATCCATGTATCATATGCTGAAAATCATTTCTCCCTACATGTCCTTCAGATACAGACTTGTCACTGCCAATTTATGGCTCTTCAGATCGCTTCTGATGCATATGCTTGCCAAGTCTTCCACGGGTAATGCCCTCCTTCGCAGCACCATAACTCCGACCATGGCGAAAGGAAGCAGCGCTCCGAATGTTCTTTCTCAGAAAGCGTCAACCATCATAAACTGCCGGATACTGCCCGGAGACACAACAGATATGATTTTAAAATTTATTAAACGACGCACAAAAAGTAAATTTATTCATCTTGACGTCATAGGCGGGGAAAATCCTTCCAAACTGTCAAACATATCCTCCCGGGAATTTGCTATGCTCCAGAAAACGATTCGCCAGATATTTCCTAAAGCAGTTACAGCTCCTTTCATCATGGTTGGAGGAACTGATGCGAGAAAGTATGAAGCCGTATGCGACAAGATTTTCCGTTTTTCGCCCTACTGTATCGATAAAAATGAATTATCAAGAATGCACGCTTACAATGAACGTATTTCACTGAAGAACATAGAAAAAGGGACACAGTTCTTTATCCAGCTCATCAAGAACTTGGAAGAGGATTTTCTGCTTCTCTGAAGACTTTTTTCAGTTTTTTTTCAAAAGATGCCCTGCAGTTTTCAGAGTTTCCTAATGAAATTTTCAGAGATTCCCAATGGAAGCTGTCATCACCGCCTTAATGGTGTGCAATCTGTTTTCCGCTTCATCAAAAACAATGGAATGAGGGCTTCTGAAGACTTCATCAGTAACTTCCATCTCCTTAAGTCCGAAGCGTTCATGAACCTCCCTGGCAACAGAGGTCTCAAGATCATGAAATGCCGGAAGACAGTGCATAAACTTCACCTGATCATTTCCCGTGAGCTTCAGCATCTCCATAGTTACCTGATAGGGCTGTAAAAGGGCGATCCGTTCAGCGAACTTATCTTCCTCTCCCATAGAAACCCAGACATCAGTATACACAATATCTGCACCCTTCACAGCTTTTTCAATATCATCGGAAACTTCAATGGATGCCCCCTGCTTGCTCCCTAGCTTGCGCAGTTCCTCAAGCCTCTTCTCATCAGGCTGCAGTTCCCGAGGGGCAAGGGATGTAAAATCCATTCCCATCTTTGCAGCTCCCAGCATGAGGGAATTACCCATATTGTTCCGAGCATCACCGACAAAGACCATTTTCATTTTGTTCAAGGGTTTATCACTATGCTCCATGACTGTCATGAGATCCGCCAGCACCTGCGTAGGATGATAGGTGTCGGTCAGCCCGTTCCATACCGGAACACCGGCTCCTTCAGCCAGAGCTTCCACAGTCTCCTGCTTGAATCCCCTGAACTCTATACCATCGTAATACCTGCCGAGTACTTTAGCGGTATCTTCGATAGATTCTTTTTTACCCATTTGACTGTTCGTCAGGAACGTTACCCGGGCGCCTTCATCATAAGCTGCTGTTTCAAAGGCACAGCGAGTTCGAGTCGATGCCTTTTCAAAAATAAGGACAATATTCCTGCCTTCCAAGGTATTTCCCCGGATTCCAGATCTCTTTTTCCGCTTCAGATCCATGGCAAGATTCAGCAGAAAAGCTATCTCTTCTGTGCTGTAATCCTTCAATGTCAGTAAATGTCTTCCTTTTAGCTGTATCGGCATCGAATTCCTCCTTGAAAGCTGATAACGTATTACTAAATTATACGGGGCTTCGGCGCAGGGGCATACTCATACACCGAGGGCCACCGCGTCCCCTGACAAGTTCGGACCCTTCAATGGGGAGAACCTGTATACCATGCTGACTTAATGTATCATTAGATACCATATTTCGCCGGTACGTGACAACT
The DNA here is from genome assembly GCA_021736605.1 of Spirochaetales bacterium. Taxonomy (GTDB): domain Bacteria; phylum Spirochaetota; class Spirochaetia; order PWKH01; family PWKH01; genus JAIPFS01. The sequence continues at coordinate 2,931 of JAIPFQ010000125.1, read as the reverse complement.
GTTCCCGGGGCGACAGCAAGGGTATTCGTACTGTCATTCCACTGCTCCCTGGCGGCGGTTATCATGTCCCCTCCGCCTGTCTGTATCAGATCCACCGAGGGGACATGCAAAGCTCGGCAGAGGGCCTGCCTAATGGAGTCTTCAGTCTCAACTTTTATGCTCCATTTCTCTCCATGTTCGCTTTTCTGCAAAGTAATCTGAAAAACTTTTAATCGTGATTCTATTCCCGGGTAAATTGTGAACTTATCATGATCTACCATGGTAAAGACCGTATCGAGATGCATGTAAGCCCGCGTAAAAGGAATCTGCATGACTAAGACCTGCTTAAATCCCTGCCCTCCCGCATCCTCGGGCGCCAGCATGATACGTGCCAGTTCTTCCACTGCCCATGCAGCTGTCCTTGCACTGCAGCCGACTGCCAGAGTCTCATCATTCAATACAAGAATATCGCCACCCTCAATATTGCTGTTTGCCGCATATCCCTCATATACCATTCCCGCCTGTTGAGAAAGAGCCGGATGTTTCCTCATAATCATCGAAAGCAGCTGGGTCTCCCTGCGCCTGGCAGCTGTCTGCATTTCATTTATACTGATGCCGTTACCCAAAACAGAACCGGGATCCCTCGTGAAATACAGATTAGGCAGAGGATTGATATAATACGGGTAGGCATCACGAATAAAATATGAAAGGCTCTTCTCCACATCCTTATGGTCAATTTCCTGCTTCAGCAGACCGCCAATAAGATGATCCCCCAGCGCCTCTGCAGAAAGGGAATGAAGATAGTCCGTAATGGCTTTATAGAGTGAATCATATTTTATCTCTGCAAGCTGAACGGTCTGCGAGATAAGGTCTTCACGAATACCCGGAACCTGAAGCGTCTCTTTGAGGAGTTCATCAAAATAGAGAACCTGTGTACCATGTTCACTGAGGGTTTTTGCAAACTTATTGTGCTCCTCCCGCATCTTCTCCAGAAATGGAATATCTTCAAAGAGCATAGCATCAAGGTACTGCGGCGTGAGGGACTCAAGTTCCCTGCCCGGCCTATGAAGCAGAACAGTTTCAAGGGTTCCTATCTCTGACCTGACCTGAAGACAGTGCTCGGAATCTTTAGAATCTGCTGAAAAATCCATTTTTCTTCTTCCCCTCCCCGCCGGGGATCGGCTCACCGGATAAACTTGATATATTTGACGGGCTTCCAGCTACCAGCATGATTTCTTCATCCTGTATGATATAATCCGGATCAAAGTTCTGCTTGTAGACGGCATCCTGTTTCACACCAATTACATTGATTCCCATGCTTTTCCGTAAATCTGCTTCCCTGAGTGATTTCCCGTTGTATTTTTCGGGAATCTGTATTTCAGCTATTACCAGTTCATCATTTATGGGCAGATAATTGTGCAGCAGTTCTGATAAAATCATGGGGGCTAATCGCTTTGCCGCCTCACGATTAGGGAAGACCACATGATCCGCGCCGATAATCTCCAGTATCTCTCCGTGCTCATTGGATTCGGCCTTTGCCACGATGTTCTTAATGCCCATTTTCTTTAAATAATTTGTTACAAGGATGGAAACTTCAATCCTGTCTCCTAAATCAACTACTGCAGCATCTATTGTTTTAGGTATGAGTTTATTTATGGTCTCTTCATTTATAGCATCAGCAATTACTGCATTTGTTACACGATCTTTAATCATCTCAATGATTTCCTTACTCTTATCAACTACAAGAATCTCGCAGTTAATCTTTGAAAGCTCATCAATCATATAACTGCCGAACCTGCTGATTCCGATTATTGCAAACTGTTTCATCAGCCTATCAAAACCTCCTCTTCCGGATAATCAATATTCTCCTGCTTCTCCATGAAAAGCGGTATCGACATCGATATAAGTCCTACTCTTCCTGCAAACATGGTAAGAATAATAACGATTTTCCCAAGGTCTGTCAGGTCTCCGGTAATACCCAATGACAAACCCACTGTACCAAAGGCGGAAAAACTTTCAAATAGTATCTCTGTAAGGCTTACCGCTCCAGGATTTTCACCGCCCATTTCGGTAAGGGCTAATAAGAAGATGCTCAAGACCAGAAGAACCATAGCCTTCCCGAAGAAAAGCATCCCCCTGCTTACTATTCTTGATGGAATACTGCGACCGCCGATAGTAATCTTACCTCGGGAGTTGATATCCCTGAACATTGCCGCTATGAGGATAAAGGCAGTAGTAGTCTTAATCCCGCCGGCGATGGATCCGGGAGAACCGCCGATAAACATTAAGGGGAGGGTGAAAAATTGCGATGCTCCGCTCATGCTTCGCTGGTCTACTGCATTGAATCCTGCAGTACGGGTAGTGACTGACTGAAAAAAGGCGTTCATCCATTTTTCATATTCCGATTGTTCGCCGAAGACACCGTTTCGTTCCAGGAGATAATAGACAAGAGTCCCGAAAACCAGCAGAAAGACGCTTGTGATAACTGCTATTTTCGTATGCAGGGCAAAACGTTTTTTTGATTTACTGATAAAAACCCGCGCTGTATCCTGATACACAAGAAATCCTATTCCCCCTGCAATAATCAGGAAGGCTATAGTGAATAGGATTAGAGGATTACTGCTGTATGTCTCCAGACTGTTGGTAAATAGGGAAAATCCTGCATTGCAGAAGGCAGAAACAGCGTGAAACAGGGCTGTAAAAAGAGGGCGTTCTAATTCTGTTTCAGCACCTGAAAATGCAGCATAGAGCAGCAGAGTTCCAATTAACTCAATAAGCACTGTCAGCAGAATAATATTCCTCAGAATATGATTGGCATTGTGTTCCACAGAGTCTATATAGTACTTTTTTACCATACTGATGTTTCTGAAGGAGATTTTTCTATCCCTGGGTGCAATAAAAAACATGGTTGTAAATGTTATTATCCCAAGACCGCCGAATTGAATAAGAAAC
>JAIPFQ010000124.1:0-6571 GCA_021736605.1 Spirochaetales bacterium | reverse complement strand
CGGAATCTTCCTGGTTACATATACTTTAGCCATAGGTTTTCCTTATTGTTAATCTATACCAGATTGAACACCTTTTCTTCGATGACTGACCACGTCTTAAGGTAGTCCTCAGCTGCTAGGCTTTCTTTCAGCTCTTCATACACTCCATTTTCCAGCAGAGTTTCAATTTTCCCAGTTATTCTGCTGTTTATTTCAAATGTCTTTTTAATATCCCATCGTGTCGGAGATGTATCGGAAGTAAGAAAATCATTATATGCGTATTTCTTCAGATAATAGAGAAATTCAACATATTCAAGGAAGTGCTTTGTACCGCAGAAATAATCCCAGTCCCACTTGCCGTCATTATCATTGATATGCACATAATAGGGAAAAGGGCTGTGTTCTATCAGCGAAACCTCTTCTGCAGGGGTATTGCCGCCGTAGATTGAATGACCGAAATCTATTGTTACGCCCATCTCTTTTATACCGATACGGTTAAGCAGATTCAGCGTTGTTGCCGCCGAATCCAAGTAGCATGAGCCTCTTGTTTCACTCGGTTTGTACTCAATAAACAAGGGGATTGACGGTTTATAGCTCCCGGCTTCAGTAAATGTCTCTTCAAGGCGATTCCACATTTCTCCATAATCCGCCTGAAATGCAAATTCATAGCCGTCTCCCAGTGGACAGCAGGTAACTTTATCCGCGCCGACTGCTTCAGCAAAATCTTTTGCTTGCTTAATAAATCGTACAGCTTTTTCTCTGACTTCCTTTTTCGGGGAAGTTAGTCCGCCATTTTTAAATTCCGGTTCTGCTTTTACATTTACATTAATCGCTGCTATTTCCAGTCCGTATGCATCAATAAGACGCTTCGTCTCCTGCGGGTCTTGAACTTCATATGGATATACAATTTCTACACCGTTTATTCCTTCAAGCTTTGAAACCATGTCGAATTTTTCTTCAACTGTCTTGGCATGGTTATAGGTATGAAACCTATCCTTAGTCATCCCTAGAAATCCTGTAATCAAGGCGTGTTTCAACATTTAATTCTCCTTCTTCATCTGTACAACAGCGGCTGCTCTGCCAGCAAGCTTTTCAGCAGATAAACCATATTTATGAATGATACTCGGGTAATCACCGGATTCCGCAAACATATCCTCCAAACCAGCATTATCAAAAGGAACAGGACAATGCTTCAGCAGCAGATGAGCAATCTCATACCCCATTCCGTTCTTTGCCTGATGATTCTCAGCGACTAGCATTGCTCCTGTCTTCTTTACTGAAGCAAGAACCGCTTCTTTGTCATAAGGCTTCAGCGAATAGAGATCAAGCACTTCAGCATCAATACCTTGCGCTGTAAGTAATTCAGCAGCTTCTAAGGCCTGAAAAACAATATCACCATATGCAGCTATGGTAATATCCGATCCTTTTCTTAGTGTTTTGCTTCCTCCAAGCACAAATTCTTCATCATCTCCATATACATCAAACAGGGGGTCCCGCATGAGTCTTGTAAAAAAGGGTCCAGGTGTCTGCATGCTTACATCAAACAATTTTTCAGCAGCTTTCGGATCTGACGGACACAGCACTTTCATGTTAGGGAAGGTAGTCATAATTGCTATATCTTCAGTCGCCTGATGGGTAACACCATCTATAGCTGCAGTTAGTCCGCCGTGACTGCTCAACAGCTTCACATTCAGATTCGGATAACAAATGAAAGAACGTACCGGCTCCACAGCCCTCATTGTCAAAAAAACCCCGTATGAGCTTACAACGACAGTTCTCCCACTGTTTGCCATTCCTGCAGCTGCGGATACCATATTCATTTCCGCAATTCCCATGTTGAAATACCGTTCCGGAAAGGCTTCACCAAATAGGCATGCGTAGGTTGAATAACCGATATCAGCATCAAATACAGTAAAATCCTTATCTATAGAACCATATTCCAGCATTCGATCAGAATATCCCCTTCGTGTCGGCTTTGATGCTTTTTCTAAATTCATTTCAAGCTCCCTTTCAAATCTTCAAGCGCAATTGCAAGCTGCTCATCATTAGGCGGCTTTCCATGCCATCCCCGTACATTTTCCATATAGCTGACGCCTTTTCCCTTTTCCGTATTAGCAATAATAATTACCGGTTTCCCGCTATAGTCTCCTGCCTTCATTAATGCATCAACGACATCGGCCATGTTGTGCCCATTAATCTGAATTACATGCCAATTAAAGGCTTTGAATTTTTCGTCCAGAGGCTCCATTGGCATTATCTGCTCTGCGATACCGTCATTCTGCAGATTGTTTCTATCCAAGACCGCAACAAGATTATCCAAATGATATTTGTGCGCTGATGCTGCCGCCTCCCAGACAATTCCTTCATTGGTTTCACCATCACCAAGAACGGTATACACCATATACTTTGAGCGAGTCATTTTCGCCTCGATGGCCATACCGACGGCTTGTGAAAATCCAATACCGAGGGATCCTACACTTGCATCAATACCCTCAGCTTTACCTGCAATTGGATGCCCCTGCAGCTTGGATTCAAATTTCCTCAACGTCTTAAGTGTCTCAATTGGGAAAAATCCCTTAAGTGCAAGACATGCATACCATACAGGACAAGCATGCCCCTTACTGAGGACAAATCTGTCTCGATCCGGCCATTCAGGTTTATTCGGGTCAATCCTGAGAATATCAAAGTAGAGTGCAGTCATAATGTCTGCGGCAGACAATGAGCCTCCGGGATGACCGGACTGGGCTTCATGTATCATTTTTACTATTTCAACACGTACTTCTTTTGCTTTCTCCTCAAGATACCTAACCCGTTTTTGTATTGTTCTTTGTTGTTCCATTAAATCCTATTCTCCTTCCTGGAGGTATTGTTGTAATTGCTTTAACCCGTGATAGTAGTTTGCTGAAACATCTTTCGGGTTACAAATTATTTCTAAATCATACGAGTTGCTGTAACCGCTCTTCTTTAAATTTTCCGCAGCATCCTCCCAACATATATTCCCTTTCCCCGGTGGAAGAGATGTATTAACTCTCCCGTTATTGTCGCAAAGGTGCGTTCCTGTAATATATGCTCCGCACTTTCCAAAATAGGTATTTAACTCATCCGGGGATGTATTCATATGGCCTGAATCAAAAATGATACCGAGATCTTTCAGTCTCTCCGAATATTCAATCAATCTAAGAAATCCATCTGAACCGCCGATAATTGATTTGGGCATTATCTCCAAACTCAATTTTTTCCCGCGATTTTCAAAAATCTCTTTCATATCAGCCAATTTTTCAGAAAATCTTTTATATAGTCCTTCAAACTCTGCCTTCTCCATTGGTGATGTCTTCTCAAATGCAGGAACTGGAATAACTGCATACCGTATCGAATCAAACGGACTGAGAGAATTCGCTATTTGTTCCGCTTCCTTTATTCCGTAATCACTATAAACAGCTTCAGGTGAAGAAAATGCATGAAGGAGCATATGTGCAACAAAATGATCTGATTTCAGCTGTAGCGATTCAGCCTTCAGCATTATTTCACTGCACCGCTTATTCCATTCTTCCAGCCGTTCATGAAGAAACACCTCAGGCTGCCAGCAGTCAAAACCCATATTGCTTACTGTCTCCAAACCATTCAGCATATCCTCATATGTAAATGAACTCGAATAGGAGGAAATGAAAAATGCGGGAGAAACTCCATAAAGAAACAATTTGACAACTCCAAATATTTTGTATACAATATTTTTAACACACAAAAACATGTTTGTCAAATATTTTTTTTTAGATTTTTCGAATGATTTTTTCAAACACTTGAAAAATCTGAAATACTCTACCTAAAGGAGACATAAAATGGAAACCCATAGAAAAATCCTGCTTTCTGTTGCACCAACAGCCCACGAGAATTCAACACATTTCCGGAATCCAGTAACTCCTGAAGAGATTGCCGAAGATGTGGTAAACTGTGCAGAAGAAGGCGCTTCAATGGTTCATTTGCATGTGAGGGATGCTGAAGGAAAGCTGACTAGTGACCCGGAATGCTATAATCGTACAGTATCTCTCATCAGAAAAAAAAGTGATATCCTTATACAAGGTTCTACCGGCGGTGTTTCTACCCTCTCCCTTCAGGACCGTTGTACAGCTGTTTACCAACCGGAAACTGTTATGGCTTCACTCAACATGGGGTCCACCAACTTCAAAGATACCGTCTATATCAATACGGTGCCTGACGTAAGATTCTGGGCTCAGGAAATGCAAACCCATAAAGTTATCCCCGAATTAGAGATTTTCAGCTTCGGTATGATAGAAACAGCAAAACAGCTGCAGGAAGAGAACATATTGAAAGAGCCGATGCATTTCAATTTTTCTTTTGGTTTTCCCGGAGCAATTCCAGCAGAACCTGAAATACTTGCTATGCTGAAAACTCGCCTTCCCTATGGAAAAACTTTCGGAATCATCCATAATGACATGGAAAACATGTCTTTGCTTGCTGCAGCAGTATCAATGGGGGCATCAGCTATTCGTGTTGGCTTTGAGGATAGCCCCTGGATTCATAAAAGATTATGTGCAAAATCAAATACAGAACTTGTCAAAGAAGCTGCTTCCCTTGTAAAATCTTTAGGTTATGAACTGATGAATACTGGTGAAGCGGAAACATTCATAAAGAAAGGTTTTCTGCCGTAGATGGAATCAACTCGCTTTCCATTTTTTAAAGGTATATGCGGCATTCTACAGTAAAATCATAATGGAGGTTGGGAACAAATGACTTCATCTTATTCCGTAAAAATTGAAGATTTAGCTGAACAAGTTTACAATCAGCTTAAGCAGATGATCCTCCAAAATGAGCTGAAATCAGGTGAAAAGCTCGGCCAGGAATTTCTGGCAAAAAAACTTGGTGTTTCAAGAACGCCGCTGCTTCATGCTCTGAATAGACTTCAGCAGGAAATGCTCGTCGAAATCATTCCACGAAGGGGAGCCTTTGTAAGAAAAATAACTCTTGAAGAACTAAAACATATTTTTGACCTCCGTATCCGTCTTGAACCCCTGGCTGCGAGAAACGCTGCAGAAAAAGTCAGCAGCATCGAAACTGAAGAACTTGAAGATATACTCATGAAATTCAGAAAAGCGGTGGAAACTAGCGATATCGGCTCTCAAAGAACTTGGGATTATACCTTTCACTACTGGCTTATGAATCACTGCGGGAATCCCTATCTCCCGAAAATGCTTTCAGCTGTGAATCTGATTAGCATCTGCAATGTTAAAGGCATGGTGACTGATCCCAAGATCAGTTATAAAAATCATGAACTTGTCGTTAAAGCGATAAAAGAACACAATCCGGAAAATGCTGAAATTGCTATGCGTATGCATCTTGAAGCCACTCGTTCAAAGATAATTGATGAGATCAGCAAGGATGATTGTAAAGAGCAAGCTCAACTATAATCCGTGGATACGCAACAATGCTTTCAATGCTGGAAACAGGTAAGATGCATTTTTCTGGAAGCGACAGAGATATCTTTAATATTATGTTGCCGTTACCGTTGCCGTTGAAAAAAAAATAAAAAAAATTCTTATTCATAGGATTCTTATTCATAGGCCCTTTTTTTGAATCATATTCAAGAGCGGCCTCGGTTTTTTTACCAAGGCCGCAGTGTAAGGAATAAATTCCAGGAGCTTACCTAAAACTTTCACACTCCACTTAAATTCATTTTTCATTTCAGCTTACTGCTTCAGTTATGAAACTAGGAAACAACCTCAATCTTTGCCAATTTCTCATAGAACTGGATCAGTCCACCATGATCATCTGTCTGTTTTTCATCAACTTTCAGTGCCTGCATAATCTCCATTACCTGACTGGAAAGCGGTACAGGTACTCCAACTTCATGGGCTGTATCCAATGCATTCATAAGATCCTTGATATGCAGTTCGATTCTAAACCCAGGCTTGAAGTTTCGATCCAGAACCATAGGCATTTTGGCATCAAGGACTGTACTGCCAGCCAATCCACCTCTAATAGCTTCGAATACACGCTTCGGATCAACTCCTGCCTTTTTCACCAGCACCATCGCTTCGGACATAGCCGCTATATTCAATGCTACAATAATTTGGTTCGCCAACTTTGTTGTGTTTCCGCTTCCTATTGGTCCTACCAAGGTTACGCTGGCGCCCATCACATCCAGTATCTCTTTTACTTCATTGAATGCTTTTTCTGGGCCGCCGACCATAATAGCTAGAGTTCCATCGATAGCCTTCGGCTCTCCCCCACTAACGGGAGCATCCAGCATGACTGCGCCTTTCTCTTCAAGATCCTTGGATACTTCCTGAGTTACCAGCGGTGCAATTGAACTCATATCTACCAGAATAGTTCCCTTCTGGATCCCTTCAATAATGCCTTTCTCTCCCAGAACCACTTTCTTGACATGCGGAGAATTGGGAAGCATAGTGATGATTATTGTTGTCTGTTCAGCTACTTCCTTCGGGCTGCCGGCTTCCTTCGCCCCGGCTTCTACCACTTCCTTTACTGCTTCCTTGTTGATATCAAATACCAGCAGTTCATATCCTTCTTTCAGGAGGTTCTTCGCCATGGGCTTCCCCATGATCCCTACTCCAAT
>JAIPFQ010000123.1:0-6629 GCA_021736605.1 Spirochaetales bacterium | reverse complement strand
GAAGTAGAACGGCTGCGGAAGCATCAGCATAATGACGGTTTCCTCAAAAGAATTCTTCATCCGGATGAATATGATTATATAAAGCAGACGGGGGGCGATCCCTTCATGTTGGCAGCTGCCAGATTTGCTGCCAAAGAGGCCTTCGGTAAAGCTTTAGGAACTGGCTTGAGGCGGATGCGGCTTAGTGAGATACGGGTTTCCCATGACGGGAATCATAAACCATTTTTAGAGCTTGAAGGTAAGGCAGCAGAAAAGCTGAAGTCAATCGGAGGGAAAAGAGTTCATCTCTCCCTGTCTCATGAACAGCATTATGCTTCTGCTGTTGTAATTATTGAGGATTAAATCGATTAGGCGGGAACCGGATATGGCTGAGGCAGCCGATACGAAGATGATATATAAAACCAATCGCCGTTTATGTGTGACTGCAGCTTATTGGGGCGGTGGTTTCCAGGGGTGGCAGATTCAGAAAAGCGGTCGAACCGTGCAGGGCGAACTGGAGAAAGCATTAAAAAAACTTCTTAAGGAAGCGGTACGGATTGTAGGGTCAGGGAGGACTGATTCCAGTGTTAATGCTCGGGAACAGTGCGCCCATTTTGAAACCGGGAATGTCAGCATTCCTCCTGAACGTTTTGTGCCGGCACTGAATAGTATACTTCCAAAGGATGTGCGAATTCTCAGCTGCCGGGAGGTTGATTGTAATTTTCATGCCAGATATTCGGCTTTAAGCAGGGAGTACCGCTTTTACGTTCTTCCCGGGAGTGATCTAGAATCTTCGGGGATCCTTTATGCTTGGCCGTGCTTGAAACTGAAGCGGCAGCCGGACCTGAAAATGCTTAATAGTTATGCCCAGTATATACCAGGTAAAAAAAATTTTACTTCTTTCACTGCAGCGGGGGATGTAAGTAAAAGTAAAGTCCGTCATATGTATACAGCAGTATGGTACCCTGAAGGGAAGTATCTAGTTTTCAGAATTATTGGAAATGCTTTTCTCTGGAAGATGGTTCGATCATTGGTGGGGACTATGCTGGATCTGGAATGGAAAAAAGCGCCCCCGGAAGAGATGTTTCGGATTTTTACGGCAGAAGATCGAAGGCTGGCGGGTATAACAGCCCCGGGTGATGGACTGTTTTTATGGAAGGTGAATTATGAATAGAAGCCGGGAGTTGGAAACATACTGGAAGATCCTCGAAGAGGCTCACAGTTTACTGAGAAATGGGGAAAAAAGCAGTCGCCGAATGCCGCATTTCAAAGAAGTAAATCCGATCAGCGAAGAATTACCCAATAAAGAGAAAGTGCAGGAAAAGAAGCTGACACCAGATAAGGAAACTTTTGAGGATAATTTTTCACATACCGCAGAAGCTGATGCAGAAGCAGAGGCTGATGCAGAAGAAGCTCCAGTTGCAGGGGCTGAAGCCGAAGCAGAAGCGGAAGCAGAAGCAGGGACAGAAGCCGAAGCAGAAGCTGCTGATTCCCTGGAAATGATCCGCAGAGAAATCTTTTCCTGTAAAAAATGCCGACTCCATGAAGGAAGAAAACACCCCGTGCCTGGAGAGGGCAGCGTGAACCCGAAAGTTCTGATCATCGGTGAAGCTCCCGGTGCACAGGAGGATGCCGAAGGGCTCCCGTTTGTCGGCCGATCAGGGAAGTATCTTGATAAATGGCTTCAAGCTATCGGCCTTTCCAGAGAAGAGGATGTCTTTATCGGAAATATCATCAAATGCAGACCGCCGAAGAATCGTGATCCCTTTCCTGATGAACAGCAGATATGCATGCCCTATCTGAAGCGTCAAATAGCACTACTGAAGCCTCATGCTATACTGTGCCTCGGCAGAATAGCTGCTCAGATTATTACGAAACAGGAAATAAGTCTTGGAAAAATACGGGGAAATCAGTATCAGTTCGAAGGCATCCCAGTTGTATCGACCTACCACCCCAGCGCTGTTCTGAGGTATCCTGAAAATTTTCGACGACCCGTTTGGGAAGACCTCCAGCGACTCCAGAGGCTGATTAAGTAATGAAATATCTTGAATTAGTCTTCAATCTGGCGGTGGACAGCAGTTTTACCTACAGTATTGATGAAGATACTCCCTGCAGTATAGGCTGGAGGGTGTCTGCGCATTTCGGCAAACGGAAACTTACCGGGTATGTGATCAGTATATATGATGAGAAACCTGATGTCCCTTTTACTATAAAAAACATTGACAGAGTTATCGACAGCTCGGCAATTTTCGGGGATCAGGAAATCCGCTTAGCCCGCTGGATTTCTAAATTCTATCTCTGCTCCCTGGGGGAAGCCCTGGCAATACAGCTTCCTGGAGGGCGGCGAGAAACTGCTGTACCTTCTGTAGACTATGATGATGATATTTCAAATATGGCGGTAACTGCATCAGCTCTTTCCGAATCCCAGAAAAAAGCAATTGAGAAAATAAGTGATGCAGAACATGCCATGTATTATGTATACGGCGTAACTGGATCAGGGAAGACAGAAGTCTTTCTGCAGGCTGCAGATCGGGTGATCCGCCAGGGACGATCTGTCATCTATCTTGTCCCGGAGATTTCTCTTACCCATCAGCTGTCCCAGCAGGTAATGAATAGATTTAATGACACAGTGGCTGTACTGCACTCTTCACTTACTCCATCCCAAAGACTGTCCGAATGGATGAAAATCAGGTCAGGGAAAGTTAAACTTGTTATTGGTGCAAGAAGTGCCGTGTTCGCACCATTTGAACATATCGGGATGATTATTATAGATGAAGAACATGAAAACTCGTATAAATCTGGATCTAATCCCCGTTATCACGCCCGTCAGGTAGCCTTTAAACGAGCTCAGGAGCATGGTGCCGTTCTAGTCATGGGAAGTGCCACTCCATCTGCTGAAGCTTGGAAGCTGATGGATGAGGGAACGCTTATCCGCCTCCATCTTCCCGACCGTGTTTCCGGGGGAGCCCTTCCGGAAATTGAAATAATCGATCTCACCATGGAGAACGGGCCTATTTCACCCGCGCTCCTTGCATCCATGCGAAATACCCTATCTCGGGGCAAACAGGTTATACTCTTCCTTAATCGACGGGGGTTCTCCTACTTTTTTCACTGCAGGACCTGCGGGTACGAAATGAAATGTCCCCATTGTTCCGTCTCCCTTACGTATCATCGATCAAAAAACAGTATGATTTGTCATTACTGCGGTTATCGGCAGTCTCCTGTTCAAGTATGTCCCGAATGCGGTTCTCTGGACGTGGGATATTCCGGTTTCGGTACAGAAATGATAGAAACAGCTGTACAGCAGTACTTCCCGGATAAGCGTATAGAGCGAATAGATACCGATACTGTGAAGAAGAAAGAGTACTTGAAAAATGTATTAGCCGATGTACGGAGCGGGGATGTGGATATTCTTCTGGGTACTCAAATGGTGGCTAAGGGCTTGAATTTCAAGGGAGTGGAACTTGTGGGAATTGTTCTTGCTGATAGCGGTCTTCATCTTCCCGATTTTCGTGCTCACGAGCGTACATTCTCACTCATAACTCAGGTTGCTGGCAGAGCTGGCAGATTCAGTGATGTCGGGAAGGTCATAGTACAGACCTACCGACCGGAGAATCCCGCAATTGCTCATGCAGCGGTGCAGGATCTCGATGGTTTTTATGCTGAAGAACTGGAAAATAGAAAAGCATTGGGATTCCCACCCTATGAACGCATGTGTCGCTTTGTTTTTCGAGGAAAAAATCTTGATCGGGTGGAAAAAGCTGCTGATTCAGCAGCTGATATTCTGGAAAGGGCTGCGATGCAGGCAGGGATTGTATCTGACTCTGGGAAACAGCGTTTCGATCAGCTAGGACCAGTGGAGTGCCCCATAAACAGAATTTCCGGTAACTGGAGATATCAAATGATTATTCGATCTTCTTCTGTTTCTATAATCCACTCTCTAGCACACTATGTGCACAAAAAACTCAAACTGCCATCTGGAGTATATATTGAGATAGATATCGATCCAGTTGCTCTTCTATAAAGCTTCTGAAAAGATTGACTTGAAAGGTATTTTTTCGGTATTATATAGACATGTTAGATATTGTAACCATAGGTGATGAAGTCCTTCGTCAGAAGGCTGAACAAATAAAAGATTTCTCCTCGGAATTACGAATACTGGTTGATGCTATGTTTGATGCTTTAGTAATAGATGATGGAGTAGGCTTGGCGGCTCCGCAAATTGGAGTATCCCAGCGGCTCTTTGTTGTGGATATTCCAGATGGAGAAAAGAAAGTATTCATTAACCCGGAAATAGTTGAGACTTCCCAGGAAACTGTGGCATTTGAAGAGGGCTGTTTGAGTATTCCCGGTATTTATACCGATGTGGTACGACCGAAAAGAGTAGCTGTGCAAGCCAGAGATCTCAACGGGAAACCCTTTAATATGAATGTAGATGGTTTCCTTGCCAGAGTGATTCAGCATGAATATGATCACTTGAATGGAGTTCTTTTTATTGACAGAATTCCGGAGGAACGCCGAGATCGTTTAATGAAAACCTATTATAAACGGAACAAGAAAAAATAATATGCGGATTTTATTTGCCGGAACCCCGGAAATTGCCGTTCCTTCTCTGCAGGCAGTTGCCCGTGAATTTGATGTAGCGGCAGTTCTGACAAATCCGGATAAACGGAAGGGAAGAAGTAAAAAGCTCATCCCCCCTCCGGTGAAAGAAGCCGCATCGGAGCTTGAAATTCCCGTTTATCAGTTTCCCTCCCTCCGTACTGAAGCAAGAGAAATTATTGCACAGCTCCATGCTGATGTGCTTGCGGTCTTTGCATATGGCAGAATATTCGGCCCGAAGTTTCTTTCTCTTTTTCCTCATGGCGGATTAAATGTACATCCCTCCCTTCTTCCTGCCTATCGTGGAAGCTCTCCAATACCTGCGAGTATCTTATCTGGTGACAATAAGACGGGTATCAGCATTCAGCGTATTGCTCAAGAAATGGATACCGGAGATATCATAAAGCAGAAAGTGATTCCCTTGAACGGAACAGAAACAAGTTTATCCTTAACGCAGACAGCAGCTGAAGAGGGAGCAGAGCTTTTAGTTGAAGCCCTCAGTGATATACAATCCGGTAATGCGGTCTTTACCCCGCAGGATGAATCAAAGGCTAGTTACTGTTCCATGATCAGCAAAGATGACGGATGGATTGATTGGCAGACGGAAAGTACAGACTTGATTGACAGAAAAATTCGTGCCTACTACCCCTGGCCGAAAGCAGCGGCTTATTTTGGTGATAAAAAACTTATGTTTACTGATGCGGAAGTATTCAGAAAAGTGAATGAGACAGAACGAAAAGCTCATTCTGAACAGTTTCCGCCAGGAACTGTTGTCCGGGCTGATACAAAGGGAATAATCGTGTCATGCAGTAACGGATTTATTCGAATTAAACGGCTGCAGCTTCAGTCAAAAAAAGAGATGGATTGGAAATCGTTTCTGAATGGAAATCCTGACTTCATTGGCACTATACTCAGATGATTTACGGGTGATTTCCGGGCCTTTCTATTATTGTCTGTTGACCAATATTACTATGGGTGTTTACAATAGCGTATGATAAAAAAATGTATCATCTTTCTGTTTATCAGCTCATTTTCTCTATTTACCGCTTTTGGTGAAGTGCTTTGTGATAATGTAACAGAAGAGTTCAGTTCTGATAATCCTCCTGTCGTAGCAGTTGTGCTTTCCGGAGGCGCAGCTCACGGACTTGCCCATATTGCTGCCCTGAGAATTCTGGAAGAGGCAGGTATCCCCATAGATATCATTGCAGGTTCAAGTATGGGAGGAATTGCCGCCGGTTTATACAGCATCGGTTATTCTCCCGGGGATTTGCAGAAGCTGGTTGAAGGAACTGACTGGGGCCGAATTTTCCTTCAGACAAAAACACTTGTACCCTATATAAGTGAACCGGTTATTAATGAAAAGCAGAACTTTCTCTCCTTCCACTTTGACAAAAACGGTATAGGAAAAACTTTGGGACTGCTCCCGGATCAGCGGATCATATCCCTTTTATCAAAAACAAGCTACAAGGTTTCGCATATCAGGGATTACGATAACTTCCCCATAAGATTCCGGGCAATGGGCACCGACTTGTATACTGGTGATGAAATTGTTCTTGAAAATACCCCTTTGGTCACCTCTCTGCGTTCCACCATGTCTATTCCCGGCGCCTTTACACCCTATTTCTACGTCATCAATGGTGAAAAACACTATGTATTAGATGGCGGGGTAGTGAATAATCTGCCTGTGCAATTAGCTCGAGATATGGGAGCTGATATTGTTATTTCTTTTGATGTGGACAGTGAATTAAAAGAGAAAATAACTGATTTCAATTCAGCTGTGGATGTTCTCAGTTATTATTCCGTACTGGTAATAAATATGAATGAAAAAATCCAGGCACAGTATGCTGACTTGTCAATGACCGCTGTCCTTCCTGATTTGGAACAGATGGAGTTCTGGAAGTATAAAGACATTATCGATCAGGGGGAAGCTGAGTTTAAGCAGCACATACCTGAAATTGAGCAGTTAGCTGAAGAAATTGAGCAGTACAGACCCTTAGAGTATAAGAATCCGGACAGAAAAGGTGCCTACTTTGCACTGCCTGAACCTG
>JAIPFQ010000122.1:0-6700 GCA_021736605.1 Spirochaetales bacterium | reverse complement strand
CTTTTTTTTCAACTGTCTCTTCTTGTTTGCTTAAGACGTAAAAGAGAAAAGCAGAAGCACTTAAAAGAGCTGTTGAATATAGCGTAGGAAAATTAGCTTCACTATCAAGTTTAAAGAGCGGAATTAATCCAAATATATTGCCATGGCCAAATACAAAAGTTGGAATTAGTGTCAATAGACTCAATCCAATCAAAACCAAAGCAATTATCACCAATTGTTTTATAATTTTCTTACGTATTAGGGTAAAAATCATTTCAACCTCTATTTATTCTCTAATGGCCAGCGTTGCTAAGTAAAGCAGGCATTAATTAATAATACATGATACCATACAAATCTTCATTTACTTTTCATAATTCTCATATAAAGCAATCTTATTTCTGCAAATGATATATTCTATTTATCTCATAGAGTATACTCAAGATACAAGTATTACTTTATAATAAACCATTACACAAGTAAAAAAACTATTCTTAAACAATGAAAAGGTAATTCCTATGAGCGCCTACCAACTATTCAGAAGACTCTTTCCCTATTACCTCATCGCGGCAGCCGTATTTGTTATCAGCACTATCATTGCTTTAGTGAGCGACTGGAGCTTTCTCGGATTGGATTTCATCTGGTACCGCTTTGATC
This sequence comes from Spirochaetales bacterium, assembly GCA_021736605.1. Taxonomy (GTDB): domain Bacteria; phylum Spirochaetota; class Spirochaetia; order PWKH01; family PWKH01; genus JAIPFS01. The sequence continues at coordinate 6,067 of JAIPFQ010000122.1, read as the reverse complement.
TGCGCCTGGATTGCAATGCGGCGGCCTGGTTCTCTTCTATCTCTATACTCTACTGCGGGCTCACGTTTCTTATAGTCGGACTGCACCAGGATGTACATTTTCTCAAACATAGTTCCAAACTCTTTTTTCTAAGCATCGGGATACTTTCGTTTCTCCTCTCTGCAGATAAAACAGGACAGCTCCATGAAGCAATGGGAGAAAAGCTGTCCCAATCCTTGAACTTTCTCAGCGGCACAGCCCTGGGAAATGCAGATTATTCCTGGGTGATAGTTTTCTTCCCCTTGGCAGCCTTGGCCGGCTTATGGGCCGTATCTACTATAAAAGATATGTGGGGCAGCCTTTCCAATGCACATCGCATAATTCACGTTATGAAAAATTACGCCGCAGCCTTTGCCTGTATTCTGCTGGTACTGCTGCTGGAAGTGGTACAGAGCGTCCTCTTTTCCATGCCCAACACCGCATGGGAATTCATCCTGCCGAGCATAGCGGAGACCGCTGAACTATGCGTCATAGCTTTTTTCACCTATGGAAATTTTATTATTATCGAGGAATTCACCGGTTATGAGAAACTCTAGCTAATTTACTGCAAGCTTTGTTTACCAAAGCGTATTTCTCTCATATACTTGTGTAAAGAAACTAGAAACTAATTGATTATAAAAAAGTCTTACAGCTGTGAATACTTAATCAGTCACAACGGGATGGACAAGCATTTATATGTCGACTGCTTAGTCCTGTTTTTAGCATACAGCGTATTCGCGGGTTCTTATGCAGAGGAAGTAATTGAAAATCCGAAGTGATTTTTCCACAGACCCAGACAAAGCTCCCAAAAAAAATAACGAAGTCCCCGAAAAGTCCCTTTCTGCAAGTATTTCAAAATGGCTGAAACCTATTCTTATTGTCGTACTTATCGCCTTGCTCATCAGCGGAGGCTGGTTCTACTTCATTCAGCGCAGAGAAAAAAAGCAGGAAATCATTCAAAGTCTCGCTGCAGTGGCTCAGCTGAAAACCGATCAGATACAGGATTGGCGCAGGGATCAGCTGGAAGATGCCGGTCTGATAGCCCCCATGATCCAATCCAAAGTACAGCAATTTCTAGCAGAACCGCCGGGGGAGAATCAAGCGAAGCTCAAACGCGAACTCAAAGACTTCTTAGGAAACATCGCCGCCCAGCACGATTATGACAACATTCTCCTAGTCTCACCGGAGGGTGATGAGCTTATCAATATCGCAGGTATGATTGACTATGATGATGCTCACGCGGTGGAACTTCACAGGGCTTTCGAGACGGAAAAACCCGTTTTTCTCGATCTGCACAGCTTGTGGGAGGATCATCCAGTACACTTGACTGTCATCTCTCCCCTCTTTTCCGAAACCGGTTCACTCAGCAGCTCAGAATCAGAACCTATGGCAGCACTTTTCCTCATTGAACACGCCTCAAAATTTCTCTATCCGTATATCCAGTCATGGCCTGTCGAGAGCGAGACTGCTGAAACACTGCTCTTCAAACAGGATGGAGATGATGTGCTCTTCCTTAACGAACTCCGACATTATGACAACTCCGCATTAGAGCTGCGCATCCCGCTGACGGAAGAAGAGGTTCCTGCAGTCCAAGCGGTGTTAGGAAACCACGGCTACTTTAAGGGAATAGATTATCGGGGTGAACAAACGGCTGCTTACTCTCTACCCATCCCTGATACATCCTGGCACTTGCTCTCAAAAATTGACACCCGTGAAGCTTTCGCTGAATGGCAGTTTCAATCTGTTATTATGCTCATTCTGCTCATTGGGCTCGCAGGAACTTTTTCCGGAGCCGTCCTTATGGTAAATCAAGGAGAAAAGAAAAAGCATTTTCGGTCGCTCTATCAGTCTGAAACAAAACGAAGATCCCTGGCAGAACGGCAGGGCGTAATCCTGAGAGCCATTGGGGATGCAGTTATCGCTGCTGATGCAAAAGGGAAGGTCGAACTCATGAATCAGACAGCTATGGATCTTACAGGCTGGGGTCTTGATGATGCCAAAGGCCTGCCGCTGGAAACCGTGTTTTCCATAATACACACAAAAAGCAGGAAACCTGTGAAAAATCCTTTTATCTTGGTGATGAAATCCGGCAGCGTAGTCGGCATGGCAAACCACACAAGCCTTATAGCAAAAAACGGAGAAGAGCACCAGATAGCCGACTCAGGGGCGCCCATCCGGGATGAATCGGGAGAAATTTCCGGAGTGGTGATCGTATTCCGTGATGTTACGGAGGAGTACCGTCTCCGCGAAGAACTGCGCAGCAGCGCCGCCCTGCTCTCGTCTATTTTCGATAGTATTCCCGACCTCATGTTTTTCAAGGATACTCAGGGAAGCTATATCAGCTGCAACCCCAGTTTTGAACGCTTTACGGGTAAGAAAAAAGAAGAAATTATCGGCAGAACGGACAAGGATATCTTTCTGGAAAATTTCCCTGCCTTTCTCCAATTACACAACTCACTCCTGACAAAAAACGAAGAATCAATTCAGAACGAAGAGTGGGTCACCTTTCCCGGGGGAGAACAGCGGCTTCTGCATACACTCAGAAGTCCCTGCACAGCAGCTGATGGGACAGTTATAGGCATGCTGGGCATCGGCAGGGACATAAGCAAGCGTTGGAAGTCAGATAAAGAGAAGGAAGAGCTCAATGAACAAATGCGGCATATCCGAAAGCTGGAATCCGTAGGGCGTCTTGCCGGCGGTGTTGCCCACGATTTCAACAATATGCTCAGCGTAATTCAAGGTTTCGCGGAAATTTCATTGAGCAGCATTGATTCAAAACGTGAGCTCAAGAACAATTTGAACGAAATTCTGAATGCAGCCAAACGGTCTGCAGACATTACTGGAAAACTTCTGGCTTTTGCCCGTAAACAGACCATTGATGTGAAACGGATTGACCTGAACGAAACCCTGGAGCATATGCTGACGATGCTCCGCCATCTGATTGGAGAGAACATCAACCTGAAATGGATCCCAGGGAAAACGTTATGGCCCATCGAAGCAGACCCGTCCCAAATTGATCAAATTTTGACCAATCTATGTATCAACGGACGGGATGCAATAGACGGAATCGGACAGATCACCATCGAAACTGAAAATGTCAGCTTGGACTATGACTACTGTGCACATCACGTCGGCTTCTTCCCCGGAGACTTTGTAGTACTTACCATAAGCGACAACGGCTGCGGCATGGATAAGGAGACAAAAGAAAACATCTTTGAACCCTTCTTTACCACAAAACATGTCGGAGAAGGCTCAGGCTTAGGGCTGTCCACCGTTTATGGAATAGTCCGCCAGAATGAAGGTTTCATAAATTTATACAGCGAAATAGGCAAAGGAAGTACTTTTCGAATCTATCTTCCGAGATATACCGGTGATAATGAACTGGATACTATTAAACCCAGAAAACCGCTGATTCAGGGGCACAATGAAACTATTCTGCTGGTTGAGGATGAACAAGCTATCAGGGAAATGGCTGCTTGGATGCTTGAGCACTTCAACTATACAGTTCTAGAGGCAGAATCCCCCAGTAAGGCCCTTCAGATCGGTGAGAAAAAGCGCGGATCCATCGACCTGCTGCTCACTGATGTAGTTATGCCGGAAATGAATGGACATAGCTTGACTGAGGAGCTTCGAAAATATCAGCCGGATATCAAGGTTCTTTATATGTCGGGCTACACGGCCAACGTGATCGTACATCAGGGAGTTCTGGATCGAGGACTCAATTTTCTGCAGAAGCCGTTTTCCCAGCTGGATTTGGCAATGAAAGTCAGGGAGGCGCTGGATTCGGATGATGCCTGAGCGCTGCGGTTCCCCACTGCAGGTAATCGCCGGTGAATAGCCCCCTATCCGAGTCCCCCATTCCCGAGTCTATATCCGCTCCTCTGCTCCATCTCTGTCTGGAAGGAAATTCCCTGTAATTTTACCGAATTTATTGCTTCCTCAGTAATTTCGCTGTACTATACAAGTAAGAAGATACGGTGTGTTTTCATATAGGCTTATTACCACCTCAAGCCATACCATTTTTCCAGCGGGAGGACTTTTGGCTATACTGCAGCAGGCAAACAATGCGAATCAGCAAAAAATTAAAAAAGAAGAACGCAGGCGGAAACGCAGAAAACCGACCCAGTACTACCATTTTGAAGACGGAAGCATTGATCTGTTCATAGCCGCCGTGGTGCTGCAGATCGGGCTCAGCATTCTCCTTTCCCGGCTGGGGTATAGCGGTGCCTGGGCACCGGTTGCAGTCTTTGCTCTCTGCGGCAGCATCTATGTGTCGCTTTTTTACCTTTGGAAGAGAGTTGTTCTCGAGCGCTTAGGCATCATCAATATCGTTCCCATTACAAAAAACAAATTCGTTATTTTTTTTATTTTCGGCTCAGTGTTTGTGGTACTTGCGGCGGTACTCGGTGTGATTATCAGCAGTCAGCCGGCGATGGGACAGACTTCGATAAGTGCCATGCTGCTGAGGGGACTGCCGATTTTCATCCTGCTCTGTGTGGGGGGCTTCCTTTTTGAGATTCTGCGGTTTTTTCTCTATGCATTTCTCATTGCAGCGGTGTTTCCCCTAGGAGCATACTTGGACATGGTGACGGGCTGGAGCTTTACCTACCCCCTCCTCATTATCGGTACAGCAGTGATTATTGCGGCTATTGGGATTTTCTACTTTATCAGCTTTCTCAGATCCCATCCAAAATAGTTTACGGCTTTTCTCCCGAGCACAGCAGCCATAAAAGATTTTCACATTTCACTCCAAACGGCTGAGTTTTTTCTGGATGTTTCAGCATTTTTCGTGATATACTCAAAAGGGTATGAACACTATGAGAATAATTCACATAACTGATATGCATATTCCCGGTACGGGACTCACCCCCTATGGAATCGACCCCGCCCATCGATTTATTAAAGCCTTGGAATCCATGAAGATGATGCTTCCCCTTGACTACATTGTCATGAGCGGAGATCTCTGTTATCGGGAGGAGAGTCGGGAAATCTACAGTTGGGCACGGGATCGTCTTCGGGCATTTGAACTCCCCATCTTCGCCATCTCAGGAAATCATGATAACCCGGAAATGATACAAGAGTTTTTTCCGAAACTGGGAAAGCGCAGCATCTTCACCCTGGAAAACGGCGAGTGGGAATCAGCTTACAGCTATATCAGCGGAAAGATCTGTATGCTTTTTCTGGATAGCCATCGGGGCAGTATGTCTGATCAGCAATTGGAATGGCTGAAAAAACAGGTCGCTGAGGCTAATGCACAGCATATGAAGCTTCTGATTTTCATGCATCATCCGCCGCTGCTGGCGGGTGTTCCTCACATGGATACGAACTACGCTTTTTCCCGGTCAGAAGATTTCTTTTCAATTATTTCTGAGTACAAAGATTATCCGGTGCATATTTTCTGCGGTCACTATCATACGGAAAAAACTATAGCCATGGAAAATGCTGTTGTTTATATCACCCCCTCAACTTTTTTTGAGATCGACCCCTTTCAGGATGAGTTCAACGTTCTTGATGTTGATCCGGGTTTCCGCGTCATTGATGTCCTGGGGACAGCGGTTCGTTCCTGGGTGCACCGATTCCGCACGTAGGTCACATACGTATCACACATAACTTAGACTCCTCGTTTCCGCAATTCAGTTACATACTGAGTTATTACATACTGAGTTATTACATACAGTTTTATTTCAAGCAGATTATTTCAAGCAGGTTCTGCAGCCGGGATTCATTGGTTCTCTTTTTACGTCTGATACCAAATTCGGATAATTCTGCAGATTCAGCAATCGTAAACGACTATCCCCGATACTCAGAATTCTCCGCAAATTTCACTTTTATCAATCAGGATTGTGTGATAAGCTAATGTTACACATTGTAACATTTTTTAAGAGAGGCTGTACATGGATGCAAAACATATTCCGGAAACCCTTCCCCTGGGAAGGAAAATACTCTTCTCCCTGGGTCAGTTAGGATGGTCCCTGACCTCATACGCTCCAGGCATGCTGCTGGTCTACTTCTACATGCCGCCGGAATCCGGTGAAGCCATATTCCCTCA
>JAIPFQ010000121.1:0-6839 GCA_021736605.1 Spirochaetales bacterium | reverse complement strand
TGTATAGCTTGTATAGCTTGTCTCGGATAAAGGGGGAGTTATGAGTGGAAAGAACAGCAAAGTCCGCCTATCGACATCTTTTGTAACAAATCCTGCCAGGGTCCTTGTTTCCTTGGTTGTGCCCTTGCTTACATTTTTTGTCATGCGGTGGAGTTTCATTTATATGCGCGATTCGGAGGCATCAAAACTGCTGATCGGAATTGTTGCACTGACCGTCGGAGTAGGGGGTGTCTGGGCTCTTTTTTGGGTAATGAACAATCTTGTTTCACAGCTGCCCGAAAAGTATCGTGAAGCTCTGATTCCCTTTGTGTTTATTGGACCGGCGGTGGTTGTGCTGGTGGTATATCTAGTGTACCCAGCAGTACGGACAATTATAATCAGTATGTACAACCGAACTGGAACGGAGTTTGTAGGCCTCAAGAACTATGTTTATATTTTTTCTGACCCCAAAATGCTTTTAGTACTGAGAAATACGCTGCTGTGGGTGCTTATTGTTCCTATTTTTTCGGTCAGTTTCGGACTTATGATTGCAGTCTTAGTTGATAAACTGAGCAAAACTTGGGAAAAAGTGGTAAAATCATTCATTTTTCTTCCCATGGCCATTTCATTTGTGGGAGCCAGTGTTATCTGGCGGTTTATCTACTATTACCAGCCCGCCGGCTCTGAGCAGATTGGACTGCTGAATGCCCTGGTGACTGCTTTCGGCGGTGACCCAGTGGCATGGCTTATTCAGCGTCCTTGGAACAACCTTTTTCTCATAGTTATTATGGTTTGGCTCCAGACAGGCTTTGCAATGGTCATTCTCTCCGCAGCAATCAAGGGAGTCCCCCAAGCATTGCATGAAGCAGCCCGAATTGATGGAGCAAATCCCTTTCAGGTGTTCTTTAAAATCACCGTTCCTTATGTTCAAGGCACTATTTTAACAGTACTCACAACCATCCTGTTCTTGGTGCTCAAAATATTCGATGTTGTATTTGTCATGACCAGCGGTAAGTTTGATACAGGTATAGTTGCTTCAAGGATGTATGAAGAGGCATTTATTTACCGAAACTTCGGCAGAGGCAGTGCCCTTGCTGTGTTTCTCTTCCTTGTCGTGGTTCCCTTCATAATCCGGAACGTCATCCAGATGCGAAGATCAAGAAAGGAGTAGCGCTATGAGTACACATGTAGGAACCCGGGGAAAATTGTTGATGGCCAAACTCCCCATTTGGCTGGTGCTGCTGGTTCTGGTTGTCGTCTGGACGGTACCGACCCTCGGTCTTCTTGTGAGTTCTCTGCGAACCCCCGAGGCCATAACTACCAGCGGTTGGTGGACTGTGTTCGGCAATTTTTTTGACGGCAGTCAATGGACTTTTGAAAATTATATGCAGGTGATATTTGCAGATAATATGGGAAATGCGTTTTTCAACAGCCTTCTCGTTACTATACCTTCAACCGTTATTCCCATAACCATTGCCGCTTTTGCCGCCTTCGCCATTGCCTGGCTTGAGTTTCCAGGCCGAGAAGCTATATTCATCATCATTGTCGGTCTGCTGGTAGTACCGCTGCAGATGGCTCTGATTCCCATTCTGAGGTTATACACAAGGGCGGACCTGAACGGTACCTTCCTGGGCATCTGGCTGGCTCATACTGGATTTGGTTTGCCCCTGGCGGTATACCTCCTTTACGGGTATATTGTGTCAATTCCAAAGGAGATCATCGAATCAGCTCATGCGGATGGAGCGACGCCGTGGACGACATTTACGAAGCTCATAATTCCGCTTTCGGTTCCCGCTATTGCTTCCTTTGCCATTTTTCAATTTCTTTGGGTTTGGAACGACCTCCTAGTGGCATTGGTTTTCTTAGGGACAAAGGCATCTAATGCCATCGTGACAACGAGATTGGCTGAAATCGTTGGTTCCCGTGGACAGGATTGGCATGTTCTTACGTCAGGGGCTTTTTTAACGATGATAGTGCCTCTTATTATGTTCTTCTCACTTCAGAAGTATTTTGTCAGGGGTATGATGGCAGGTTCTGTCAAAGGATAATTCTTTAGATAGCTCCTTGGCTTGTTCCTGCTATGCTGTTCTTTCCCAGGGCTTTCCGTCGTATATGACGGGAGGCCCTTTTTGGGGTGGATTGGAAAACGTCTCGGAGAAAAAATCCACAGGTTAGTTAGGTTATTGGTTTGGCGATGGCTGGTTGTGTGTGGATTTGGTCTCGGAGAAAAAATCCACACTGATTGGGATTAATAGTTGACGATTCCTGAATATATTAGTAATTTAGTCGTAAATATATGAAAGATACGAAAAGTATGAAAAGAAATACGGAGGAGAGGAACATGGAACATTTGACGATGGATACATTCAAGGAGAAGGTTTTCAACTGGGAGACGGATAAAGATTGGAATTTCAAAGGAGATCTTCCTTGTATTATAGATTTTTATGCTGACTGGTGCGGACCTTGTAAGATGGTGCATCCAATACTTGAGCAGCTTTCAGAAGAGTATGACGGCAAAATTAATGTATTTAAAGTGAACACAGAAAATGAACAGGAGCTTGCTTCAGTTTTTGGAATAACCAGCATACCTTCTATTCTCTTTTGCCCCCAGGATGGTAAACCTCAGATGGCTCAGGGAGCGCTGCCTAAGGACACTTTCAAGAAAGCAATTGAAGATGTTCTGCTTGGAGAAGCCAAAGAAGAAGCTTAATAAAGCAACCAAAAAAATCGAGAAAGAAATTTGAATTTTCTTTTCTAGCAAACTAGCCGAAGGACGTACATGTCATGCGACCTTCGACTGGTTTTTTTTTGTGGATTTTTTCTCCGAGACGTTTTGCACACGAGACGTTTTGCACACTAAACAGCAAACTTAACCAGCTCAATCAAACAGCTCAAAAAAACTGCAAACCTAAACTGCATACTGCTTATTTGAAATAATCCTCTTCCCAGTAGTTTTCCAATTCTTTTGAAAGAGTTTCCAGAGAATCGCTGATTGTTTTGTGTAGAACCGCATGCTGCCGCTTTCTTTTACCTGCAGAAGAAAAAGGCTTTCCAGCAGTGTTTTCATCAGAAACAGCAATATCTGAAAAAGACTTCACGGTTTCAGCAGTGCTGATGGGCTGACCGACATAAAGAACTGCTTTCTTTCCCTTAGGGGAATAACGAGTCCCGATAGCCCCTCCATTCAGACGGTTCAGAAGGTCCAGAAGCATGATCATATATTCACTGGCTCTGCCGGCAGAAACAGGAGGAATGATGTAGCGGGGATTCACATATTCCAGAACATCTGCAATCTGGGAGTGCCTGAGATAGATATGGGCTTCAGCTGCTCGGAAGTCAGCAATAGATCTATCAAGGGGATGTAATGTTTCCGGGTCGGTATTATCCGGATAGAGACTGTCCACACCGGTAAAGCGAATCTTAAGCAGGCGCTGAAACCAGGTCCCGTGGATTTGGTTAATTCCTGCAGTTGCCTCTGCTCGGGATAAAGCGGCTTCACACAGTGCTTCAATGCGCTTCTCTGTTTCAGGGAAATCAAAAAAAGATTTTTCCACGTCCCGATCCCGTTCTGCATCATACGTGAAGGATTCGCTGCTCCAGTTCTTTTCTCGTATTGGAAGATAGTAGAATTTTTCAAGGATACCCAAGGTTTTGTCCGTCAACTCAAGGAGTAGGGGGAAAACAAATTTTGCTGATGTCTCTGCGCCATTCCAGCCTTGCTGGACAATCTTTCGGCCGCAGCTGCGCTGCCAGCGTTCCATCATGGAAAGTACAAAATTGGTAGAATTTTCACTATATCGATATCCTAGAGAAACCGGAAGAATCGTGACATCCTGACCGGAGTCAAGTCCCCAGTGTGCAATGGCGGCTGTTCCGGGGGTTGTGCCGCCGCAGGAGTACATGTGATAGGTAACTTGCCCCTCAGGGGCCAGAGCCAAGGGGAATTTACCCTCTCGTATTTCGTTCCTGATTATTGAGAGCACTTCGTTTTGAGTCCCTCCGTTTACCACAGGGATGGACCCTATTCTCGGGAACAGCCACACCGCCGCTTTCCCAGCCCAGTTGAGGACATCCTTGCCGTAGAGAAAACGGACATGAGGATGATAGGGATACCTGCGCTTCTGTTTTTTCATCATTTTCGGGAGGACTTTATTCAAACCGTAAACCATTACCGGCGCATCTTCCTTTGCTACATGCCTGAACGCAATGATCAGCCGCTTTTTTTGTGTGTGGAAGGCTTCCAGGTTTTCTGACAGACGTTCCGGGTGCGCAATATTTACTGAAGAGACCCCTTCAAAAAACTTCAGGTATGGGGTGCCTACGGTAATCATGAATCGCCAGGCTGCCTGGCTGAAACGGGGATGGACTAGACCTCTTCCTTTTACGGCGCCTTTAATCTTGATGCTTCGTTTTTTCTGTTTTGCGGGCATTGTTAAAACTCTTCCTTCAATAATCGTTTTTTGCCGTTTATCTAGCTTTCACTCTCCAGCATTTCCATCTTGAGGCTGCTTTTACCTCAGGAATTCTTCTAAAAAAATTCCTCTAAAAAAATTCTTCTAGAGAAATTCTTGCTCAGGACATATCCACTAAAACATCTTCTTTAGGATTCAGTACATTACGCTGGTAAAAATCCCTGCTAATGGGATAGTACCACAGGATAATCATACCAGTAATATAGAAAACTGCCGGGGCAGGTCCGCATATGATTTTGATGCCTGTCAGGGTCAGTCTCTCAGGCAGGATCAGCGGGTTATAAGCGAAGAGTGAAAGTATCCAGCCATTCAGAGCTAAAGCTAAAGCCTGACCTATTTTACTCAGGAAGGTCCATAAACTTGAAAAAGCCCCTTCTCTACGAAGGCCGCCATTAGTGACAGCATCATATTCAACTACATCAGGGAGTATTGCATGAGGAATAATATAATGCGTGGACAGCCCGGTGCCTGCAAATGCCATCAGAGCAAAGGCAAAAGTTGGTCCGAATTGTTCCCCGAGCAGGGAGAACAGCAGAATGGAGAAACTCATAATTCCCATACCAATGATGTAGCACATTTTTTTGCCGATTTTTCGGGAAATTTTAACCCAGATAGGAATAAAGAGGAGACTTGCAGTAAGCAGGAAGAGCAAGGCTGTCTGAAACAGAGATTCATCTAGAAAGATGTATTTAAAATAATAGACAACTGCCCCCTGCACCATAGTGGTTCCCGTAATAAAAAGAGACCAGGGGATCAGGGCAAGCAGAAAGACTTTCATCCCCAGAATATCCTTATACGTCCTAAAGAAGCCATCTCCTTTTTCCATTGCTGGATGTTTTGGTTCCTTTATAGTGAAGATGGTGATCATGGCAGAGGCGAGCATGATCCCGCCCATGATACTTCCCATGACAGACCAACCGCGCTGGGTGCTTTCAAAAAGGCTGATGACAGGCATGACGGCTCCTGCACCGACAAAAGTGCCGATTACGGCGAAACTCATTCTATAACCTGTAAGAATTGTCCGTTCATCAAAATCAGCTGTCAATTCCGGAAGCAAAGCGGCGTATGGAATGTTTACCAATGTATAAGCTGTGTTCAGCAGACAGAAGTAGAAGGTCATCAGGAAAAAAACACTCCAGCTGCTTTCCAATCCCGGATCAGTAAAGAGGAGCCCCATAGCTAGAAATGATATGATTGAACCGATGAACATATATGGTCTGCGTCTTCCCCAGCGGGAACGTGTACGATCTGAAACATATCCCGTTAATGGGTCAGTTAAGGCATCCCATATTTTCCCTATCATCAGAACGGTTCCTGCCAGGGCTGCAGGAAGCTGGATGATATCGGTAAGGTAGTAGAGCAGATAGAAGCCGATTATTGTAAAAAACAGGTTTCCGCCGAGATCGCCGATTCCAAATCCCCATTTTGTCCTAGCTGACAGACCGTTTGTCCTAGCTGACAGACCGTTTGTCCTGGCTGACAGGCCGTTTGTCCTGGTAGACAGGCCGTTTGTCCTGGCAGACAGGCCGTTTCTTCTGGCTGACAGACCGGGTTCATGATTGACTTTCTGTTCAGCAGTTTGTTCTTTACGCTTTTGATCAAGCCTTTTTTTATTCAGATGTATGCTTTGATCATGAATCTGCTTGAGATCAGATCCCTGTACCTTGTCCGACATAGTTTTATCTATTCTGGTATTCTCATCCACTTTGCAGTCCTCCTGTACAGAACTGATAATTCAGAAGCAGCAAAAACCATTACAAAGCTTTGCGTTGCCGTACATACTGTAAGATATAAAAAACTATAACATAGAATTTGCAGCTTGTCGGGATTTTTCTGATGAGTGCAAAGTCGGCTTTTCTTATAATCTGAACTTCCTCAGGTTTAGCAGAATCTACTTTTTTCTTTCAAGTTGATTTCAACTCTGTTTTTTTCTAGCCCTGCAGAAACAAGCTCACTGGAAACAAGTCCTGCAGAAGCAAGCCCACTAGAAGCAAGCTCTGCAGAAAAGTGCTGAATACTCCTTGAAAAAGGGGGGCTGAAGCACTACATTATATATATGGAAGAAATAGAAACTGATCTGAATAGAATCTGTTTATATAATGGGACAGTGTTTACCGGCATTACAAGCATAGAGGAATGCACGGTGATAATGAGTGGAGGAAAAATAGAAAATGTCCTCTCCAACCGCCGATTTGATAAACTAGAGGATCGGAGCAGTTCACATCTCATCAATGTTCAAGGCAGAAACATATCGCCGGGTTTGATTGACACCCACATCCATGGAATTTACGGCTACGGGACCGAGGACTGCTCTGTTGAATCAATCCTCGGTATGTCTCGGCATCTGCCTGAATTCGGTGTTACCAGTTTTATCCCAACCATTTATCC
>JAIPFQ010000120.1:0-6862 GCA_021736605.1 Spirochaetales bacterium | reverse complement strand
TCAGAAGTCTCACCCTCATCAGCCGCATCCTCCACAACTTCCGACATTATACTGGTATAAAACCGCAGATACGGCAGGGGTCTTGCGTCTATACTGATCTCAGCGCTGCTGTCAAAATAGCCGTAGAATTCCACCAGATCAGAAAAAGGCTCACCCGAAGCTCCGCTTGAACCAGGCCAATCAGTAATACCGATGCCCATACCGAGTGCCGCATTCACCTTCCCCTTCACTTTCACGGGAGCTGTGGTCAGGGCATCAATATCAACAGCATCCAAGCCTGTTTCAGCCGGGACCTCCGGGACTTCAACGGGCTCAGCAGCTTCCGTGAGCTCTTCGGGTTCAGCAGGATCCTGATCTTCCTGAGAGGGCTCTTCCGGCACTTCAGCATCATCAAAAAAATCCAGGGATACACCCCCTGAACCGTCATCAAGGGCTGCTTCAGCAGAATCATCGACTGCAGAATCATCGCCAGCAGAATCATCGCCAGCGGTATCATCGACAGTGAAATCATCCGCGTCCTGGGTCTGATCCGCCGAAGGTTCCGGCCCGAAGAGATCATCAATATCCACCTGCATTTCGTCCTGGGCAGCGAGCTGGCTCAAGGGCAATAGGAGCAGCATGATGATGCATACGACCTGGATTTTGGATGCTTTTGTGACTTGCCTGATTTTTCGACTTGTCAGGGCTCTCTGAAGCCCCTCTGTTTTCCCGGCTCTCTGATTTTTTGTTTTATCCTGTTTTATAGCGCTGTTTTTCTTCATCTTATTCACTTACCCTCTCGATATATGCTCGGGTGAAGACCATATCAGGAAGACTCTGGAATGATGCCTTCGCCACGGAAATCAGGGTGCGCTGGTGCTGGAAACTCCCATTGATTTCGCGCCCCCGCAGTTCATCCTGGATGACAATCTGGGTGGGAATGAAGCTGTTTTCAATCTGTTTATACTTGAGCACCGCCGTTGTCCGCATATGCTGCCCGGAGAGACTGTAATCCTCAAACTTCCGCAGAAGATTATCCTGGTCAATCCATATTTTCATGATGGGAAAGCTCACTTTGTCGGTGATCGCCTCCAATTCGTAGACATCTGTACGGTAAGAGCCCAGCTGCGCCGTGCTGTGACCCGCTATCTGATAATCCTGGGCAAGGCTTGATTTGGTAAAATCGGAATTTCGGGCATTTGTGTTCTGGAAACGATCCTTTGCGCTGACCACGGTAAATCTCCGGGGAACTGGATCGTAGAGCCACATCTTCTCATCAATTTTCAGGTAGCCTTTGCCGCGATCAGCAGCGGGTTCCATGATGATGATGGTGTAGGTATCACTCCTGTCGCGCCGAAAAATGGTTGTCTTCGTACGGCTGCTGCCCTCCCCCGGACGCACATCGGTGATGGTGTACTCAGCGGAAAAATCGTTGTCTTCATAGCTGACCAGATCATCCACCCTGCTGAGGATGCGCCGACTCTCCAGGCGGCTGAAATCGTCAGCGAAGGCTCTTCCGGAAGCTCCTGCGAGCATGAGCAAACCGAACAGGACTGTCCCCATGAGTATTCCAGGCCTGTATTTTCGAAAAACGGTATTCATATGCTTCATTCCTTTAGTTCATTTCCTTACTGTATTCCTTTACTGTAATTCTTTACTGAATTCCTTACTGTATTCTTTCACTGTATTTCTTTTTCCATCATACGTGTTTGCCTATCGAGTGTGTTTGCTTATCGAGAAACTGCCTTGTTTGCATCTTATTCATGACGGCTCAAGGCATCAACCGGCGGAAGTCGACCTGCCCGCAATGATGCCCGCAGACTGCCGAGAAGGCTGGCTCCGATCACCAGCCCGGCGATCAGCAGGATGCCCCACCAGGGCAGTATCCACCGTATTCTTCCTTGGGTAAAAAAGAGGGTGCTTACCAGGTTCGGAGGAAATGTGATGCCTCGCTGAATAAGCGTTAAGACTCCGGCTCCCAGCAGGGTTCCCATCAGCATGCCGCTGAATCCTAGAAACCCAGCCTCTGAAAGAAACAGCAGGATGGTTCTCGGCTGCTGCATCCCCAAGGCGCGGAGGGTCCCTATCTCCCTGGTACGATCCCAGACAAGCATGGTAAAGGTATTGCTCACCCCGACCACCACGATACTCAGAAACATCAGCATCACCAGGGAAGCTATGATAGTAAGTGCCCCGAGCAGATCCTCTATCTCCTCCAGCTGGGCGCCTGCGGTGACAACTCCGTACATGGTGGTATCCCGCTCTTTATGCGCCTGGGGTTCAAAATTTTCGCGGGTTCGCACGACACCGAAACTCGGCAGAGATTCAGCCATTTTTTCAGCCAGGAGTTCCGCCGCCGGTCCTTCATTCCGAATGGGATTTTTCAGATAGACGCCGATTTCATCTATCTGATTCTCCGGAGCTTCCTTCAGCCGATTCAGGGTATGCCGATGCAGATAAGCGGAGTAGCCGAAAAATGATGATTCGGAAAAAATCCCCCGTACAATGAGTTCCACGGTGTTGGTTCGGCCCCGATCGCTCTCTATCGATATGATGATATTGTCCCCGACATTCGCACGTAGCTCAGCAGCGGTGGCGGTGGATATGAGCACCGCCGTTTCATCCTCCGCATCCGGCAGTCCCCCCTCAGCAAAGTCGAAGCTGCTCAGCACCGGCCGCTCCAGCTCCCATTCAACGCCCACCAGTCGGCGCTGTTTTATGTAGTACCCGGAAAAGAATAGATCAATACTCTTCCTCTTATAATAGGTTGATCGCCGGGAAATCGTCTGCACCGGTATGCCGTGATCTTCCAGCGCCTCGACTGCCTGCATTACCGTTTCCGGATCTTCAATTACTGAGTCTCCCGTGCCGGAATAGCCCAGCGCCACTATATTGCCGGCAAAATAGCGGCTGGCCTTTTCGTATATGCCGCTGCGCATGCCGAGGACTATCGCCAGGACCATAACTAATACGGCAGCAATCAGAACCAGGGCGCTTAAGAGCACGCGATAGCGCTTCAGGTTCCGGATGTAGTTTCTCCAGGCTATACTTATGATTCCCTTCATACCGATAATTCCATTTACTCCGCCATCGCTTCCACCGGCTGTATGCTGAGTGCCCGCTTAAGCGGATAGAGCATAGACAGGATCGTCAGAATAAAGGCAGCCAGCAGATGATTCCCAATGTGCTGCAGCTTGATCTCTCCCCTCACCGGTTTTCCTCCGAAGAGTATCTGGATGTACGGATTCTGTATAACTATTTCTGATGCATTCAGCCAGGCTAAGACAAATCGCCCCAGGATGATTCCTACGAGGGCGCTTATGAATATGACCATGAGCGTTTCAAGGAAGATCATGAAGGATATGCGCATTCGCCCGGCGCCCATCGCCCGCAGTGTGCCGATTTCTCCTGTCCGCTCAAGCACGGAGAGCAGCAGAGCATTGGCTGCTATGATCACCGCTCCTATGGAGATGAAGAGCAGTCCGGCGTTGTAGAGCAGCTGCAGGAACCAGGCCAGCTGCGCATTCCCGCCGACGCTGGCACTCCAGTCACGCACGAGATATCCATTATCCTCCGAAAATCCGTCAGCAGCCAGTTTTTTACTTACTTTGTCCGTATCATTGCGGTCATGCAGGGATATGATCATAAAATTCCAGGATCCGTCAGACGCCGCCGCTTCGCGTTTTTCGGGAGCTTCGGCATCACCATGATCTGCTGATTCTCCGGTATCTGCTATACGTCCGGTATCTCCCGAATCTCCGATATCCCCGGTATCTACTGAATTGGATGAATTTTCTGAATTGGATGATTTGGATGAAGAAAACAGCGCTTCCGGATTCACCGAAAGTTCTCCCGAATTTAGCGAAGCCGCTCCTTCCTCAGATTTTTCAGCCTCCTCTGCTTCATCAGCTTCCTCAATTTTCTGAATATTCACAGACTCATTGGGTTTGTCGAGCTCATCACCAGAATCCTCATCAAAAGCGGTGAAGAAATCATCAAAATCATCTGCCCCTAATAAGCTCTTATCTTCCTCAGTGAGGGCAGCCTCAGATTCAGCGTCGTAGAGATAGCCGTTCAGGGCTCTGCTCGTTTCAGCATCGACAATGACAAGTGCATTCAGGAGCGAATCGTCCACAGGATAGGCAAAAACCCCCGTGACGGGCACTTCCCGGAGGGTGAAATTTCTGCCGTTCGACGCTGAGAGCAGGGCCTTTTCGCCGATCAAATCCGAAGCATCCTTCCATCCCTGTTCCTTTCCGCTCTGAGCTTCCCCCTTCTGAGCCTGAATGATTATGCCAGGTTCTCCAGCCTCAGGGAATCTCCCTTCCACCAGTTTGAGGCCGCTTACGACCTGGGGGTACTCGCCGAAATCCACACCGAAGACGGTAAGATCTTCCTTCTGCCTCCCAATTTCAACCCGGGCAGCCGAGCTCACCAGTCCTGCGGTCCCCGCGATCTCCGAATAGCTTTCCAGCGTTTTTTTCAAGCCGGAAGCATCTGCCAAGGTGGGAGCTATCAGATACTGCCCCACTAAGAGCCGATCTGATCCGAAAATGGTAAAATTGCTCTCCTCCACTGCTCCAGCTGCGCCCACGGTCATATCCCCGGAGACGCTTTGCGCATAGACTTCGTAGAGCGAATTTCTTGTAGTAGTAAGTACGGCGTTTCCGATGATCAGCAGCATAAAAATCACCGTAATGGTAAGCATCATGGCTGCAAGTCGCCGGAAATTCCGCAGCACATTTCGCAGTGCCAGCAGATACATCATGTGCGTATTGTACTCGTTTTTTTGGTGGAGGTAAAAGGCGGGTTTAGGAAAATGTGAAGCTTTTTTACCAGGCTATTCAGGCTGTTTTTTTAAAAGCGACAATGTATGGTACCCCAGCAGCATATGAGCTTTAAGCTACTTATTGCAGATCAGCTACTTATTAGATCAGCTACTTATTGTAGATCAGCCGGAGCTTCTTTGCCGCGGCAGTCGTTACATGCACCACAGTTTCATACGTGCTCCGTGCCCGTGATAACTGCTCGTTGGTACGGTAGATGCGGTAGATGTTCTTCATTTTTTTAAACTTTCGGCTGGATAAAGAAAATCTACCATTGGAGTATTCCGCCTCTACACCGGGATACTTATGGGCATACAGCCCGCTGCGGGTCATATCAAGCCAGAGCCCCCAGTCATGCCCCGATTTCATATGCGGCAGATACTGCTTTCCCAGTTTGTCCTGATTGTAGGCTGCCGTTAGACATCCGATAGGACAGCCGTGCAGCAGCTGTTTATGCCCAACCTTCATCGGCATTACATATTTCTTAACTCTGGTTCTAAAAAAATGCTTTCCCGTCTCAATATAGTCGCCGTATGAGAAGAGACAGCCTTCGGCCTCCATAAACTCTATCTGCCGCTCAATCTTGCGGTCATACCAGATATCATCGGCATCAAGAAAAGCAATATAGCGGCCTTTTGCAATTTTTATTCCCATATTTCTGGCTGATGCAGCCCCGCCCCGCTTCTTGGTAATGACAATAAGGTTCGGAAACTCAGCCTCCAGAGTCTTTAATATATCCGCTGACTGATCCTGGGAGCCATCGTTTATGATGATATGTTCGTAAACCGGTACGGTTTGAGCTGCCACAGATTCCACAACTCTGCGAAGAAAGGGGGCTTCGTTATAGGCGGGTGTAATTACCGACACTAGAAAGGCTGCTGAGGACTCCCCCTTTACATCTGCAGCATCGTGCTCTGAACTGCGTTCCTTTTCCGTGACATAATATGAATCCATGCGAGTCATTATTTTATCCTACTCCCCCGATACAAAGAAATCAAGTGTTCACCCTCTAATTCCCATGAATATTTGTTCTTCACAAGATTCCGCCCTTTTCGGCCCATTTCTCTCGTCTCATCCTGATGTTCATTCAGGTATCGTATAGTTTTTTTCACTTCGCCCATATCTTCCGGATCAACACAGAAGCCGACTCCCTGATCCTCAATCAGTTTCCGCCACGCAGGAAAATCTGATGCAATAATCGGCAGACCCGCGGCCATGTATTCAAAGAATTTTGTCAGCTGCTTTTCCCGGTAATGCTCTGATTCTGAAATAAGCACAATCCCCGCCAGCCACCTCTTTTCCGTATACAGCGCCTGGATCTCCTCAAAGGGCACAAACCGGCCTTCTCCCACAATATGCAATCGGTCAGCAGCGCTTCCGATAAGCTCCCGAATCTTCTCAAGCACCGGCGCCTTGCACTCCCCCGCAAGGGTCAATTCAATCTCCGGCAGCTCACGAACGAGACGGACTAGATTAAGCACCCCCCGCTCAATGGTGATATTCCCTGTATAGAGCAGATGCGTACTGCTAGGATCCAGGGCATCACCGCGCTCCACCAGTTCCCGGGACGGATAATTCAGGATCTCCCAGGACTTGGGGAAGCGCTTCTTATAGCAATGTTCCGCTATGATGATGCTGAAGGGCGCGGCTAATGCTTTTTCCAGCTTGCCGATACCCGCTGAGCCGAGCCTCCGCAGCCGCATCGGCAGGTAAAATTTCTGATTCAAAGCCAGAGAATAATCTTCATGCACGTCGTATATAACGGGAACCCGCCGGAGCAGCAGGAGCCACGCCCACGGCAGGAGCTCCGGATCGTGAAAATGATAGATTTCCGCAGGGATCCGCAGCGCCTTCCAGATAGCCAAGGGTGCAGTTATACAGACCCTCCTCCAACGGCCGTGCTCCCTGTCCGCAATACTGAGCACCCGTACACCGTCATCATAGCTTGCCGCTGGGTCTGCCGTCACCAAGTAGGCTTCAAATCCGTAATTCGTGATGGTCCGAAGCTGCTTCAGCCTGATTCTCGGATCAATTGCCCGATGAACTGTGGAGATATG
>JAIPFQ010000119.1:0-6907 GCA_021736605.1 Spirochaetales bacterium | reverse complement strand
ATCATGGCAGTTCTGACAGTGATGACAAGTTGTGCCGCATCGCTGCCGGAAAAAGTTCCCTCCATTCTGGTTCCTCAAGTTGATCTGAAGAGATATGCCGGGCTCTGGTATCAGGTCGCCCGGTATCCACACTCCTTTCAGCGCGGTGAGTGCGGGGTTTCCACTGCGGAGTATACTCTGGAGGAGAATGGCAGGATTTCGGTGCTGAACCGCTGCTGGGATAAGGAATACGGCGGAACGTACAGCCAGCAGGTTCGAGCGACAGCAAAACCTAAGAACCCGGAGGGGAGCTGGCTGCGGGTATGGTTCTTCGGGCTTTTCCCTGCGAATTACCTGATTATTGAACTGGATGAAGAGAATTATGCCTGGGCAGCGGTGACTACTCCAAAGAAGAATACCCTCTGGATTCTCAGCAGAACCCCTGCTTTGGATACGGAAATCTATAACACTATTGTAAATCGTCTTGAAGAAAAAGGCTTTGATTCTGAAAAAATTATAAAAACTTCCCTGCAGAAATAATACTGCTTAATCACTAAGCTTTGAGTCAGGAAAAAATTGTAGATTTGTAGGAAAATAGGAAGCCTGGTTTTTTTCTGTTTGCCTTTTATTCTCTTCCACATTACTCTTTATATACAGGTATGATTTCCTTGACCTGCTCATATGCAGCTTCTAACGGCTGATTGAATATAGAGACTGTGCAAAGCTGAATTTCATGCAGATTTTATCAGATATGCATTTTCAGATAATTATTTTATGGGGGAATTGGATTATGATAATTGATATTCATAGATTAGCTGCTCTTGTAAGCGATAAAAAAGAAAGCATGAAAGGCTTTTTCCACAAACGCAAAAAATTCAGCGCCGCAGTTCTGCTGCTGCTCATAGGAATTCTTATCTCCTCATGTTCCGGTGAGACAGGAGGAGATGAAGCACCTTCAGCCAGCAGCTCAGAAACCGCTTCAGCTGCTTCTGATACATCCTGGAATGATTCTGATGCTGTTACCGGAGCGACAGATTACGCTCCCCTTGTTTCATCTGCAGTGCCTGTAGAGCAAGCCGCACTCCGGAGCAGGATTTTCGGCAGCGGCATTATTTCAGGGCAGCAGGAAGCCGCTGTCAGGGCAAAAACAGCCGGAGACATAAAAAAAATCTCATTTGAACTGGGTGATGAAATTTCAGAAGGCCAGGTGCTTCTTACCCTGGATAACACCATAGCCGAATTGAATGTGCTCCAGCTTGAGCAGCAGTACGAAACTGCGAAGGCTGATTTGGCATCAAAAGAAGAGACCTATGAACGGGGTGCTCTTTCAGCTTCACAGCTTACCCAGGCAAGAGCTTCATTGAACGGTCTGGAGGCGCAGCTTGCCCAGGCGAGGGAAGCCCTGCGTAATACTCGGATAACATCGCCCATAAAAGGGAGTGTTGCCCAGAAGAGTCCGGATCTAGTAATTGGTGATCAGGTTCAGCCTGGACAGCAGTTAGCCAGGGTTGTTGATTTGGAAAACCTCAGAATTCGGCTGTCCCTGGGACAGGATCAGATACTGCTGGTACGGGAGGGCTACGAAGCAGAAATACGTATAGATACACCGAAAAGAGTCTTTACTGCCAAGGGTGTTGTCAAGGCAATTAGTGCAGGGAGCGATACGCGAACAGGAAGCTGGACGGTCCTGGTTGATTTTCCTAATCCCGCACCGGAAATTCTCAAAGCGGGAATGAGTGCTGAAGTGATTATCATCAATAGGGATGCTGAAATGTATACCGTTGTTCCGGGAGCATCCTTGGTATATCGAAATGGAAAAACGTATGTTTTTATAGTTGAGGATGAGACTGTCCGGATAGTTGAAATCGAAATTATTGACAGATACGGTAATCTTACAGCAGTTGAACCCTTGGAAAGTGATCTCAACTTGCTGGATTATTCAGTGCTGGTAAGCGGGCTGAGTCGAGTCCAAAGCGGAGATGCAGCTGTTTCAGGAGCCCCGACTGCAGATGCTGCTGAGACAAGGGAGAGCGGTATGCGGGCTGGTCCGGATGCAGCTGATTCGGTACATGCCGGCGTTTCAAGGGCTTCAGAGTAGGAAGGGGGGAGCATGGATACAAGCAGGAACGATAGGCATACACATACTGAATTAGAAGAATCCATGAAGGGTTTCAGCATTGGGAAATTCTCTGTAAGAAATCCGGTACTGGTAAATATTCTGATGATAACTGTACTTGCTCTGGGTATTTTCAGTCTGATACGGCTTCCCCAGGAACAGTTTGCCGAAGTTCCCTTCTACTGGGTTAACGTGATTGTTCCCTATCCCGGCGTCAGTGCTGAAGACATGGAAGAGACTGTCACTATTCCTGTGGAAAATCAGTTTCAGGGTATTGATCGTCTGAAACAGATTGTTTCAACCACCAGTGAGGGGCTCTCTGTGGTGAGGGTAGAGTTTGATGACGGTATTTCAAAGGATGAGTTCAGAGCTCTCTACCAGGAGTCGCAGACGCGTTTCAGTCAGGTGGACCTTCCCGACGGCATTCTTTCCAGTGAGGTGGATGACTTCTCTTCTGCAGATTTTCTACCCGTAATTGAAGTCGTCGTAAGCGGAGACATCCCGAATCTGGAACTGCGTGATGAGGCTGAAAAACTCCGTGATAAGCTCCTTCGAGTTAAGGATGTTTCCAATGTTGAGCTGGTTGGCGCTCCGGAGCGGCAGATCATCCTGGATGCTGACCCCGAGCGGATGCAGGCCCTCGGCATGACTACGGGAGAACTGCTTCGGGCAGTGCAGGACCAGAATCAGACGGTACCGGGGGGGACTCTGACAACTGCAAGCCGTGAGTATCTGCTGAGAACCATAGGCGATGTGGAGTCTGCAGAGGATTTTTCCGATATTATCGTTCGAAGATCCGATGAAACCGGAGGGATTGTCCGAGTTGATGATGTCGTACAAGTCATTGACGGAGTTGATCCTGATTCGCCGAAAACACGCTTCAATGGAGACAAAGCAATAAGTCTCCGAATTACTAAAATACCCGGCGGCAGCTCGGTGGATGTGGTGTCCGGGACACGACTGATTGTTGAAGAGGCTGAAAAGGAGATCCCCTGGGGGATCAACTTAACTCTTTTCAACGATTCTACGGTTCAGATTGCATCAAGTCTCTCTGTCCTCACTTCAAATGCTCTCATGGGGCTGTTTCTGCTGGTGGTTATTCTTTGGCTTTTCATTGGGCTTAGAAATGCAATGATTACCGCTCTGGGTATTCCTGTCACCTTTGCCCTGACATTTCTCGCTTTGGACCTCTTTGGTGAGACGGTGAACACAAATACCCTCTTCGGCCTGGTTCTTGTACTGGGACTTATCGTAGACCACGCTATTGTCATAATAGAAAATTCATACCGCCTTCGTCAGAACGGTCTACTCCGTCATGATGCAGCTATAATCGGAACCAACCAGGTTGTTCTTCCTGTGATTGCCGCTACAGCCACCACTGTTGCCGCGTTCCTTCCGCTGATGATCATACCGGGAACTATCGGAAAGTTTCTTCGGGTTATTCCCCTAACCGTAGCCATAGCTCTGATTGCAAGTACCGGTGAAGCTTTATTCTTCCTGCCCAGCCATTTTGCAGATTGGGGAAAGGATAGATCTGAAAAGAAGGGGAAAAAGAGAAAGAAGGAGAAAAAGAGAAAGAAGGAGAAGAGAGAACCGGGAAGCTGGTTCACCAGTGTCAGAAAACGTTACGACAAGTTAATCTTCCATGCCTACAATCGTAAAGGGCTGGTACTCATTCTTGTGCTTCTTATTGCAATCGGCAGTTTCAGCCTCATCGGCGGTCTTCAGCAGGATCTTTTCTCAGCTGAGGATTACAGTTATTTTACTATCGATATCAGCATGCCCACCGGTACACCCCTGGAAGAGACGAACCGGGTGGTGGAGGAGTTTGAATCAGTACTCCTGCCGAAGCGGGGCAATGGTGAAGTGCTCTCAATTCTATCCAGCGTAGGAACGGCCCTGGGAGGAACGGGCAGTACAAACAACTCCAATGTTGCCCAGATTCTTGTGGATCTGACTGAAAAGGATGAAGGTCGGCAGCGCAGTATCGATGATATCATCACTGAAACCGAATGGGAGACCTACTATATTCCCGGCCCTGAGCAGGTCCTTTTTCGAAAGGCGCAGAACGGGCCGCCCACATCTGCTGCATTGAGTTTTCGGGTCTATGGTGATAACTACGAACAGCTGATTTCTGCTTCAAACAAGCTGCAGGCTAGTCTCAGCAGCATTGAAGGTGTATCCAATGTGGAGGATGATTATTCCGCCGGAAGTCCTGAGTTGAGGATCCGGGTCAATCAGGAACGCGCTTCAGCATTGGGAATCAGCGTTGGTACTCTGGGTAATTATATTCGGGCGCGGTTTGACGGTATTCCCGTGGGAAGCTTTTTTACGAATAACAAGGAGATAGATGTAGTCCTGCAGTTTGAATCAGGGAAAGCAAGAAATTACGAGGAGCTGGAACAGGCTCTTATTCCAACTGAAGATGGCCGACTGGTTCCTTTTACCAGTGTTGCCCGGGTCGTGCAGGATATCTCCGTAGGAAGCATTCGCAGACTGGACGGGAAACGGGAAATTACCATCTCAGCCGATGCTCTGGACAGTGTCGATTTAGGGGAAGTGAATGCTTCTCTAGAGGAGCTCTGGAATGAAGAACTGGCGGCAGAGTTTCCCGAAACTTCATTTGCTGTGGGCGGCGAGTTCAGCGAGTTTCAGGATCTTCTGCTTGATATTCTGCGGGTCTTCCTCTTGGGGATTTTCCTGATCTACCTGATTCTGGGAACGCAGTTTAACAGTTACAAGCAGCCCTTCCTCATTATCTTTGCTATCCCCTTTGCCTTTGTGGGGGTTGTGCTCTTCCTAGCTGTTTCCGGGACCCCCTTTTCCACTACAGTATTGTATGCCGGTGTTGCCCTGGCGGGGATTGCTGTAAATGATGCCATAGTACTGATTAGTTTTATTAATGAACTCAGGAAGGAGCAGGGGCTGCCCGTACGAGAAGCTGTCCTCCAGGCAGCGGGAACACGCTTGCGTCCTATCGTACTTACGTCTCTCACCACTATCATGGGGCTTCTGCCCACGGCAATCGGTATTGGAGGAACATCTGTGGTCTGGGGACCTATGGCAAGCACCATTATTTTCGGCTTAATTTTTTCTACCCTGACCGCTTTAATCATTATACCCCTGCTCTACGGCCTCTTCTTTGATAAAAAAGCTAAAAAGGGTGATGGGGGGGAAAGCAGCGCTAAGTCTGCTTCAGGACGACCGAAAAGGAGGGGAGGCGTGAAAAGAAGACTTAACCATGCAAAACAGCTGAAAACTTCAGAAACTGCCTTTGCAGGCCTGCTGCTTGGACTCGGGGCTCTCGTCCTTTCAGGCCTGTTCAGTCCAGGCGGGTTTATTCATGCGGAAACTGCGGATGATGGAGCAGCTCTTCCAGGGTCCTTCGTATCGGGATATCCTGAACTCTACTCCTTCAGCGAAGGCCGTTCCCGAGAAATTGATACGAGTCAATTGGATGTATCGGATATTGAAAATTTTCTTGATGAATGGGCAATGAATTCCGCTGAGCAGCAGGCTGTGAGTTTTACCGATATGATTGCTATGCTTGACGCTACCCTTGATAAGGGAACGCCCAGTTTAGACCAGTTGGAGTCGGCTTCAAGGATTCAGGAAGCTCAGGTGAAAAATCTTGAGCAGAGCAGGTTCCCGAATTTCTCCATCGTCACCGATCCTGCTCAGACGCCCCTCTACAGCTACAGCCGGATCGAAACAAGCGATTTTACAGCTGCTCCCCCTTCGACTTCCCTGGTCGAAAGCCACAGTTTCGGAGCCGGCTTGAGCGCCTCTTACGATCTTCCCACCGCTGGAAACCTCTCGGCATCGCTGAATCAGTCGACTAGCTATTCCCTTAAGGAAGGAGAAGACTGGGAGTGGCAGCAGAATCCCTCTCTGGGACTGAGCTTTAATCAGCCCCTGTTTCAGGGGCCGGGGGTGATACGCTCTGATCACGCTGCCAATACTCTGGAGAAGGCGGAGCTTGACCGAACTGGGACTCAGAAGGCGTATAATACTGCTAGAAGCCAGCTGCTCCTGCAGGGCTTGCGGCTTTTTCATATGCGCCAGTCCCTTCTGGAAAATCGCTGGATCCTGCAAGAGCAGATTGAGCTTGCCCGGAATGATCTTGAGCAGGCGAAGGCTGATTTGAAGCGAGGTGTCATCAGTTCGCTGCAGCTGAAGAGAGAAGAGCTCGATTTTGATGAACTGCTCCTGGACCTTACCGATATAAACAAGGAAATTTCCCAGGTTGAAATTTCCATTGAGGAGATCTGGAACGGAGATATCCGGAAGATCCTGGAACTTCTGATGATGCCGGATGGAAGGGTGACCGAGTTCATTCAGGATGGTGAATTCAGACTTATAGAAAATGGGGAGCTCTACAATCGAGTTCTGAAGCATGATTCTAATTACCAGACTGCGCTGCGTGATAAAAGGAAGGCGGAACTGGATAAGCTGCTCGGCAGCCCGGCGGATGCCCCCCGGCTCGGCTTAGCATTAAACCTGTCTCCAAAGTATCCTGCCGGAGAGACGGGATATTCTGATTTGGGTGAATCCTTTACAAAACTTTTTTCCAGCGACTCCAATCCGACACTCTCGTTTTCCGTGACTCTGCAGGTTCCAGATCTGCTGAGGAAGCAGAAGGAATTTACATCCGCTGTGCAGAAGGAACAGATGAAGCAGGCTGAGGCAAAGCTCGCTGAAGCTGTCCTGGGCGTTCAGGAGACTTTACGGGACCTGCAGGCGCGTATCCGCAGCCAGTATCTCTCTCTTGCCATAGTGTTTGAGGAGTTTAAAATTGCGGAAGGCGATTTT
>JAIPFQ010000118.1:0-7061 GCA_021736605.1 Spirochaetales bacterium | reverse complement strand
TACTAATCATCTACATGAACAGGAAACATTTTCTCAAGTTCCCCAAGAAGCTGGGATATACGCTTCTCCTGAAGTTGATAATATATTTGTTTACCACGCCTCTCCTTAACCAAATAGCCAGCCAGAGTCATCATCTTAAGCTGCTGAGATACATTAGATAACCGTGCACCAGAAAGCTCTACCAGCTCTGAAACGGTAAAAGGCTCAAAAGAGAGCGCACAGAGGATATGAAAACGGATAGGATTAGACATTATAGACATCATTCTAGCTACTTGAGAACAGCGGTCTTCGGAGAAACGCGCTTTAATTTTTTCAATAGTTTCAGTTTTATGCGTATTTTCCATCTTCTCAACCCTCCGGGAATCTGTCCTGTTTTCATCTGTCACTACTGTATGTATGTATCATGAGTCTCGTCCGAACTTTCATTACAAGATAAAACTCAAACCATGCAGCACCCATGCAGCACCCATAAAGCAATCACGCAGCAATCACGCAGCAACCATAGTATACAGATTGCTGGAACTTTTGAGAACCGTTATTGAAAGCGCAAAGCAGGAACTCCTTACAGGACAAAAAAAGGACACAAAAGGACATGACAGAACAGAACAGAACATAACAGAACAGAACAGAACAGAACAGGACACAAAAAGTCGTTCCATGAAGCCTAAAAACCATCGAGATTTTCGGCAAAATTCTGCAGATACAGATCAATACCCTTAGCAGAGGAGTGCCCATTGGCAATTGCACTAATCGCATCCCTTTTCGGGTTTGCAATATCGCCGCCGGCATAAATTTTTGTATCCCCCGTCTGATAAAACTCATTCACATCAACATAGCCGCGATGGAACTGCAGCTTTTTTTCAATAGCCTCGGGAAGAAAAGAGTAATCAGCAGACTGACCAATAGCCGGAATAAGCGTATCACACTCAATCATTTCCTCGGAACCCTCAATAAGAACTGGTTTCGGACGGCGTCCCTCTCCATCCGGAACCATTTCAGCCTTACCCCAGAAAAGTTTCAGCCGTGTTCGGTCACCCTTTTCAATCCGCAGCGGAATAGCCTGTGTAAGCAGACGGCAGCCCTCTCCCTGAGATTCGTGAATTTCCTCCTCATCAGCAGGCATATCCTCCTCCCGACGGCGATAGAGAATCGTCACTTCAGCACCATACCTGCGAAGCGTTCGGGAAGCATCCATAGCCACATTCCCCCCGCCGATAACGACAACTGAAGAACCGGCATCCGGTGTTTTACCCTTTGTTACATCATCCAGAACATCCAGCCCTGAAAGCACCCCAGGTAAATCTTCCCCGGCAATATTCAGGCCGTACGGAACACTCAAACCAGTCGAGAAAAAGAGGGCATCATAGCTGTCATAGAGATCCTGAAAGGGAAGATCAGATCCAATAGCAGTATTCTGCCGCACTTCTACCCCCAGTTCCTGAATATAGACAATATCCTTCTCAACCTGATCGTAAGGGAGGCGGTATTCAGGAATACCATAACGCAGCATACCCCCGGCCTTTTCGTTAGCATCAAAAATCGTTACAGCATATCCCAACAGCCGCAGATAGTATGCAGCACTCAATCCTCCCGGTCCCGATCCTATCACAGCAATACGTTTGCCGTTTTCCGGGGCAGCCTCTTCCAGAATCTTCCGGTAATCTCCCAGATAGATCTGATCAATAATATAGCGCTTCAGCCAGCGTATGGAGAGGGCTTCCCCTTTGTGCTTAACCGCACAAACATATTCACAGGAATGGGAACAGACCCTCCCGCAGGACGCCGGCAGCGGATTCGCATTGTAGACGATCCGCAGACCTTCCGCCATATCATCCTCACGAATAGCTTGTATGTACTCCGGAACTTTCATATGAGCCGGACAGGTGGCAACACAGATACCGCAGGCAATACAGCGATCGGCCTCTTTCTTAGCCTGCTCAGCAGAGTAGCCCTGAACCATTTCAATAAAACTTTTCTGACTCTCCGCAAAGGACAGCATGGGCATCGGCACCCTCTGCCCCTCCAGAAGATCATAGCCCTCTGCCCGACGATATCCCAGCTCAGCATCATTCCATGGCTTAGCATCATGCCCGGGAATAAATCGAAAGACCTCCGGATCGCTGTCGACCCACACGTATTCATTACTCATCCCTAAAGAGCCGGTGGGGCAGATATCAACACAAAGAGCACACCAGCAGCAGCGGCCGTAATCGATTTTTGGTCGAAGTCCGGAATCGCCATGGCGCGTTTCTTTTACTGGAACCAGATCAATTGCCTCATTCTGACAAATTTCTTCACAGGTTCCGCAGCCGATACAGATATCAGTATCGTTTATATGGAATCCTCTATAGCGATCCGCACCCGGACGCTCGTCCAGAGGTTTCATAGTTGTATAGGGTTTCTCAAATGCCCGCTTCCAAACTGAAAATGGAGCTGCGATATCTTTCAAACTCATGGACTGTACCTCACTTATCTCTCAATCTCCGGGGGATAGGTGTGCAGAGACACCATCAAACCAGCTGTATCAGAAATATTTGCTCCTACCGCAATCTGTTCCATCAGGGCAATAGCATGGGAGTAGCTGGGACCCCGTACATAAACCCGTCGCGGGTACTCTGAACCATCAGAAACCATAAAAAACCCGTATTCGCCCCTGGTGCATTCAGCTCGCTTGTAAGTCTGTCCAGCTGGAATCTTCCAATGGAGCACATTCGGTAGTTTCTCGAAAAACGGTCCGCCTTTTTCCCCCTTCGGCATCTTTGCCATAATCTGGCGAATGAGATCAATTGACTGGCGCATCTCCTGGTAACGAACCCACGCCCGCGCATAGGCATCACCCTTTTCATCAGTAACAATGGAAAAATCCAGCTGATCATACACAAGGTAGGGAGAATCCTTACGAACATCCCTGCGTACGCCGCTCGCCCTGGCATTCGGACCAGTAACCCCGTATACATCGACCAGAGCTGGATCAATCACCCCAAGTCCCTCTGCACGCTTTTTGAAAACAGCATTATGGAACATTGTCAGTTCAATATCATCCATAACCCGCTCAACTTTGCGCAATGTCTCCTCCATGCGCCCGAAAAAACCTTGGGGGACATCAGCCCTGACCCCACCGGGAATAATATACATATGATAAATCCGTCCCCCGGTCAGCTCCTCAAACCGATCAAGCATGTAGTCCCGCATGGTCACCGTCCACTGACCGATGGTTCCCATCCCGAAAGCACCGATTTGACCGCCTATCCACATTAAAAATGAGGTCAGTCTAGCCATTTCCAGCGTCAGAGTTCTCAGCCAGACAGCCTTTTCCGGAATCTCCACCCCGGCAAGCTCCTCAGCTCCAGCAGCAAATAAATACTCATTAAAATCCGGTTCCGGCACGCAAATCCTGCACACTAGCGGAAAGCACTGAATGTACTTGCGGCGTTCCATCAGCTTCTCAAATCCACGATGCAGATACCCCACATGGGTCCTGCACTCTACAATTCGATCTCCCGTTGTCACCAGTTCTAAGGACATATTTCCCGTAATTCCCGGATGCTGCGGCCCCTGCCACACTTTCAGATATTTTCCCGAGTTGAGATCATATTGAGATGCACCATCCTTCACGGGCGGGAATTTGGGATTATCCACCGGTTCAGGCTCCATTTTTTTATATGCTGATGCTTCCGCACTGCGTTTTAAGCGCTTGTCTACCATGATTCCGCCTCCCCTGGATAGAGTTGTTCCTTCATATACTCCACAGTATCAAATGTTTTTCTTCCAGGACGCGGAAAATACGTCTCTTCGGAATACGCACGAGTATCGAATTCTCGCCTCATGGGGGGGATATCCTGCCACCCCTCCAAGGCAAAGTCCTCATACAGTCTGGGACTTCCGGGGAATTCAATCCCGTACATTTCAAACAACTCCTGCTGATAGGTAGCCGCGTGCGGCCAGAGATGATGAATGGATTCCATCACCGGCTCGTCTCGGGAAATCATTACCAGCACCGCTATATCATGATGAAGCTGATAATTATGAAGCATATAGGTCAGCTGAAACAGGCCGTCTTCAATAAAATCCACAGCGGTAAAAAAGACTAGATGGGTATAGGATTCCATATCCCGCAGCCATGTGATAAAGGGGACCGCATGCTGCTCCGCCGCTATGACAAAAAGCAGGTCATCCCGATTCTCTAATCTCGGAAAGGAGATTTCAAAACGATTTTTCAGTGCTGATATTTTATCTGCTGTCTTCTTCATATCCTGAAGCTTCTTCATATCCTGTAGGTTTTCCTGATTCTGTAGGTTTTCCTGATTCTGTAGGTTTTCCCGATTCTGTAGGTTTTCCCGATTCTGTACATCTGCCATATCCTGCATATTCTCATCTCCCTACCAATTGTAATCCGGCATATCCCAGTGCTTGATGATTTTCTTCTGGTTCGCCTTGTACCAGTCAAAATGTTCAGCATACTGATTCATGCCGTCACACTGGCCTGCTTTAATCATTGCCTTGAGTTTATTGAAGCCGGCCAAAAGAGCTTCAGGCCGGGGCATACAGCCGGCGATATATACATCAACAGGGATATAGTAATCAAGACGATTTATTGTGTTATAGCTGTCCCAGTACATAC
Organism: Spirochaetales bacterium; assembly: GCA_021736605.1. Classification (GTDB taxonomy): domain Bacteria; phylum Spirochaetota; class Spirochaetia; order PWKH01; family PWKH01; genus JAIPFS01. The sequence goes on along the minus strand of JAIPFQ010000118.1, from coordinate 2,440 downwards.
CGCCATTGATAGTACAGCTGCCTAAGCCGAGTACGAATTTCGGTCCCTGCATCTGTTCATAACTCCGTACAATACGCTTCATTGTTTTTACAGAAGCATAACCGCCGATAACAAAAACCCCTGCCTGTCGCGGTGTGGGCCTCGGCTGTATACCATAGCGGTACATATCGAATCGTGAGGTCATCAGCGGTCTTAACTCTATAGCACCGCAGCCGGTCCCGAAGCCTAAAATCCACAAGGACTCCGCCCGTGCCCAGTTCGCAAAGCGTTCAAGGATCCCCCTATACGGAGCAATCACTTCAGGCCGGGAATCACAAAAGCAGGAGGCATCCCCAGTCTCAATATCTTTATTTGCAAGTTTCAACTCAGTTTCAATACTGCTCAGCTGCTCCCGCCGCTTAATGCGGAGCTCCTGTTCCTTTTTCATCACCCTATCTCCTTCACACAAAAGTCTCTGCAGTAGATCCCAATCCCAGCAGGGGACCAATCATTCCAGCTGCAGCCCGTTAAAAGCAATTCAGCTTACAGCATCTGCAGCACAACCGCCGCTATCCCGATAAGTGTCGGGATTCCGAGAAAAAAACGAATTGACTGCTCCGGTCGGAACCTAGGAAATGACGCCCCCACAAAAACGGTATAAAAATAGATGAGAAAGGTCTTCACCACCATGATCGGAATGGATACCGCTCCTCCAAAAAAAAGATTCATGAACAGCACAAGCTTAGCTCCATTGAAAATAGCCCGGTTCGTCTGGAGCATTCCAAGAAAACTTGCATGCATTTCAGTTGGAGGCCCAATAGGAATTTCCTGGGGGGCAATAACGATACTGAAGGGATTTCCCATACTCATTCCCAGAAAGGAGATCATTCCAGCAATCATCGCAAGTGGATTCGTAAAAGCTGCCCACTGAAGAATCCCCCCCTGCTGCGCAGCTACAATTTCAGTTATGGAAAGAGTTCCGTACTGAGACGCAATGGCGATCACCGCCAGTCCGAAGGGCAGCTCGAAGGCAGTCATTTGAGCCAGCCCGCGGGAAACCCCAATTGGGCTGTAGGGATGACCGCTTTGTCCTGCCCCTAAAGCCATTCCCAACTGTCCGAAAAAGATGAAGTACATCACCAGCAGCAGATCACCGGAAAAAGAGAAATTTGAGAAGACCACAGACCCGTAAACAGCGGGTATAAAGAGATAGGTTCCCAAACCTCCGGCAAGACGAAACACTGGCCCCAGATAAAACATCACCCCATGGTGGATGCCAGTTCTGAGAACATTGTTTTTGATGATGTCAATGTACGGCTGCCATACCGGCTGGCCTATCCTTCCCTGAACTTTTGCCCGTACCCGGGCCATGGTTCCGCCCAGAAGCAGACCGTAATTGGTAATGACAAAAAGTGAAATCAGCGTATATAGTGCTTTTACTGCAATTTCATGCATGGAATTAAATTCCCCCTCTCAGAAGCAGCCCCAGTATTGCTGTGTACAGCAGAATATGGAGTGCATAGGTTTGCCCGTTTCCGGTATAGATTCTCCGTAATGAAGAACCGATAACGTTCACGGTATGTGTTACCCCGTTCCAGAATCTCGAAGTCCAGGGAGTCAGAAATGAACCCAGGGCTGAGCGATACGGGGCGAAAAAGTTGTACGCATAATGTGTTGTTTCAGGACGTTCCGGACGTTCAGCAGCATAGACAATATTCAGCTGTCCCACTTTGCGGGTATGTTTTCTCTGCATCAGCAGCAGCCAGAGAAGAGGAATAATAAAGACCCCCATAGTTACATACATCACTGCATTGCCGTTCCAATATCCCAGGGTAGAGATAACTGTATAGCCGTCCCAGTTAAAGGTTCCGGTAAGAGCTCCCGTAAAATAGGGAGCCGTCGCCGCCTGCAGAGGCTGTATCAGCAGATTCGGATACATAGAAAAAATCATAATACCGATGATGCCTGCAGCCTGCGGTATGAGGTACCAGATCGGCGCCTCATTTATATCGCGATGTATTGTTTTCAGCTGTCCGAGAAAAATGGAGTGTATCAGTCGGAAAAGGTAGAGAAACGCAATTCCGGAGGCGAACATGGCAGCGGCAGCATCAAGATACCATCCTTTTTCGATGAGGGCGGTATAGAGCATCCATTTTCCGCCGAATCCGGTAAGCGGGGGCACGCCGGAAAGTGCAATAATACCGATGAGAACAGTAATAAAACTGAAGGGCATGCGACTGATAAGCCCCCCCATCTGATACATCAGCCTGGTTCCTGTGCGGCGAACAACACCAGCGACTGCTATGAAGAGCATTCCCTTAAAGAGGAGGTGGGTCACCGCCAGATAGAGGCTGTTCGTCCAGCCCAGCTGAGTCATCAGAGAAAATGAGAGGAGCATATATCCCACCTGCCCCATGGATGAATATGCCAGGGTATACTTGATGTCCTCCTGAAACAGGGC
>JAIPFQ010000117.1:0-7084 GCA_021736605.1 Spirochaetales bacterium | reverse complement strand
GGTTTCATACTCATCCCGGGCTATGACTAAGGCGTGCCCTTTGTTTACTGGGGAGATATCGAGAATGACTACGCAGACTTCATCCTCATAAATGTTCACTGAGGGAATTTCACCTTCGATAATTTTGGAAAAAATGGTTGCCATGAATGCTGCTCCTTTACTAGCGTGTTTTTTTCTTCAGGTCCAATTTTCTTTAGCTTGCGTAAAAAATCCGTTAAAAATTCCATCAAATTATGAGTCAGTTTTCGCAGAAACTGACCACTTCCGCCTTCTTTATTTGTAGCATAAAGCTTGCTGCAAGTCATCCCATTTTTTTCACAGTGATGGAGACGAATGCCGAGCTGCTGCAGAAACATGCATTTACGGGTGCCGTAGTGTTTTGTGCAGGGATTTGCCAAGATCATGAATATTTGTTATATTAGCAGAGGCTTTTACAATTTTTATCTTGGTTTGTGAAGATAAACTCTTTTCATACTGCGATTGTACATGATTTTCAATTTCAGCTTGTCTGTTACTTTTTTCCAGTATCTGTTTGGAGAATTTTTTTAAAGAACTTGTGAGAAGAAATAACAGAAATCTTACAAATAACTCATGGTAAATTATAAATTAAGGTATTGAAAAAAGTTGGCAACTGTACTAAACTCCGATTCCGATGTGTTTTACTTCCAGCCGGTGAAAAAATACTATTCATCCAGAAATGAACAAAGTCACTGAAAGAAGGGATAACAGCTTAGATTGAGAATGTTTTATCAAGCAGAGCGGAAATGTACAGTTTAGAGATTACGTGCTGAAAGACACTATTCTGTTTACAGGGAATGTTTACAGGGAATAATGGAAGCTGTACTTACCGAATTCAACAGCCTTTGAGCGGCTCCCTTGATTTCATGATACGAATTATTCTCTATGCAATACGAACAGGGTATGCATGATTCAGTTGTAAGAGCTGACATTGCATAAGCATGTTGAAATAAGAACACAAGAAAAAATCTTTATATAAGTTGAGAGGAAAAAGATGGCAGATATTACCAAAATGCGGAATATCGGAATTAGTGCACATATCGATTCCGGAAAGACAACTTTGTCGGAGCGGATGCTGTTTTATACCAAAAGAATCCACGCTATCCACGAAGTACGAGGAAAAGACGGAGTAGGCGCCACCATGGATTCCATGGAATTGGAGCGTGAACGGGGAATTACCATAGCTTCAGCAGCTACAAACGTCAATTGGAAAGGGTATGATATCAATATTATTGATACCCCGGGACATGTGGATTTTACTATTGAGGTAGAACGCTCTCTGCGTGTCTTGGATGGTGCTGTTTTAGTGCTGTGTTCAGTGGGCGGTGTGCAGTCGCAGTCCATAACGGTGGACCGGCAGATGAAGCGCTATAATGTTCCAAGAATCGCATTTATCAATAAATGTGACCGTACCGGGGCAAATCCCTACAAGGTTAAGAATCAGCTCATTGAGAAGCTTGACCATAATGCTGTTCTCATGCAGGTTCCGATTGGACTTGAGGATAAGCACAACGGAGTCATCGACCTGGTCAAGATGAAAGCCGTATATTTTGACGGTCCCTCCGGTGAACTGATCAGGGAAGAGGAAATTCCCGCAGAACTGCTGGATGAAGCCGAAGAAAAGCACGAAGAGATGCTGGACGCGGTGTCCATGTATTCTGATGAATTGATGGAGGCGATGCTTGAGGGTGAAGTTACCGAAGAGATGATCTATAAAGCGGTACGAGAGGGAACCCTTTCTCTCGAACTGACACCGGTATTTCTTGGATCAGCATATAAAAACAAGGGTGTTCAGCTTCTGATGGATGCGGTTGTTGAATATCTTCCCAATCCGACGCAGGTAAGAAATGTAGCCTTGGATCTGGATAATAACGAGGAAGAAGTGGTGCTGGAGCCGGTTGATGATTTACCGCCGGTTGCCCTTGCTTTTAAGCTTGAAGATGGACAATATGGGCAGCTTACCTATATCAGAGTGTATCAGGGAACGATCAAGAAGGGATCAGAACTTTTTAATTCTAGATCCAGAAAAAAATTCAAGGTTGGACGTCTCATAAAAATGCATGCAAGCTCCATGGAAGATATAACTGAGGCTCGCTGCGGGGATATTGCAGCCCTTTTCGGTATTGACTGCGCGTCCGGTGACAGTTTTATCGGAACAGAGCGGAATCTCTCTATGACAAGTATGTTTGTGCCTAATCCAGTTATCAGTCTGGCAATAGATCCGATAGACAAAAATGCTGCAGATAATATGGCGAAGGCTCTGAACCGATTTTCCAAGGAAGATCCAACGTTCAGAACCCATGTGGATCCTGAATCAAATCAAACAATTATTCAGGGGATGGGAGAACTGCACCTTTCTGTCTATATTGAGCGAATGAAGCGTGAATATAAGGCGGCGGTTGAGGTCGGACAGCCTCAGGTTGCCTATCGTGAAGCTATTACGCAGAGAGCTGACTTCAACTATACCCATAAGAAACAGACCGGTGGTTCCGGACAGTACGGACGGATTGCAGGTTTTATTGAACCGCTTACCGATTCAGAAGATAATTTTGAATTTGTTAACCTCATCAAAGGAGGAGCTATTCCGACAGAATATATTCCTGCTTGTGAGCGCGGTTTTAAGATGTCTCTGGACAAGGGCGGTTTGATAGGCTTCCCCATAGTGGATATTCGGGTAACTATCAATGACGGGCAGTCCCATCCTGTGGATTCATCGGATATGGCGTTTCAGACTGCCGCCTCCGGAGCTTTCAGGGAAGTATACAGCAAGGCGAAACCGGTGATCATGGAACCGGTCATGAAAGTTACTGTGGAAGGTCCCACTGAATTTCAGGGCAATATCTTTGCCTCCATCAATCAGCGTCGAGGTATTATTATCAGTACCGTCGAAGAGGGAGCTTTCTCTGTGGTTGAAGCAGAGGTGCCTCTGAGTGAAATGTTCGGGTATTCCACGAATCTCCGTTCATTAACCCAGGGAAAGGCTGAATACACCATGGAATTCTTTAAATACGGGAAGGTGCCGAAGAGCATTTCCGAAGAGCTGATTAAGGAATTTGAGGAAAAGAAGAGAGCCGAAGCAGGTAAGTAGCGGGTGCTGTAATAGGAGTAGAGGTTTCTGCATGGCGTACTGCATGTTTTTCATGTTGTCATGTTCTTTGAACCTCTCTTATGGTATAATGAAATGAAACCAAATTCGGAGGATATGAACCGATGGTGAAAGAAGAGTTGAATAAACGAAGCCCGCTGCGGGTGTTTGAGCAGTCCATTCATGGCGGGGTAGGAAAAGGGAATCTTGGGGTTCTTGTTTCCCGAAAAGGAGTAGGCAAGACAGCTTGCCTTGTCCATATAGCTACGGACAAGCTTTTCAGGGGAGAGCATGTAATCCATGTCTCTTTTTCGCAGAATGTTAATCATGTAATGGCGTGGTATGAGGATATCTTTAATGAAATATCAAAAAGGCGTCATTTAGATAATGCCATGGATATTCATGATGAGATCATAAAAAACAGGGTTATCATGAATTTTAATCAGGAAAATGTTTCGGTGAAACAAATTCTGACGAGTCTGCAGGCAATGATTGAGCAGGGCGGTTTCTCCGCAGATGCAGTTATGTTTGACGGTTACCGTATCGGCACAGGCCATGGTGAAGATATAGGTATTATAAAGGAATTTGCCCGGAAAATGAATTTGGAAGTCTGGTTCAGTCTTTCTCCGCTTTCAGATGAGGCAGAGTATGATGCCTATGGTGTTCCAAGTACAATCGAAAAAATTAAGGATACCATTGATGTTCTCATCGGCTTGGTCTTTGACGGCGAGCATGTTGCCTTTACTGTTGTGAAGGACCATGATGAAACGAAAAAGGAGAAAATAGCTGTAAAGCTGGATCCGAAGACCATGCTGATTTCTGAGAGTGTCTAGAGAGTTTTCAGAAACTTGCGGTATGCTGCTGTAACTGTACAGCGGCACTGCGGTAAGACAGAATAACAAAAAGACGTATGAAAAACCCGCGGGAGCATGCAGGATCTGCAGTTTCCCTGACGGGTTTTTTTTGTGTTCAACTAATTATTCATATTTACTCATAAGGTTTACTCATAAGGCAGCAAGAAGTTTCGTGCTGCCTAAGATATACCAGTTCCGAGTAATGGACAGTATGCAGCAGTCCGTGTGTTTTTCAGAAAAAGTGCAAAAATTTGTAATTTTATCAAAAATAGGGTGTTTACCCTTTTAAAGGTAAGCGGATGTTAAAATAAATACTTTCAGACTGTTTCTGTACAGTAATACAAGGTATTATTATCCGAATTTTTCCTGCCGCTGATTTTCTGCGGCAGAGTGAAAAACAGAAAAAACTACAAGTTTATGCAGAAAAAACTACAAGTTTATGCAGAAGGAGAAAAAGTATGAAGAGGATATGGCCGCTGTTTTTTTCCGCGGTGCTGCTGCTCAGCCTGATTGGATGTGAGCTGAATGTGTTTAAAGGCTTTGAGGATCTACCTGTTTTCTCTCAGGATGAAATGAATGATGCAGCCAATGAAATCTTCGGTGATGAGGCTGATACTGTTGTTGATGAAGACGGCAAGATTGATGCTGTGGCGCTTCAGAATGCCATTTTTGACCCGGTAAAAGAAGAAGATAGTGCAGATGGTTCCGGCAAAAAAGATATTGTCATAGATGCCGGGTTAAAAAAATATACTGATAAGATCAATGAGATGGTCGAAAATGACACGCTGGATGAGTTTGAGGAAGATGGAGGAGACATCGCCATTCTTGCAGACAATCTTGACTCCCTTGCGCAGATGCTCATAGATGATCTGCAGAAAGATCTCGAGATAGATGATGATGGGGCTGAAGAGAGCGGGGATGATGACGGTGATTCCCTTGATGAAATGCTGGGTGACAGAGCAGGTGATTATAGCGATGACGAACTGAATAAGCTTCGTGAAGCAGTTCAGGATGCTGCCGCTGCTGCCGCAGAACTGCAGCTGAAGAAAAATAAGGATGCTGAGGCCTTTGTAGAGGGCATCAATGATATCTTTACTGACCTTCTTGGTGTACTCAGCGGAGGTAGAGATGCGAGGAGCTTCAATCACAGTGCAGAGACACGCTCTGCCGATTCAGGGCTTTCTGATGATGTTGAAGATTACAATAATCTTTCTGAAGATGTAGAACTGCATAATAACGGGCTTATTATCAGTGTAGAAGAAGGTGGTGAATCAGAAAATGCTGTTTTACCGCTTTCTGATATTGCAGAAATTCTTACCTCCTTTGATGACGAAATGACGGCAGGCGAAGTCTATGGAATTCTTGATGGACTGGAGTATGACGCTGATGGAAAATACTCAACAAGTCTTATTGATTTTGCTGAGCTCTTCCTCCCGGAAGAAGCTGATGAAGATGTCGATCCTGCAGAGCTGCTCGGTATCCTGAAGAACCTGCTCAACACCATGCCGGGAGAGACTGCCAGTTTCGGTGAATTTTTTGACACCTTTAAAAAACTTGATGAGAGTACGAGAAAATTTCTATGGGCATATACATTAGATACTGATACAGGTGTTATGACCGGAATGGTTGAAGGATCAAAATTTTACAAAGATGGAAAGTTCACTGCGAAGGCAAAGGAAATTGCAGTCAATACACTTATCTCTTTTATGTTTTCTGCTCTGGAGAATGCCTTTGATGTTCTTCTTCCTGAAGGCACTGAGGACTCTGGAACTGCAGCTTCAGATGAATTGGATTTGAACGAACGAGTTTATCGTATTATTGAATTGATGAGGTCAGATACGGCGCTTACAATTTATGCAGCTACCGATAGTGAGGGTAATATGGTTTTTGATTTTGACTCAATCCTCTCAGTTCTTACAGCTGATGAAATCAAATCAATTGTTGAAGGTGATGATGACTCAGATGATACTTCTGGTGAAGATGAACCCGACCTGATGGAGCAGCTGCTGCCTGAAAACAAGCAGATCAGGCTGAAGAAGGCACTGAAGATTATTGGACTCTATTCACTAATAGAAGACGGATCAGATGATGAGGGGGTTGAGTAATGAAGAAGATGATACGAATAAGCCTGCTGCTTCTTACTGTAGTAATCGCCGCAGCAGGAATTGCTGCTGCGGAAGAGAAAACTGATGATTCTCTGCTGCGGTTTAGTGATCCAGTAATGATGTCCATGGGCGGTACGGAAGTAACTGCCGCTTACGGCTATAACGCACTATTTACCAACCCCGCAGGTATCGCACGAAAAAATGAACTGAATCTGCTATCCCTGAGTCCGACTGTATATGTGCATCCCTCTGAAGAGTTAGCTAAGGAAGTGCTGGAAATTCTGAATAACGGTTCAGGTGACATAGAAGATTTTGAACCTGTTTTGGAATATATTGAATTTGACAACGGCATCGGGACGAATTTCTCCCTTGGCAGTGGTTTAGCCCTTGCAGGCTTCGGTCTTGGAGTTCGCATTGATGCTGAAGCGCTCCTTGATCAGACCGGCAGCTCTCTTTTGACCGTTGAAACGAAGCCGGATATAACTTCTTCTGCAGTTTTCGGATTTTCCCATGGCTTCACTATGGGACCGGGGAAACTCTATACCGGAGCTGATATCAGAGGCATTGCACGTTTCACTCCGAAACAATATTTTGATTCACAGGAAATTGAGACTTTGATGGATGATGATGACGCTGCTGATAATATCGAACTGCAGCTCTCTATCGGCTTAGGATATGATGCGGGATTTATCTATGAGATGGATCTTTTCTCCATCGGTGTCGCTGCTAAAAACATCATGGGAACCCAAATGACGAATTATGATCAGACCGTCGGCGGTGTTTCCGCTCTGCTGGATGATTTTGATCCATCCCTTGATGGTATGAATGCCCTGCTTGACGGCCTCCAGGAATCTCCATCAGCAGATGCGGAAGCATCATATATACCTATGTCGCTGGTTTTCGGCTTAGGTTTTGAACATGATTTAGGTTCACTGCTGGGCGTCAGACTTGGGGCAGAGTATGAGAAGATATTCTACCAGGAAGATGAGAATCTTGAGCAGGATACTTTCTGGAAAAATGTA
>JAIPFQ010000116.1:0-7161 GCA_021736605.1 Spirochaetales bacterium | reverse complement strand
GAGGTGTTTGCTTTTATCATTGACTGGCTGGAAGAGCATGTGAAGCAGGCGGCGGACTAGCATCATATTCCAGTTACATGCGGCAGAGAACTGAACCTGAGAAAGAGCCTAAGTCCTGAGAAAGAGGCTAAGCTCTGAGGCTAAGCTCTGAGAAAGTGCCTCCTCTGAGGAAAAGCAGGAGCATGACGGAAGCCGGGGCAAATTCAAGGAAGGAATTCAGATAATCAAGTAGCTGGCCACGGAAAAAACCAAGTAGAATCCGAGAAGCAGGGCTCCGGGCAGTCTGTTTATTCTATTAGTCGGTGAAAAGAGAGAAATTCTGTAAATCATCAGAATAAGCAGCATGATGGGAAAATGGAACCAGTAAAAGTATGAAGGTACTTCCAGCCCCTGGGGGGTAACAGCTGCGGATGCTCCAACGACGAAGAGAACATTAAGCACATCAGCCCCGATAACATTTCCAATGGCAAGTTCTCCGTGCCCTCTTCTTGAAGCACTAATTGCGGTGGTGAGTTCCGGCAGGGAAGTTCCAAAGGCAACCAGGGTTGCGGCAATGATGGACTTAGGAATGCCGATTTTCACCGCGGTGACCTGAACAGCGGGGATGAGCACCTTCGAGGAGATGATTATCAGAATAAGTCCTAAACCCAATTTGAGAACTACCATCACGGTTGAGGCGTGATCAATTTCATCAAGTTCTACTCCCCCGGCTTCAAGATCCTCAACGGCATCGCTCTCCTTTTCTGTCTTCGCCTTCTTTGTTGTCCGGTACATATATATGACCAGCAGGAAAAGAAAAAGAAAGCCTATCCACTGCGGTATCGTTCCATTCTCCTGAAACAAGGTAGATAGAGAACCCCACTGGATTGCGGTAAGCACGAGAAATACCCCAGCGGCAAAATGCACCCAGCCTTGTTTGTTGGTGACGCTTTTTTCTATGGGCAGGGGGCGTATGAGGGCGGCAACCCCGATAATGAGGCTGGTGTCACAGATAATTGAGCCTACTGCATTCCCCAGGGCAACATCAGGATTTCCTCCTACGGCTGCTGCCACGGAAACCGTTGCTTCCGGTAGGGTTGTACCTAGGCTGACCACGGTGGCGCCGATCAGCACTTTCGGTATTCCCCAGCGAACAGAGAGGCTTACCGCTTCATCTACAAGGATGTCGGCCCCCCTGCTGAGCAGGAAAAGTGATGCTGCAATGATCAGGAAAAGCAGCAGAATGTGCAGACTCTGAAAATTCTGTACAAGCCAGTGTTCCATGGAACTCCTCAAGTGGCGGAAATGGAAGGGATTAATCATGAAGACTCTATAATTCAAAGCTTGAATTGTCAAGGCAGTTTAAGGTGCTGACGCAATAGTATAATCTGCAGCGCATCTGCATCTGCATCTGTAATATGTATCTGTAATATGTATCTGTAACTGTATGCAAATACCTTTTACAATGCATCTAAGTTCCTGTACAATACTTGTATGAAATTCAGTTTAGGTTCCAAAGGGCAGTTAAAACGATTCTGGGACTTTACCGTGAAGGTTGTACACCATGCTGACCAGGATAGAATATTTATTCTCGCTTCCAGCGTTGTCTACTCAACCCTGATATCCCTGGTTCCCTTTATTGCATTCATAGCAGCCCTTCTTTCCGCATTCGGGGGGCTGAATGCAGTAAAGGGCTATGTTCAGGAAATCATTTTCAACTCCTTCGGAAGCGCCGCGGAATCAGGATTTGTCGAGTTAGTGGAAAGCTTTGTTGAAAATGCAGGAAATTTGGGGGTCATTGGACTCATCTCTTTTCTGCTGACCTCAATTTTCCTCCTGAACCGTGTCTGGGTAACTCTGAACCAAATTTACCGGACCTCAGCGGACAGTAATATGCTGATCCGTTTCGCTCGATTCCTTACCGTACTTGTTGTAACAACCCTGCTCCTAAGTGCATACGTCAGTTTTATGACCGTCATTCGGGGATATTTTCTCATTTCCCGGGAGATTGGGCAGTATGTACAGGTTTTTCGGATTATAGCACCCTGGCTTTTTATCTTTTCAGCACTGTTCCTGCTGATTGTATGGGTACCGAGCATTAAGGTGAAAAAATGGAGCGGTTTTGTAGGGGCTTTCTGGGGAATGCTGCTGTTTCGAATCGCCAATAGAATATTCCTGCTCTTTGTCAACGGAGTTCTGAATTACTCTATTATCTACGGATCTTTTGCAGCGATTCTCATCTTTCTCCTCTGGGTGTATCTGGTATGGGTAATTATTTTCCTGGCTGCGGAAATCTCTTATGTGCATCAGTACAAACCCGAAAAACTCTCCTTTGCAACCCTGCCTGATTCTCCCATGGAGCAGATTTCCCATGGTATTGATGTCCTTGCAGAGGTTTCCCGGCATTACAAAAGCGGTAAAGGAGCTGTTTCAGCAAAGGAACTCTCTTCGAAGGTCCGTGTTCCGGGTCAGAAACTTGCCGTCTATTTGGATATTCTGGAGAAGGCTGACTACATACTGGCAATAGACAAGGGCGGAAAGGGCTATATTCCCGCACGTCCGATTGAGGATCTCAAGCTTGGTGATATCCTGCCAGCCCTCTGCGGCGGGTCGTCGGGGGGGGAGGACACCGATTCAACACCTGGTAATGCAGTAGCCCGACAGATATTTGCCGGGGGTTTCCCGGCTGTACAGAATATTGATGCAGAAGAACTGATTTCCGATGGACTGAATAAAAAAAGGGCTCGAAAAACGAGCCCTTCGGATTCAAAGGATAAACGCTGATCCAATTTTTGCAGCAGTGCTGTCTTAAAGTGTTTTAAAGGCTTTTTGCTGTTTTTGATATCATCATCAGCGCTTTCCTTTCTGTTTCCATTTGTTTCCTTTTGGTGGTTTCTTTTGAGGCTTAAGTTTTCAGGAAGGCATCATATCCTGCTTCATCAAACAATTCCTCCAGTTTTCCTGGTTCCAATTCAGATTCCACCGATACTGTTCCGCTGTTCAGATCAACGCTGCAGTTTTCAACTTTTCCGTTACCCAGCAGTGTCGATTCTATCCGGGCTTTGCAGTGCCCGCAGGACATTTCCGGTACATCAAATAGATATTTCATTGGACTCCTCCTGTTCTTATATTTTTTTATGTCGGTATGTATACCGTTTTTTTTCTGCACATCAGTCTTATTCTCCTGCAAATTCACCTGCAGAATAGTTTTTCGGCTCTCTATTTGCATGGGAGAGGGATTTCTTACGGATTCCCATGGAATTCAGGATCACATTTATTGAGCTGAATGTCATGGCTGCTTCGGCAATTGCAGGGTGCAGCAAGCCGGCCATAGCCATGGGGAGAGCTATCAGATTATACATGAAAGCCCAGAAGAGGTTCTGCCGTATTTTGCGAAAAGTCAGCCGAGATATTTCAATGGCTGAATTTACGCGGGTCAGTTCTCCGGAAATGATGATGATGTCCGCGCTTTCGATGGAGAGATCTGTACCTGTTCCCAAAGCGATTCCCACATCTGCAGCTTTCAAGGCTGCTGCATCATTAATACCGTCTCCAACCATGGCCACGGTCTTGCCCTGCTTCTGATAGGAGCGAAGCAGGCGCAGCTTTTCGTCAGGGCGGTACCCCGCGTGGATTTCAGTGATTCCAACGTCCCGGGCAACGCTTCGGGCGGTAGACTCTTCATCCCCAGTTACCATCACAGGAAGAATACCTTCCTGAGTGAACAGGCGAACGGCCTCGGCGGAATCTTCCTTCACCGGATCTGCTACGGCAAAGAATCCTAAGGGCTGGTCATCCACAGCAGCTTCAATTACCGTATGCCCCTTTCCCATCTCCTGCTCATACTGCTTGGAATCCTTCGGTCTTCCGATCCGATATGTTCTTCCGTCTATACGTCCTGTTATGCCTTCACCCTCCTCTTCATAGACATCCGAGACGGCAATTGCCGGCTTTTCACTGCTGCCGCTGCTGTTCTCGGGTTTTTCCGGATCGTAATCAACAGAGGCGGGCTTGTTCTGCTCTATTTGTTTGACATAGCTGATTATCGCCAGGCCCAGGGGATGTGATGAGTATCCTTCCAGGGCGGCAAGATTGGCAAGTTCTTCGTGAGGAATGTCCGTTTCTACCACCGTCGGAGATCCCTTGGTTATCGTCCCTGTCTTGTCCAGCAGAATGACATCAATATCCTTGGCTGTCTGAATAGCTTCGCCATCCTTTATAATAAGTCCTTTTTTTGCAGCGGCGCCGCTTCCAGCTACAAGAGCCATGGGTGTTGCCAATCCGAGGGCACAGGGGCAGGCTATGACCAAAGATGCGACAAAAGTGAATATCGCTGTGGAGAGGGGTCCTGCGAAGGGATCTATCCAGGGGAGCAGGGTCTGTGCCTGCAGAAGAAAGGGCTGCAGGAGCGGGTAGGCGAAGTACCAGGTCAGGCCTGCTGCTGCGGCCAGGCTGAAGACTACAGGAATGAATACCTTCGTTATCCGGTCAGCAAAAGCCTGGACTGGAACCCGCGATGATTGTGCATCTTCAATAAGGCGTATCATTTTAGAGAGAAATGTGTCTTCTCCAACGCGGCTGACCGAAACGGTCATGTTTCCCTTCTCCAGGAGGGTTCCGCCGATGACTTCAGCATCAGCCTCCTTGAATACCGGTACCGGCTCCCCTGTTACCATAGATTCATCAATATACCCGCTGCCGCTGACAACTGATGCATCCAGAGGGATGCGGTCTCCTGTGCGGATCAGCAGCTTCTGGCCGGGTTTCACTGTTTCCACGGGTACTTCTTCCTGTTTGCCGCTATCCAGGATGATTCGGGCTGTGCTGGACTGCAGCTTAAGGAGGCTCTGGATGTCCTGCGATGCACGGTATTTCAGGCGATTTTCAATATATCTGCCGGTGAGGTGAAAGGCGATGATCATGGTGGATATGGCGCCGAAGCTGAGTACCGGCATCCCTAAAATGGCCATGGGGGTGGTCAGCCAGGCTGCCAGAGCTCCCAAGGTGACAAGCGTGTCCATGTTGGTGTGACGATGGGTCAGCGCGATAGCTGCGCCGCGGATCACGTGACGTCCGGTGTAGAAAAGCACAAATGCTCCCGCTGCGAATTCCATCCATAGGTATCCGGGGATGTGCACGCCGGCCATATGAATCACCATGAGGATCATTAAGGGGACGGTTACTGCCAGTGCCTGAATAAACAGTTTTTCCGCCGCCTTGAATTTCTTTTGGATGATGTCTTCGGTGGCCGCCTGCTGTTTATATGTATAGCCTGCTTTGCGGACTGCCTCGGAGATGGTTTTTTCGTCCAGAGCTGTGTTTGAAACCAGCAGCCCCTTTTCTGTGGCCAGGTTGATGGAGACATACTCAATTCCATCCAGCTTCTTCAGCTGCCGCTCCACTATGCGTACACAGGAAGCGCAGGTCATGCCTTCCACGGCGAAGGTTGTCTGGTAGTCCTCCGCATGCCCGTTGTTGTTTTTTGAAGGATGTTTCTCTGTGTCCTTAGGTGTGTCATCTGCTGTATTTCGGCTCATAAATTTGTCTCCTCGAGCTTTACACTCTTCTGAGATTTACTTGGTTTCACCTTCATCCGCGGTGAGATCTGCTTTCAGCTCCTGATATTCATCACGGCTGATGTCTCCCCGGGCTAAACGAAGCTTCAAAATTCGGATTGCTTCATCCTTGAGTTCCTCATCTCGCTGAATTCTGTCGGTTTCCTGCTCTTCTCCAGTTTCCCGGTCTCCTCCATGGGAGGAAGCATAGTGTTCTGGATCGTAGAAGTCGGTAAAGCCGTCCCTGTGTTTTCCCCGCAATGAGTAGATAATGAAGCCTACAGCTGCAGTTACTATAAGAATAAAAATGATTGGGAAAAGCCAATTCGAGCCGGAATTCCACGGTCCGTACCAGCCGCCGCCCATATGACCTGCCAATCTGCTGCCTTCAGTTTCAGCAGGAAAGGCATAGCCTTGGGTCTGCGTATTGCCTCCGTCTGATCTGTATCCCGGTCTGTAGCCAGGTCTGTATCCAGGGCAGTAATAGGC
Source organism: Spirochaetales bacterium (assembly GCA_021736605.1). Classification (GTDB taxonomy): domain Bacteria; phylum Spirochaetota; class Spirochaetia; order PWKH01; family PWKH01; genus JAIPFS01. The sequence goes on along the minus strand of JAIPFQ010000116.1, from coordinate 1,138 downwards.
CGATGCATACTCCTCCGGAACCCTGTTTCCCCACGTTTCTGCAGCGGTATATGCTCCGTTTTCGTTTACTGTATTGCTTACTGTCTGTCCTGAGTTTCCTGTGCTGCTGATACTTCCGGTGTCCGCAAATGCGGTAAACCCTGAAGCTGCCAGCATTATGATGAATAATAGAGTAGATATGTTTTTCATTTCCCCATCCCCTGCCGTAACGGCACTACGTTTCGTCAGCTGTCCCAGCCTCAGCCAAGGCGTCTGAACTTGGAAAGAACGTCCATGATCTCTTCAATTTTCTCTTCCTGGTCTTCCTTGTTGTCGCTGCGCATGCTGCTGATAACGCAGGTATTCAGGTGCTGATGCATGATAAGATCTTCAACTTTACGAATCGCGGCTACAACTGCCCGTGTTTGGGACAGAATATCGATGCAATAGCGATCGTTATCTATCATTTTCTGAATGCCCCGTATTTGTCCGTCAATTTTATTCAGGCGTTTTTTTGCATCATCCTTCTGTTTTTCATTCATCATGGTATTAGTTCTCCCTTCTGTTTATAATTATATTATACTATACCCTGGTAGGGTAGTCAAGGAAGAGTTTGATATTTTATTTTTTGTCATATTGATTACTAGTAATAAAAGGAAACAGGGTAAAAATAGAGGTTTTTACTCATTTTCTCTTGTGTGAAAGCGGAAGTGGTCGTATGATTATAATATATACCCTGAGTTTTCGCGAGGGGAGCTAATAAAGGGGTGTTAAACTATTGTATTGCAACAATATATTCGCACACCCCTGTAGAATATTTATGTAGTGTGTCCCCTCTTTTTCTTCGTAGCAGCCAGCATTTTCCGTATCGCTGAACGCGAGTAGATATTCATCCCGAAATCAATATTCATCGTCTCCTTTAGCCTCTGAAGAATTCTATCGTAATAGAGGGTCTTGAATGTGGTGCTGTTCAGTTCATCCACATTCGCCTTCCGAAGGGAAGTAAGTATCTTCTCACTTGAATACTCATGCCCCAGTTCATGCTCAAGAATGCGTACAATCAGCAGGGAAATGAAACAGGTGAGAAAATGGGCGCTGATGCGGTCTTTCCTGGACACATAGACCGGTCTGGCTTCAAATTCACTCTTAGTGACTCGGA
>JAIPFQ010000115.1:0-7186 GCA_021736605.1 Spirochaetales bacterium | reverse complement strand
GGTGAACTGCATAATAATTCCAAGAGACATGGAAAAGAACGAGTATATGAGAGTTCTGCCAATGGATTCAACGAACAGATGATCTGCGAAGAGAAGTTTCGTAAAATTGTCAAATCCGATGTAGGAAAACTGCGGATTCAAGCCGTTATAATCAGTAAATGCAAAAAATAGATTAAGTACCAGCGGTATGAGAACAACAACAGCAAAGACTAGTGTTGCCGGAAGCATCGATACAATAGACAATGTTAATTCCCGCCGCTGAAATCCTGATCGTTTACGTGCCATGCTGTTTTACTCCTGAAAAAGCCGGTTTGAGAGCTTTTAATAATTGCAATTACTGCAATTACTGCTGAAAGCCCTCAAAATGCTCTTTGATACTATCCGGCCGGGATTTTATTACACATAAGCACTGCAGAGACTTTCTGTTTCTGCAGTACTTAGTTGTTGCGTTCTGCTCTGTGTTATGTATCCTCTGTTCAAGCTGTATGCAGAACCTTCTGCTGCAGACAAAACAGATGCTGAAATAACACAAGAACAGTTCATTGAAAACTGCGCAAGCTACATCTACGGCTGTATATCAGTTTTATGATCAGCATAAAATGCATCTAAATCAGAAAGGGCTTGTTCTGCTGATTCACCTGCATGAACTGCGGCAAAAGCACTTGGGACTTCCTTTTCTCCCCATCCTGTAGCTTCCGGGAAGGAGAACACAACAATCTCAATGTCGCTGCCGCTCAAATCACTATTCATTTTCTGCTGAACAGGGTTTTCCACTTCAAGCTCCAGGGGAAAGAGAGTCGGCCGTCCGGCGTCCGATAAGGCTTCAGTCATGTTTTCCTCGGAAGTGAGGAACTCAAACAGACGCACCGCAGCAGGATTTTCAGCCCCTTCTTTGGATAGTGCAAAATTGTATTCCAGATACCCTTGAAAGTAACGTTTCCCTTTGTAGGGTTCTTCGGGAAAGAACATCACTCCTAGTTCGAACTTTTCAGGATTGATAGGCGGGTCGATCTGATTCTCAACCATGCCGATAATCCAAGGGCCTTGCGGAAGCATTGCACAGTTTCCGTCAATGAAATGCCTGAATGATTCCGGCCAAGTCATGGTCAGTCCAGTTTTGGCTACCCATCCCTTATTTACCATTTCTTCGAAATATCTGAGGGTCCCGCCGTAGATTTCCGAAGGTGCAGCGCCTTCATAGAGAGCTCGCATCAAATCCATTGTTCCCGTTTCTTCCAAAGCAGTGCCAACCTGATCAGTAAAGCCGAAGGGAAACTGGGCATGCTTGTAGGGCCATGTATCGGCGCCGCCGAAAATAATGACATCTTCTCCAGCACTATGCAGTACTTCACAAGCCTGCTCAAATTCCTGCTGAGTTGTAGGTTCTTCCAGACCATATGTTTCAAACATGCGTTTATTATAGAAAATGGCATGCTGAACAACACCACCTGATCCATTGATTGCTACTGTTTTACCGTCAACACTGAGAGCTGCATTGAGAGAAGGAATTTCTGCCTGAATTTTTCCCATGGATGTGTCGGAGACGTCAGCTAGGATACCGAGTTTTCCATAGGCAGAAACCTGCGGAGTCATAAGTACCATCACATCAGGTATATCACCTGCTGTAATTCTTGTTCGGAGCAGTTCCTGATAACGGCTGCCTTCCAGCACTTGGTGATCAAGTTTAATATCAGGGTTGTTCTCCATAAATATACCAATTTCATCATATTCCGTTTCCTGCACTGGCCGCGGGAACCATGTCGTCATGTTTACTTCACTGGAACCACCTTTCCCGCTTTCCTGGGTACCTGCTGCAAAGATGGAACCTGCAGCAAGGAACAGTATCAAACACATAATTGCTGTTTTCTTCATGATAACCTCCAAAGTCATTTTCATAGTAATGCCATGGTAACTGGGTTCCCGTTAATGCGATAGTTATGTGAATACTTTTCTCAGCTCATCTGCAGCATTTTTTCCAGTACTTTTGTACCGGTATTCAACAAACTGACTTAGTTATCTTCAGTCTTCCGTTTTGGTAGTCCGGCTTCTATTCCTATCCGCATTGCTTCAAAACGGTCTTTTGCACGCAGCTTTGCATATATCAGACTTATATAGTTTCTCACAGTCTGTTTACCCAAATTCAAGGCTTCCTCGATATCATTATTTCCATATCCCCGTGAAATGAGCGTAAGCACTTCAAGCTCCCGTTCGGTCAGATCGCTCAGTCGTTCATTTCCGGCAGAAACTTTTTTTTCAGCAAATTTACGATGATGATCAGTAAATCCTTCAGTTACGGAAGGAGACATCAGCACAGCTCCAGCAGCAACACTTTCAAGGGACTTCACGAGAAGATCGATAGAAATATCTTTAAGCAGGTAGCCATGGGCACCGCATTTCAAAGCTTCATGAACGTAGGTATCGTCTGGAAAAGTTGTGAGCATAACAATTTTCACTTCAGGAAATCGTCTGCTGATAATCTTAGCTGCTTCTACTCCGTCCATGACCGGCATTCGTACATCAAGAACAACTATATCAGGTTTGATTGTTCTTACTAAATCAACGGCTTCTGCTCCGTTTGAAGCTATTCCCTCTACTATGAACTGTCCGGAAGATTCTAAAACTTTCTTCAGACTTTCTATGAACAGTACCTGATCATCAGCTAATACAATTCTTTTCAAGTGTTCCGCCGACGAAACTTCTGTCATTACACATCTCCTCCTTCAGCAGAGCTGAATATACCGTATATGATGTAAGGCGGTAAAAAACAATCTCTAAGGCAGCACTAACCGGGAAATTTCTCCTTATGCTGTGCTCCTATAAAACTGCTCCTATAAAACTTCTCCTATAAAACTTCTGTACATACTGGAATAAAAGCGCTTATTCGAAAACCTGGAAGATCGGAATCAATACGTAAATCTCCTCCAACATTCTGCAGCCGCTCCTTCATACCGCTTAAGCCGATACCCATTTCAATACTGTCGGAACCTCTTCCGTCATCATGTACAACCATACTGACTCCTCTATCTTCTTCAAAAAAGGAGACTTCAATCTGTTTCGCCATTCCATGACGAAACGCATTAATCATTCCCTCCTGCAGAATCCGGAGAGCCAGCATATCACGATCTCCGGCAATCCACCGGTCACTGAGATTCCCCCACTCAAACAGAACTTGCGTATCCGTGGCCATATGAAACACTCTTGCTGCCTGAAGAAGGGCCTGTATGCCGCGGATATCATCTTCCTTTCTACTTCTTATCAGTCTTAATATGGAACGAATCTCCTGCTGCCCATCCTGTGACTGCTTAAGGGTCCATGTAAGAAGTTTTTCCAATTCTTTCCGATCCATATCCGTATTTCTTAAACCGGCTTCCATCATCATCCTGATATTCGTCAAAGTATACCCAGCCACGTCATGGATTTCTCTGGTAAGCCTGTTTCTTTCATCCTCCGCCGATCGCTGCCTGGCCGACTGAGCATATGAGAGGAAGTCTTCTCCTGCTCCGCTAAGGCGTTCCACAGTCTCTTTAAGACGAAAATTTTCCCCGCGCTCCCTCAGGAGCTGCCGGCGCCAACTCATTACCAGGATCATAATAAAAATGAACAATCCGTAAGCAATAGTGTGTGCTGTCATCACATCCCAGTTTGAACCAAGAACTTCGGTACCCCATATCCTGCGTTCCATTTGGGTTGCTGCATCAAGAATAAGCAGCCCTGTACAGATAAATACTGATGGGATTGTTCTATGCGTAACTGCAGTATCAAGCATTAGAGAAATCACTAAAAGAAAAGCCGGCCATCGATTACCGCTCAGGGGTATTGCTATGACAAATACAAGAACAGCTCTTGTCCAAAATGCACTTTCCCTGGAAAGTGTTTTTCCCCTGCTGTGAAAAAACAGCATGAGAGGTGTAAACAGCAGGGATGCGGCAAGAACGATTATAAATTCCTGTACCGAGGTATCCGAGGCCTCAAAAGCGCTGGGAAATGCCCCGGGAAAAGCCCTGGGATATATAATTACTGCTGCAAGCTGGATGAGTACAGAAACGACGGCAGATAGCAGAAAGAAAGTAAAAGAGTGATCAGAATAGTATGTATTTTCTGTTCTGCTGCTCTTAGGATTCTGCAGCTGCTGAGTTTGTTCCGTCAAACATCATCCTCCTGCTCTTCAGGCAGAATTTTCTCCTTTTCTGATTCTGATTTCATTTTCACATTACGCCGATACTGTCTTGGAGAAATACCAACAGAATCATGAAAAGACTGGCTCAAATGACTTGAATCGCAAAATCCACAGCTGTAAGCAATTTCCGTGACGGAAGCATTGCCGGCGGCAAGAAGTTCCTTCACTTGTTTGATACGATAGTTTCGAAGGTACTGGGCAGGAGTCATCCCCAAAGCTTCTCTGAAATGACGGTGGAGTGTTCGGGGCGACATACCGGCTACTTTCGAAAGCTCTGACAAGCTGAGTTTTTTATCCGCATGCGTTTCTATGTGAGTTATGACCATAGCAATTTCCAACACTCGGCTCTGTTCCCGATGAGCTGGAGACTGATAGATGCGGGAAAGGAAAACGATCAACTGGATGAGCAGACCTGCTGTCACAGATCGATAACCGCTCTGCTGGTCTTTCAACTCCTTTTCCATGGCGTCAGCGTACAAGACAGCCTGTTTAAGTTGATCACCATCAAGATTGAGCCGAAACCCCTCAATCCCCTTACGACGCAAACCGGGTTCAACATTCAGAAGCGCTCGCACACCCGGAAGAAAAAACAGGCGAGCATCGGCAGCTTTAATTGCCTCGTCAGTAAAAAGAATATTCCTCAGGGTAAGCTCCGTTTTGGTACGGTATGCATGGCTGATCCCCCTGGGGATTAAGTATACATCTCCCCGAGTTATTGGCCAAATACCTTTTTCGATGACATGATCCCCCTTTCCCGCTTCTATAATAACAAGTTCGTGAAACTCGTGGTCATGAAGTACATGATCCCCGTGATGGAACCGCCCTATTGAGATTTCATGTTCTTTGCTCTGTTGAGACAGCCACTGTCGGTCATAATGATTCACATTCGTCATAATAATTCGCTTATGCCATGTTCAATTCAGATACTTACCAGGATTTTTTCTAATTTCAATTCACGGACTCCAACTTTCGGACTCCAACTTTCGTGCTTCAACTTTCGGGCTTCAGTTTTTTTGCAGTATAGTATCCGGCTTCTTCTGCTGTCAAGAAAATACATCTTTTTTGTCTTTTTTTATCAAGAAATGTAAAATTGAACTGTTATAATGCTGAAATAGGTAAAAGAAAAAGTAGAAACAGCCTTTCACAAAGGATGCTATTGGCTCTACCTGAAAGACTGCATAGAGGAGACATATATGAAACAATCAAAAAACCTGCAGAGTAAAAGCGATACAGCAGTATACATATGGCCGGCTTTTACCGGTGATGAGCCGAGGGCTCGTATGTTCTGGCCTGAAGGTATCGGAGAATGGGAAACGGTGAGGAAAGCAGAAAAGAAATTCCCAGACCATAGCTGGCCGCGTAAACCTCTCTGGGGATATGTGAATGAGGCTGATCCTTATGTCATGGAAATGGAAATTCAGGCCGCGGCGGATCATAATGTAAATGTATTCATATATGACTGGTACTGGTACGATCAACGGCCTTTTTTGGAATCTTGTCTGAATAACGGATATCTGAAAGCCCGTAATAATGATAAAGTAAAGTTCTATCTCATGTGGGCAAACCATAATGTAAATAATCTTTGGGACATTAGGCTTTCACATGATGTGGAAGAAAATATTATCTGGAAGGCGGGAGTCAATCAAAAAGAATTCGAAAGAATTAGCCGCAGGCTAATAGAAAAGTACTTTCACCATCCCTCCTATTACCGAATTGACGGCAAACCGGTTTTCATGATCTACGACTTGCAGACATACATCGACGGGCTCGGAGGTATTAAAGCTGCGGCAGAATCCTTGGATCAACTCAGGAAGACAGCTATTCGTTCAGGACTTCCAGGCCTCCATCTGCAGACCACAATGCGCAGCAGCGGATTCAATCTAAGTGGTATCGACACCTCTCAGCCGATATCGCAGCATAAAACTATTCATAGTCTGAACTTCGACAGTGTTACCCACTATCAATTCGTGCATTTTACGGATATCGACAGGGATTACCAGAAAATTATTGCAGATGTCGAAACTGAATGGGAACGCATTGACCAGAACTACAGCATCCCCTATATCCCCCACATCTCAGTAGGATGGGACAACAACCCAAGATTTACCACCTTCCGCCCCGGTATTGTCCGAAATAATAGCCCGGAACAGTTTGAACAGGCTCTTCAGAAAGCAGCAGAATTTCTTGATAAACGCCCCCAGCAGCCTCAGCTTGTTACTATAAACAGCTGGAATGAATGGACAGAAACCAGCTATCTCCAGCCCGATAATCAGCACGGCTATGGATATTTGGAAGCTATTAAGAAGGTTTTCGGCTAGAAAAGAGAGCAGAAAGAGACTTGGAAAGCAGGGATAATTCAGAAATCAGATTCAGGCTGATGCTTACGTCATGCACTTTGAGTACTTTGCTGTGGAGAAATTCCCGCTGCAAGCTATACGTGCTGTCTTCAATCAATACGCTGCAGTCTTCTCCTACATGCGCTTCATGTCGGGATCACTTTCCGGAGGATGAGTCTTCATGTACTCATGCTCCTCCACCACGTGCTTCAGGTACTCTCCGATACGCCACTTACGGGCATGGGGAGTCACCATGGCAAAAACAATTTCCCGTTTCTTCTGAAAAATGCTTTTCACACCTCGCATAACCACCAGCACATCGTCCTTTACGGCGGCATCAACAAAAACCGCTTTATTGGTATGTGAAGGGCTGGCAGCTTCCATCTGCTCCGCCGGGGAGAGGACTTCATAGGGCAGAACTTCACGTTCACCCCGTTTCAGCATATCTGCGGCGGTATCAAGAATACTGCCCACTACTTCATGTTCAATCTTCGGAATAATGGGGATAAAATGGATTTTTGCGGTCCGATTCTGCTCTTTCGCAACATACTGCTCAATAACTTTCCCAGCCATATCAAGTTCTTCCTGGGTAAAACCGTCGGTGAGACATACAATATGATCAAGCTGCATAGCTGAACTCCTTTTCAGTAATTTTTCTCCACGGACACATCAG
>JAIPFQ010000114.1:0-7200 GCA_021736605.1 Spirochaetales bacterium | reverse complement strand
GAATATAAAAGTGAGGGAAGAAGGACAGCTAAAGGTGTTTTTTCCGACAATCCTGGAATACCATGAGGTCTCAGAACATACCTTCATGCCCTATTCTTACTACAGAAGGGCTCGAAGGTATGTGTCTGAATATAGCAGGTTTTTGTTACCTGGACTGCTTTGGTATGATCTGTACGGATTTTGCAAAGGTCAATGGATCCATTAGGGCCAGTGCCTGAGACATGGATTGATTGAAGTTCCAGCCGAACATCATCCGCAGCCGTTTTTTACTGATCTTCTGCGTTCCGCCTATCAGATCACTCAATTTTTTCAGGAGTGAAAGACATGCTTTGTTCAATAAACTCTGATTCAGAGCTGCATTTCTGTCACTCAATGCAAGATAATCTTCATGGAAAACGGTATCCAGGCTCCAGTGCAGACTGTTCTCAATATTCCAGTGAGCGCGAATGCAATGCGCCGAATCATTGACATCTTTGAGACTGGTAAGATAGTAGCGGGTTTCCTGTGTCTCTTTCCCCGTAACGTTGTGAATCATCAGCTTGCTCATGCATACCAGAGCATATGCCTTCTTCCAATCAGCAAACAGACCTCTTTTCTGACTTGCTGAAAGCGGATAGAGATAAAACGATCGCTGTTCAAGCTGGTTATGGGAGATCTCGCTGGTCATATGATAACACTCATCAATACGTTTGAGCTTCTCCAGATTCTCTTCGGTGAACGTGCTTCCGGCAAATTCACTAGCCTTTCCCTGGTTCCCTTTCAGACCGCCTAAGTAATCTCCTTTCCCAGCAGCGATGATCTCAATAGTCTTCGTCTGCAGGTGCAGAGCATCGAATGTGACCACGGTATCCTTCAGATTCATTTTCGAGAGAATTGCCCGCGCATGGGGGATTTCGTTCGTTTTGGACTCGATCGCCTCCGAGTACAGACAGGTTTGTGAATCCTGCTCGTAGACGTTAAGAATTTGGAGATCGGCAATCTCCTCAGCAGTCTCGGCCTTACGGCCGGTACCTCTCAGCTGTTTTCCATCTACTGATACTATCTTTTTCTCAGGTGCTGGCAGATTCAGCGCCTTCCTGATCGCACTGTCCGAAGTAAGCAGCACATTCACCAGAAGGGAATTGAGTCTGTCCGGCTTGATGATGCCCAGAATCCTCCTGAAGGTGTCATGACTTGGTATAGAATCCTTCTTGAACAGTCGTTTGTAGAGCTTTGTGTTGGCGTTCCAGAAATCCTCTGTTGCCAAACAGCTCTCTGCCCCGGACAATGTGGCAAGGAACAGCATGAGAATAATCTCGTTCAATGGGTAGATCACTCGTCCCTGTACCCGCTCATCCGGTACATCTGTGAACAGACTCAGAATCTTCTTGAGGATGTAAATACGCTTCTCAGTACCTGCACCTTTGATGCTGATGGTATTGGTTCTCTGAAACTCCTCGATCTGCATCCTCAGTGTTTTAAATTTCATGCGTGTGCCCTCCCTGTTCAAGCAATACAGCATATTTTGCTGCAAGATATTTCAGCCGCTCAGATATCTCTGAGAGGTGCCAGCCTCCATTCACATAGACGGCATACAGGTCCGAACTCAGTGCAAGCAGTTCATCATGATCTTTCCCGAAACGATCGCGCAGTCTCGATGCCATCTGGAGTCTCATGACGGACAGGGCGTTATCCTGCTGCTTATTCAAACTCGTATCTATATCTACGGAAGGAAACATCATGGAGAAATAACTGCTCCTCAATCCCTGCAGAGATTCTCTGCCCTCGATACCAAGAGCAGCTCTCACAAACAGCAGGTCTGCATCCAGGCCCAGCCTCTGGGGGTGCTTACGCAGAACAGCACAAGATCCCTCGAGCACACGAGCAAACCCATACCGTAAGACTCTAATCCCTGGTTTAACAGGGGGTCTTGAGGGCGTCAGCCCGTTTTCTTTGGTGACGATTCCCAGATATTCATCACAACGGAACACGGGATAGCTCTTCTCCGGCACCCGTTCAGAGTGCCCTTTGTACAGAGCATACCCATTTTTGGTCTTCCTGGCATAGACTCCCTTTTTCTTATACTTGAGTACCCAATCCGGTAATGAAGACATTGCTCCTCCTGTATTAAGTACAGTTTAATACATCTGATGAAAAAAGCAAGACCTAAAGTATCATTTCCCCTGATTTTTTTGGGGTTTCATACATTTTCCGTCTTGCTTATCTTCTTATGAAGTATAAAATTGTTATTCGTATTTCATCGTTTGATGCGTAACTCGTAGCTTCAAAACACCTATATACAGATACCCCGACAGCATGTTCTCAAGGATGCAGGATACCGAGCCGTTTGCCCTCCTCTTCCGCTACTTCCAGAAACCAGTCAAGCTCATCATCCTTGTGAATCGACATAAAGGAGGTGCGTATCAGGGAGCGATTCGGCGGAACAGCAGGAGTAATTACGGGATTAACGTAAATTCCGCGCTCAAACAGGCGTTTCCAGAACATGAAAGTCTTATCGTTATCGCCGATAATAAGGGGAATAATCGGGGTCTCAGCGGTGCCCACGTTGAAACCGAGAGATTTGAAGCCCTTGACCATTTTGACTGCTATATCCTGCAGCCGGTGGACACGTTCGGGCTCGGTTTTAATAATCTCCAGGGCTTTACGGGCGGCTGCTATACTTGCAGGCGGCATGGAGGCGCTGAAGATCAGGGATCGCGAAACATGCTTAATATAATCGATAACTTTAGCATCACCAGAAACAAATCCGCCAATTGAACCGAAGGATTTCGAGAATGTACACATAATGATGTCTGCAAAGCGGCTGGTATTTTCTGTCGCAGCAGCATTTGCAGGAGAAGAAGCTGCTGTATCAGCTAAATGTTCCCGGGTTCCGCGTCCAGTCTTCCCGACAACCCCCAAGGCGTGGGCTTCATCCAGATAGACGGCTGCGTTGTAGGTATCAGCCAGGGAACGAATTGCTCTGAGGTCAGCAATGTCCCCCTCCATAGAAAAAACACCGTCTGTTACGATGAGCTTGCCCTCATCGGCGGGTATACGCTGCAGAATGCGCTCCAGTTCCTTCATGTTGTTATGTTTATAGCGGTGCAGGTTGATGTTCCGTTTCATACCGGTAGTCAGGAAGATGGCATCCATGATTGAGGCGTGATTGTATTTGTCGCTGATAACGTGGTCGCCCCGGTCGAGAATCGCTGAGATGCTGCCGAGGTTGGTCTGATACCCTGTCGTGTAGCAGAGAGCAGCCTCTTTACCGACAAAATCCGCCAGCTCCAGCTCCAGCTCTTCGTGGAGGTCCAAAGTGCCGTTCATGAAACGGGAGCCGGAACAGCTGGTACCGTAACGCTCTACTACACTTTCCGCAGCCTCCTTGAGGCGCGGATCGTTAGCCAGACCGAGATAGTTGTTGGAACCGGCCATGAGCAGCTCTTTGCCGTCGATGTAGACCTTTGTGCCGCTATTCCGCTGGATTGATTTAAAAAACGGATACAAACCGGCTTCGCGCACCGCCGCAGCATCACCATAATCATGGCATTTCTGTAAAAGACTGGGAATTCGTCGATTTTCAGTGTTTTCAGCGTTTTCAGTGTTTTCAGTGCTTTTTGTGCTTTTTGTGCTTTCAGTGCTTGGGGCTTTTTCAATATTTTCCGTATTCTCAGTTTCATCATTTTTTTTCATTGTTTTCGTATCATGGTTTAAAGGTTTTTTCATATTTTCTTCCTGGATTTTTTTTTTGCTGAAGCATCTATTGAAGCATATACCAGACGGGGGAAAAATCTTTTCAGCAGGTAGATCATCTTCCCCGGGGTGCCCGGTATGATGAGAAATTTCTTGCGTTTCAGCCCCTTGAAGAGGGCTTTGGCGACATCCTCCGGCTTGAGCACTCCCGCATTGCCGGCAATGGCTTTTGTCTCCGCAGGTTTTGTCAGATTTTCTCTGTGGAGCTGGGGGGTCTCAGTATCCGGCGGACAGAGGACGGATACGTTGATCTGTTTCACCGCCATTTCATTGCGCAGGGCTTCACTCAGTCCGATAACTCCGAATTTTGCAGCTGAATAGGCCGTGTAGCCGAAGGTTCCCACAAACCCGGCGACGGAAGAGACATTGACAATACAGCTCCCCGCCTTCATGTGCGGAACAAATGCCTTCAGCACGTTCCAGGTCCCTGTAAGATTTACCTGCATGCTCAGGTCAAAATTTTCCGAGTCGATACTGGCAAAGTAATCGGGATAAGCCGTTCCGGCGCAGTTTATGAGCAGATCAGGAGGATATTCACGCCGCAAATCGCTTCTTGCTGCAGTATTTGATTCTTTTTTAAGATCATCGTCCATACTGTTTTTCATGCTGATGACGGAGTCGGCGATTTTGTCCACTGATTTTCGGTCGGTAACATCCAGCTGGTAAGCTTGTACAACTGCTTCTGCTCTCCCAGCTCCCTCAGCAGCAATACGCAGGTAACGCTCTGCATGTTTCAAGCGTTCAGCATCCCTGGCAAGTATAATGACTTGGGTTCCCCGAACAGCTAGGTAAGCTGCAATTGCAAGACCAATCCCGCTGGATCCGCCGGTTATAACTGCTCGCTTAAAAAAGGTTCCTGCCACTTGTCTCTCTCCTGTAAGCCTTCTGCTTTTAAGCCTTCTGCCTTTAAGCCTTCTGCCTCACTGCCTGCCAGCTGCAAACATTTTGCTAGTTCGTATAAAGCGTTTATACTAATGGGTCTTACTTTTTTATATAGGGCGATATTACTTAATAATGAAGGAGAATACAAGGGAAAAAGCTCTCCCAAAAAGAAAACAAAGTCCCTACATCCCTTGAAGAAGAGCAGTTTAATGATTTTATGACAAAGAGTTAACATAAATTTAACTTTTGTCAAAATTATTACTGCTCCGTGGCCGGTCTTATTCGGGAAGAGTATCAGCCTTCGCTGAAAGATCAGCTTAAGCTGAAATATTGAGGGCCTGCAGTATTTGGGCGGCTGCCTCCTCAATCGATATGCCGGTAGTATCAATGCGGATTTCCGGATTGAGGGGCTCCTCATAGGGGTCATCGAGACCGGTAAAGTTGGTGATCTCTCCGGCCCGAGCACGAGCGTAGAGCCCTTTTACATCCCGACGTTCGCACTCAGCAAAGGGAGTTGCAATATGCACCTCAATAAAGTTACGGCACATGGAGCGGACAAGGCTGCGTGTCTCCCGATAGGGACTGACAAAGGTACAGACCACCGTTACCCCATGTTTCTCCAAAAGGGAGGCCATGAATCCGATGCGTTTGATATGGGCATCCCGTTCTGCCTTGGAAAACCCGGTTTTCGGAAAGACTTCCCGTACCGCATCTCCGTCCAGATGCTCCAGGTCGATACCGGCAGCACGGAGGAGAGGGACTAACTGAGCAGCTATAGTACTTTTTCCTGAGCCCGAAAGGCCGGTGAACCAGAGGACAGCCGGCAGCTTATAGGTGCTTTCATCTTTCATATACGCAGTCTCCTGAAACACTGTCGAATTATTCTCCCGGAAGAAGTCACTCCGCCGGAAAGATTTTGTTAATGTGCAGATAGTCAAGCACTTTGCTGATCTGCCCATCCACCGGTTCGCTGTCTGGATGAAACGTAAGGGCCGGTGATTCAGGCGCATCGTAGGGCATATCGACCCCCGGCATATCCTCCACCTTTCCCTCCTCTGCCAAACTGTAGAGCTCATCGGAAGCGCGGCTGCGGCAGTACTCAAGATCTGCATCCATATGAATCAGATGGAACTGCTCTTCACCGACTATCTCAGCAATTTGTTCGCGGATATCCTCAGCCGGTGAGATAAAGGAGCACAGCACCAGAAGCCCCTGACTGTTCAGTAAGCGGCATATGTGGGCTACTCTTCGGAGATGCTCAGCCCGGTCGACATCACTGAAATCCAGCTCACGAGAGAGCCCTGACCGTATGGCACCGCCGTCCAGCACGACACAGGAAGCACCCAGGTCGAAAAGATGCTTCTCCAAACCGTAGACCAGCTCTTTCTTTCCTGAACCGTGGAGTCCTGTAATCCAGAGAGTGCCCCCCCTCTGTCCATAGCGCTTTATACGCTCTTCCCGGCTCACAAGGCTTCCTCCGTCGACGATCCTTTTCCAGTCCGCATCCGTTATCTTGCTCGGCAGATCTTCGCTGTCCATTCTGTCAATGATCATCCCCACCGCTGAAGTGTTGTGCGTAACTGGATCTATAAGGACAAAGGAACCAGTAGAGGCATTTTTCTGATAAGGATCAAAATAGAGCGGTTTTGTCGTGGTGATGACTACGCGCCCGATTTCGTTCAGTTCAAGCAGTTCTGTCTCCCCTCGGTGCAGGGTGTTGACGTCGATCTTGTAACGCACTTCATCGATTCTCGCCTTCGCCGTATTGGTTGTCTGCTTAATAAAAAACTGCGTTGACGGATCCATAGGAGCCTCATCCATCCAGACCAGGGTGGCCTCAAAATGGCGCTCCACCCGCGGGATATTATGCGGATGCACCAGCATATCCCCCCGTGACACATCAATCTCATCCTCCAAGGTCACGGTAATCGACTGAGGGGGGAAGGCGTAGTCAAGATCGCCGTCATAGCTCACTAAGGATTTCACTCTGCTCTTTTTTCGAGAAGGAAGAACCATCACATCATCGCCTGGCCGCAGTATCCCCGAGGCCAATTCGCCGCTGAATCCTCGGAAATCATGCCCCGGTCGCAGCACGTACTGTACTGGATAGCGCAGATCGATGAAATTCCGGTCGCTCACCACATGAATCGTCTCCAGGATCTCCAGCATCGGCTTGCCGGTATACCAGCCGAATCGTTCAGAAGGACTGATAACGTTATCCCCTTTCAACGCGGAAATGGGGACAAACTGCACATCAGGTATATCAAGACGTGTTATAAAGGTCTTGTATTCCTTGCAGATCTCATCAAAAACTTCCTGCGAGTAGTCCACCAGATCCATTTTATTCACCGCCAGGATGACGTGCTGGATGCCGAGAAGGTCCACCAGGAAGGTGTGCCGCTTAGTCTGTGTAAGTACGCCCTGGGTCGCGTCGATAAGAATAATGGCTAAATCCGCCGTAGACCCGCCGGTGATCATGTTCCGGGTATACTGTTCGTGTCCCGGAGTATCTGCAATGATGAATTTTCGCTTGTTCGTGGAAAAATAGCGGTAGGCTACGTCTATGGTGATGCCCTGTTCCCG
>JAIPFQ010000113.1:0-7206 GCA_021736605.1 Spirochaetales bacterium | reverse complement strand
ATAAGAGAAAAGCAGAAGTACAGGAGTCTCACATGATCGAAAAAGATAGAAAAATTGATATCCTTCTAGCTCTATTTGTCAGTTCCATGGTCATTGTTAATACCATTGGGTCAAAAATTACTACTATTTTGGGCGTCAGAATTTCCGTAGGAATATTTTTCATGCCTATTTTGTTCCTTGTCACTGATATAGTTGGTGAAGTCTACGGGAAAAAACGGGCCCACTTTTTCATAAAAGTTTCTGCCGGAATGCTCATATTCATGTTCATGATGATGTTCCTGTCCATAAAAATGCCGCCGAATCCGTCATGGGGTATGCAGGAATCTTATGCATTGATTTTCGGCAGCAGCCTCAGAATGACTTTTGCCAGTATCATTTCCTTCATCATCAGCCAAACTTTCGACATCGCTGCATTCGACTTCTGGAAGCAGAAATTGAAGGGAAAGCACCTCTGGCTGAGAAACAACCTGTCAACCACGACAAGTCAGTTCATCGATACCTGTATATTTATGTTCATCGCATTCTATCAGCTTACCCCGAAATTTACCGTAGCCTTTTTATTCACCCTGATCATCCCCTACTGGCTCTTTAAGGTTGCATTCGCCCTCCTCGACACACCTCTGTGCTATCTGGGAGTCCGTTGGCTCAAGGGTGAAAAAATCCGCCCCTCGTCACCGAAAAAACCTGCAGAAGAGCTGAAAGAAGGGAATCCCGTTTAAACTCTCACAGCGTTCCGGGAATGGAACATGATGCTCTACAGCTATTAACAGCTATTAAGACTTGATGAAATCATTTTTTCATGCTGATGCCTCCGCCATCGAAAAACGGCGGCGGCATTACGCCTTTCTCACCTCTACAGCAATGGAATGGCTGCGGGAACCCCTGCTCGGCTTAGTGGGAACTGCTGAGGTCAGCACATTTACCCCCGACCCCGGAACCTCTTCTCTAAGGCTCAAAGCACTCATCAACCATTCAGTATCGACATACGTTCCCTGACACTTGGATACGGCCCCGGGCATGATCCGCCGGGTAATCCGCACTTCAGCCCTGATAGAGCCTATCTCACTCTCTATAATTACTGAATCACCAGAGGAGATTCCCCTCTTCTCCGCATCATCAGGATGCATCCAGACATCATCATCCGAAAGATTTTTCAGAGCAGGGGTATCAATAAATTGTGAATTAATGCGGTACCGTTCGTGGGGAGTAACCATAGCAAGAGGGAAGTCTTCAGTTGTTATCAGCTGCTGGGGAAGCGGATACTTTGAGCCCCCGGACTCCAGATAGGATGCTGAAGAGAGTTCAATTTTCCCGCTTGGGGTTCCCAGGGGAAAACGCTCCGGGTCCCTTATAAAATCAGAGAGCCCAATCCACGGGCTATCCGGTCCGCTGTATTCCCACCAGCCAATCTCCTTGAACCGCTTTAGATCTTTTATTTCTGAATTAGCAAGAAGATACTCAAGCCACTGATCCGGGCTTCTCCCCTCGGTGAAAATCTCCTCACAGCCGAGCAGCGAAGCCAGTCGCCTAAATATTTCATAATCATCCTTCACATCATCCCGGGCTTCAACAGCCTGACCTGAATAGAGTACCAGGCCGGAATTCGCGGTATTGATATCATTCCTCTCCAGAAACATGGACGCTGGAAGAACGATATCAGACCATGCAGCCGTAGGGGTAAGCATGTGCTCATGGGTGACTATAAAATCCATCTGTTCCAGGGCAGCAGCGGTCTTCAATGTATCTGCAGACTGTCCCAGAAAATTTCCTCCTACATTATATATCATGCTGACGGCTTCCGTAAGGCCATACACAGCTGGATTCAGCACCGCATCAGCCCACTGATAAACTGGAACTCCGTATGGTTTCGGAGCAAGGGCAGGTGCAGCCTTATCTGCAGCCTCAGTTGGAGCTTCAGCTGCAGCGGACGCATAAACCCGCGAAGGAATTCTCTGAATCTGCGGTTTTCTGCAATAATTCCACTGTCCGCAGCCCGCTGAACCGCCGGCGACACCAATATTCCCCAGAAGAATCTGAAGAGCCAGCCCCAGCCGGTCTGTCTCCTCGCCGCCCAGTGTACGCTGCACTGAAAGCCCTGGAAGAAGCGCGGCTGGTCGTTTTTCCATCATGAGCTCTGCCAGTCTCCGGATTGTTCGAGAATCAATACCGCAGATCGGCGCAGCCCATTCAGGAGTCTTTACTAGCCCATCAGCACTGCCGAGCACATACTCACGAATGAGGTTAAAATCATTGCAGATTCTCTCGATGTGTCGCTCACTATTCTGACCTTTTCTTGAGTTGATCCTGGAGCTGCCGGAATATTTCAGAACTTCGTATAGGAGAGCAGAAAGAAGCACAGAATCAGTCCCCGGACGTATCGGTATCCATTGGGAAGCGTAAAGTCGAACACTGCGGGTTTTCCTCGGATCAATGATGATCACGGGAGTCCCCTTACGCTTCACTTCCGCCAGAACCTGCTCAGTACGACAGCCGAACCGGGTATCACCGGGATTCAGACCCAGCAGTATAAGCGCCTCAGACTGCAGCAGCGTCCTGGGATCTATTCCAAAATCGTTTTCCCCAGGACCGAAGAGATGGGGTTTCATAAAATCCGCCGCTTCACTGCTGTAATTCCCCAAAGTATCGGTGTACGTCCCGCTAGAGGAGGCCCCGACAGCTGAAAGAAAGCGTTTTGCAAGGGATCCTGTATTATGAACAAGACTTCGGCAGGACCCAGAACCTCCAATCCGCATAATTGATGGAAGTCCGCCGTCCAAACCGTTCTGCCTCCTGCCGATATGCTCTGCAATAAGCTGCAGAGCTTCATCCCAGTTCGCCCGCCGGAAACGACCGCTTCCCCGGGCTCCTGTCCGGATCAGCGGATACCTAAGTCGGTCCGAATGATCCAGGGCTGTATGCATCTGATAGCCCTTTGGACAGCCCAGCATATAGTCTCCTTTCAGAGGATTATCCGTAATTTGTACAATACGGCCATCTGCAATAACAGCAGTCAAAGGACAGCCGGCACCGCAGTCCTTGCTGCAGGTAACAGGAATTGTGTTCATAAGAGAGGTTCCCTCTTTTTATATATATTTTTTATGTCTTTTTATGTCTTTTATGTTTTTTCTCAAGTACATTCATACGTTTTCTGCTTCGTCGGATGAAATTGTATCTGTCGGAAGAAATTCTCCGCCCTTTTTGAGCAAGATCTTCATATAAAGATGTATAAGCCTGTCCAATAGCCTCCAGGGAGTATTTTGGGGAAATATCTTCCGGCTTGAATGACTCAGGATCATCAATTACCCGTTTTACGGCCTGTGTAAACTTCGACAGTTCAGGATCAACCAGAAAACCGTTTACCCCATCCTTTACACAAGCCCTCGCCGCCATGGAGTTGTACGCTACAATAGGCAGGGCTGCTGCCTGCGCTTCATAGAGCACGATACCCTGGGTATCAGATTTTGAGGGAAAAAGAAAGACATCAGACGCCAAATAGGCCTTGGGAAGCTCCTCCTGCCCCAGGAATCCGCCGAATATGATGCGGTTCTTCATTCCTGCTGATCCAGCCCGGTCCTGAATTGTTTTCTTCAAAGGTCCTTTTCCGCACATAAACAGACAGCAATTCACTCCCTGATCAACCAAAAGGCGAGTTGCCTCCCAAGCATCTGCCGCATTTTTCTCCTCCGCTATTCGCCCGGTATACAGAAGCACAACGGAAAAGGTATGCAGTCCGTGTTTAAACGCAAAATCCTTTACATCATCTCTGCTGAACTGCGTAAATCTGGAAATATCAACCCCTGTAGGGATGCTCACCACATCGGAGGTGACTCCAGTTTTATGGAGATACTCTTGGATAGGATCGGTAGGAGCAATCACGAGATCACAATTATTTGCATACTGAGTAACAAAATCTCGAATTACCTGACGGACAATTTCTATGTCCAGACCTACATAATGGCTGAAAAACTCATACAGCGTATGATACGTATACACCAGGGGAATGGAAAAAGTATCCGCTGCTTTGTGCGCACTGTCTCCCAAAAGAAAGGGATGATTGCTATGGATAATATCAGGCTGAAAACCTTCAATAATGCCGAGAATCCTGCTCAGTTCAAATCCGCTGAGAGAGAGGGCCACTTTGTGTTTTCGGAAAGTCAGAGCAGGCACCCGATGCACCAGAGGCTCATACTGTTCCGGACCGCTCCCCCTTTCACCGAAGACCGACTCTCTAACCGGAACATCTGCAGCTCTATCCCATTCTGATGCTCCGAACAGAGGCATCATTATCTCCCCGGACTCCCCGTAATCCGGAGCAATAATGCGCGTCTCGTGACCCTGCATCTGCAGAGCCCTGTCGGCAAAATCAACAGCAACGGAAACACCGGAAATTCGAGGAAAATAGTTGTTTGTAAATATAGCGATTTTCATTTCTTGTCTCCAATTTGTCCTACCAAACTTTATCATCCAGCTCCTTTCACGAAGAAACCATTATACACCGTTTATCGTGTAGACAAAAACCAGGAAGCCGCATAAAGTTCTTGCCCCCGGATTGACCAGCTCCAGATACCATACTACTATATAGATAAGGGTGAAACAACATTTCACTGCATAGATTCGGGACACTGCCAGTAAAATGACGATAATAAACGAAGCACACAATCGGCAGGCGTCGGGATAAGAACAAGTGTGAACATGACACGATTTCCGAAAGGAGGAAGCATGTCAGTACGTATTATTTGGCTAGGCCATGCAAGTTTTAAAATAAGCGGAACAAAAACCATCTATATCGATCCCTGGAAAATTGAAGGAAGGGAGAATGACGGCGATATTTTACTCATCAGCCATAGCCATCACGACCACTACTCACCGGGGGATATTGCAAAAGTAGATAATGAAAGCTCCGTGCTTCTCGGTTCTCGGGATGTAATCCAGGAGAACGGCTACGGCACAGCCATGGCGGCAGGAGAAACGTATAATGATGATACAGCATCCGTCCAAGCTGTATCCGCTTACAATACCATTAAGCCTTTTCACAGAAAAAAGAACCAGTGGCTGGGCTTTCTTATACACATGGATGGAAAAACTATTTACTACGCCGGTGATACGGATGTGATACCGGAAATGAAGGACCTTCCCTCCATGGATGCTGCTCTTCTTCCCATCGGCGGGGTCTACACTATGAATGCTGAAAAGGCAGCCCAAGCATCTGAACTGCTCAGTACAGAGATCATCATCCCCTATCACTGGGGAGATATTGTGGGTACAATAAAAGATGCGGAGAAATTCAAGAAACACGACCCGAAACGCATCAGAATACTCTCTCCGGGTGAGCATATTGATTTGTGATTACAATAATTAAAAAAGGAGCATCCTGAGTATCAGCAGTATCACAAGAGTTTATCGCTGTATATATTTACCATCCTCAGACAACATGATAGCATACGGACTATGAAAACATTACTGCAGAATGGAACCATTATTCCCATGTCCGACAGCGAGCCACGCATCATCCAGGGGGATATAGCTGTAAGCGGCGACACTATAACACAGATTGCAGACCGCATAGAAAACTTCCAAGCCGACAGAGTTCTGGACTGCAGCGGTCGTATAATTGTTCCGGGCTTTATAAACGCCCATACACACCTTGCTATGACCCTGCTGCGGAACTACTACGACGACATGGATCTCTATACTTGGCTGAACGACTATATCTGGCCGGTGGAGGAGAAACTGACACCTGAAGCCGTTTACCGGGGCTCTCAGCTGGGCGTCATTGAAAGCATCCGCTCCGGGGTAACCTGTTTCGCGGATATGTATTTCGAGCAGGAGCAGACGATACAGGCTGTTGCTGAAGGTGGAATCCGAGCACATATCGGGGCAACATTTATGGGTGATGACTCCGCGACGCGTGATCGGCTGCCGCATCTCAGAGATATAATAGAGACGTGGAACGGCTCCCATGACGGACGCATCAGCTTTGACGCGGCTCCCCATGCCATCTACACCTGCAGCAAAGGAACCCTCCAAGCCGCTCGGGATCTTGCGGAGAAGTACGGACTCTCCCTTCACATTCATATGGCGGAGAGTGAGAAAGAGGTCGCCGACAGCATGGCTGAACATGGAATGACTCCCTTCGCATACCTGGACTCCATTGATTTCTTTAGCCGTCCGGCATATGCGGCACACTGCGTCTACATGGAGGAGTCAGATATCCAGCTCTGCAGGGACAGGAAAATCTCCATTGTGCACAATCCATCCAGCAATTTAAAACTCGGCAATGGTATTGCTCCGGTTCAGTCATTCCTTAACGCCGGTATAAACGTCGCCATGGGTACTGATGGAGCTTCCAGCAACAACAATTTGAATCTCATGGAGGAGATGCACATCGTCTCCCTCATAGCTAAAGGCTTCAGCAAAGATCCAACGGCACTTAACGCATACCAGACCCTTCGCGCAGCCACCATGGGCGGACCCGAGGCATTGAATGAAAGCCGCCGTATCGGCAGCCTTGAGCCCGGTAAAAGTGCGGATATCGTCATCATAGACACTTCATCGGCGCATATGACCCCGAAGAATAATCCCATATCAGCGGTGGTCTACAGCGCCCAGGCAGCAGATATTGAGGCGGTTATGTGCCGAGGCAAATTACTGATGCAGAACAGAAAGCTTACTGAGCTGGATGAAGAGGAAATTATTAGAAAGACAGAAGAGGCGGCTGGAGAACTGCTTCGTCATTAAAAAAACAGTAAATTTAGTATGTTAAGGAGATATACAGACATGGATGAAGATTTCAGGACCATTGAATTTAAGGATAACACCCTTTATCTCATTGACCAGCGGGTACTCCCTCTGCAGGAAACATTTTTTTCAACTCAGGACTACAGGGATGTAGAATTTGCTATTCGCGACATGGTAGTCCGGGGAGCACCGGCCATCGGCGCTACCGCGGCTTACGGCTTTTATTTAGCCGCTCTGGAGCTGAGCAGGAAATCCTCAACAGAAAATTTCTTTGGAGACCTGAAATCCGCCGCAGATTTTCTGGATAAGGCAAGACCCACGGCGGTGAATCTTCATTGGGCGCTGAAGCGGATGATGCGGACCGCCGAACTGCAGACTGAAAATCAAGCCCTGGATGCAGCGCTTCCCTCCTCCATGGCCAGCCTGCTGGAGACACTCCTCAAGGAAGCAGATTCCATCCGAATCGAA
>JAIPFQ010000112.1:0-7295 GCA_021736605.1 Spirochaetales bacterium | reverse complement strand
ATGATTTTACGCGGGATCATCCTGGATATCTCAACTGTCCAAAACCGAAAGCTGGTCCCATAGTGTTCTGCCAATTTACTGTTGATGCTTCCGCATCCGAAATCTGCCGAAAGGCTCTTGAGGAGAAAAGTGTCATGGCTCTGCCGGCCTCCACCTATGATTACCCGGATCATTATTTCCGAGCAGGACTCGGCAGAAAAAATTTTCCCCAGGCATTTGCCGAATTCACGGAAGTTCTCATTGAAAATTATCATAGGTCTGGTATAAACTAGTCCGATATATAACATTTGATACTGCATCAAACACAAAAACTGCATTCATTTCAGTGATTACGTTAATCACGATGACTACAACTTAGGAGTGGATTATGTCCGGAAGTAAAGAACTTACTGTTCTAGAAACAGAACAAGCAATACTATATTTGAAGCGCTATTTTGAGGATCATCTTGCCCGGGCGCTGCAGCTGAGCAGGGTATCGTCTCCGCTGTTTGTAGAGAAAAACTCCGGTATTCAGGACAATTTGAATGGGATAGAGCGTGCGGTAAGCTTTGAAGTTAAGGATGTACCTGGAACTGCATGTGAAATTGTCCATTCCCTGGCCAAATGGAAGAGGCTGGCATTAGCAGAATACGGAATTGACAGCGGAAGAGGCCTCTATACTGACATGAATGCCCTCAGACCGGATGAAGAGAACCTGCATACAGGAATTCACTCCGTATATGTCGATCAGTGGGACTGGGAACGTGTAATGGAGCAGAATGAAAGGAACATTGAATACTTAAAAGAGACGGTAAGAAGTATTTATCGTGTGATTCGCAGCACAGAGAAGGTCATGTGCAGTGCCTATGACCTGGACCCCTTCCTCCCCGAAGATATACACTTTATCCATACCGAGGAACTGCTCAAAGCATATCCGGATAAAACTTCGAAGGAAAGGGAAGATCTTATCTGCCGGGAATATGGAGCAGTTTTTCTGATTGGAATCGGAGGAGAATTATCCCACGGTGAAATTCATGACGGACGGGCCCCGGATTATGACGACTGGACCACCCCCAATGAACTGGGATTTGAGGGTTTAAATGGCGATATATTAGTGTGGAACCCCGTGATAAAACGATCTTTTGAGCTTTCATCTATGGGAATAAGGGTGGACAGGGAAGCCCTCCTGCGCCAGCTGGAATTGCGGAACAGCATGGAGAGAGCGGAACTTACATGGCACAGAAAACTGCTGAACGAAGAACTTCCTCAGACCATTGGCGGAGGTATCGGCCAGTCTCGTTTATGCATGCTGATTCTTCAGAAACGGCATATTGGAGAAGTTCAGGTAGGCATATGGCCTGAGGATGAACTCAGAAGGTGCCGTAAAGAGGGGATACATCTCCTGTAATTGAGGATAGCTGATGATTCATCCATCTGTAAAAGCGAATGCAGATTTCAACTTAAGCAAGAGCGATCTTGAGAGAATGAAGTCGTTTTTTGCGGGATACGTTACTGAAACAGCCCGTCAGGCTTCGAATGATGCTCACGTATTGAGAAATCTGAATTTGAAAAAGGAACACACCTATAATGTCTGTTCTGAAATTTCATCTCTGGCAGAAGAGCTTGAATTGAGTACCGGACAGCAGTATTTTGCAGAAATATCCGCACTTTTTCATGATATCGGCAGATTTGAGCAGTTTATACGCTACGGCACCTTTCATGACCAGGATTCTGAGAATCATGCGACCCTGGGAGTACGAATCCTTAAGCAGACTGGTATCCTTAAGAAAAGCGGACTTGATTCAGAACAGATCAAACTGCTTTTAAGGCTTATTGAATATCACAATAGAATAGAAGTCCCTCCGGAAGAGACTCATGACTGTAAGTTTTTTTCCGCCCTTCTTCGGGATGCGGATAAACTGGATATTTTTCGTGTTGTTATCGATCATTACCAGACTCCGGTGGAAGAGCAGAATGCTTCCGTAAATCTGGGATTTAAGCAGAGTGACAAAGTCTCATCACAGGTATGCAGTGCGGTATTACATAAACAGCCTGTCCGTATTCAGGATGTTGAGACTCTGGCTGATTTTAAAATGCTCCAGTCAAGCTGGATTTTTGATATTAATTTTTCCGGCACCTGTCGGAGAATTGACGAAAGGTCCTATCTTCTATCAATTCGGGATAGTATGGAGTTAAACCAGCAGAGCGAAAAGATGTTCTCACTTCTCATCTCGTACGCGCAGAACAACTGTGCCGAAAGATCCTGAAAAACAAAATTTGTCAGTGTGATGTATCATAGTTATGTATCAAAAAGATGTATCAAAGAGATGCATCAAAAAGATGAAGCAGATAGGCGCCGGTAAATCCGATAACGCTTCCCAGCAATGAGCCTGCTAGTATATCACTTGCATGATGTGCCCCGGATGCACCGCGAAGCACCCCGGTCAGCAGGGCAGAGGACCAGCCCGCCGCAACAACAGCCGTGCTGTTCGGAGATTCTGTAATATCCCACATATAAAGGCCATGGAGGAAAGCAGCTGAACTGAAAGCCAAGCTTGTATGCCCGGAGGGAAAAGCATGGTAGGCATCCGGATTATCACTATAAGAGATCTCTTCAGTGTTGATACCTGGTCTTGGTTTTCTGAACACATCCTTAAAAAAGTCTTTCGCGAGAA
Organism: Spirochaetales bacterium; assembly: GCA_021736605.1. Classification (GTDB taxonomy): domain Bacteria; phylum Spirochaetota; class Spirochaetia; order PWKH01; family PWKH01; genus JAIPFS01. Next base: position 4,641 of record JAIPFQ010000112.1, on the reverse strand, counting down.
ATGCAGCTGTATAGACTCCTGCCCCTGCGGCACCAATTTTCCATATATCTGTGTTAGTATTTTCATTCAGCAGGATTATTGATGGATACATGAGGGTTCCCGCCGCAGTGATTGTTCCAATGGTATCAAGGTCGCTGTTGTAGGGAACTGCAGGGAAGAGATCATCAAAATCATGGATACATTCCGGAACATCACCAAAAAGTTCAGCTGCTGAAAAAAACAGCAGAACTGATAAGATTATACAGCCGAGGTTTCTTCTTGCATGATCCGCACGTCTATCCATATATCTGTCTCCTTTCAGTTTTCACTATTAGGGCGGTATACAGTCAATTTCCGCCTTGTTCACAGTATGAGAAAAAACAAATAATTATCAAGATACCATAATTACAAGCTTCATGAAAAATTGAGATATATGGAAAAAAGCCTTTTAAATTACTTGAAAATAGTTATAATAGAGATAATCATTATCAAATACGAGGGTAAACATATGAGTGCACTGCCGGATGAAGTAATTCAAGCTTGGGAAAAGAGAGAAGGACCTGTAGTATTAACTACAGTGGATAGTGAAGGTGTTCCAAACAGCATTTATGCAACCTGTGTTGGGATGTACACTGATGGACGTATAGTGGTTGCGGATAATTATTTTTCAAAAACTAAAAACAATATCGAAAATGGGAGCAGCAAGGGAGCGATACTGTTTATTACACAAGAGGGGAAAGCATTTCAAATAAAAGGAGACATAGAATATCAGACAGAAGGTTCTCTCTATGACTTCATGAAATCCTGGAACCCCAAAGAACATCCGGGAAATGCAGCCGTTGCTATAGCAAATCAGGAAGTGTATAACGGAAAAACTCAGATCCGCTGAAAAGAGGTTTGAAACGGGTTCAGAACAGGAATAATACATAATTCTGAAATTTATTCCCAAACGAAGCGAGAGGAGCGGAAGCAATGAGAAGGTTCCATTCCCGAGCGAGAGCAGGGAACGCAAGGAGAAATACCCCGCCCCTTGGGGCGGCAAAGGAGGCGAAGCCTCCTAGGTCCAGGGCTTGCCCTGGGGTATTGATCCCTTTCATTTGACTCAAGGCGGGCCGATTCTCCAAGCTAAGGGTGTCCAAAGATGTGTGGGCACATCAGCATGATGCAGGGCGGCATTCGTCCAGTTATTGCAGGTAAAAAAGAGAGAATAGGTCCCTTGAGCTTCAAAGAAAAAATCGGCTGTATATGTATCATCAATCATTGATTGCGGTATAGGAATTATATCACCGGTAACTGTTTTTTTTATATGAGCGTTTACATACTCATAAAGCCTGGATACAGTTTTATTTGATACATAGACTCTTTTTGAATAGGGAATAATTCTTGCTTCCCGGTAGATCACTGTCAGCATGGCGGCGGATGTCGGGAGGAGAGCAGCTCTCAGGGAGGGCAGAATCTCAAAATCATCTAGAGTTGGTGTGCCGGGGTAGAATTTACGATCACCCCAACCAAAACATACAAAAAGGTCTTCCCCCTCTCTTGGTGAAAGATGTTTATAGAGCTCAGAATCAAGATCTTCAGTAAGCGGTAGACAAAGTTCTTTGTGAAGGCCGTTGCTGAGTAGATAGATACGTGTTTCCATAGAATTCACATCCTCTTTTTCAGAAGTAAGCTCCGAAGGAATCGGAGCAGGAATGATACCTCCTAAGAGAATAGCTGCTCCATAAAGGGCTGTGAAAAGTAAGATAGTGAGAATAAGGGCTGTCAAAGTGAGCCATGTCTTTCGTAACAGACTCCTCACTATTCAAGCCTCCTTCTTCCTCTTATATAATTGCCACCATGGAGTTCTCGGATAAGCATGATGTTCGTAATGATATCCGAAAAAATAGCAGCTCAGCATTGCCCAGGCATGGTTTTTCTTCTGGGTACGTGAGTTATATGGGAGCATATCCTCCGTGTGAGGCTTTCGATGGGGGAGAAATGTTCCGAAGAAGAAAAGCTGAAACGTTCCGAGAAAAGCAGGAAGTACCCAGAAAAGCAGCAGATTTCTCAGGGGAATATCCAGCAGGTAGAGTCCAATATTAAACAATATCGCCATGGTGAGTATCTGGAGAAAGCTTATATATCGAAAGAAGAAAGCAAAAAACCAGATGAAAAAATTTTGTGAACCCGCTGAAAAATCAGGATCATCTGCTGTTCCCGGAGCACGGTGGTGCGCCATATGCTTTTTGAACATCTTCCGATAAGAGAAAGCAGCGAAGAGCCAGAGGGCCAGCTGCCCTGCTGCATTGTTTATTTTCCTATTTTTCGCTACTGCGCCGTGCATACTGTCGTGGGCAGTTATAAACAGTCCGGTATATACATAAGCTTGAAGCAGGATATGAAGATAAGTTCCGATACTATTCCAGGCGGCTTCAAGAACAAAGAGTGCCCACAGAAGATGGGCTGTCCAGGCAGAAATTATGCTCAGTCCAATGATCAATCCCATGTCTCTGTCTCCTTTTCGATGATATCAGCAGTAATCATACCGGAAAGAGTTACCAGCGGCATCCCTCCGCCGGGATGGACACTGCCTCCGCAGAGGTAAAGCCCCCTGTATCTTTTGGAAAAGTTCGGATGTCTGAGGAAGGCAGCCATGCTTGTGTTAGATGATATACCGTATAGACTTCCTTTAAAACTTCCCGTCTCCTCCTGTATATCCCGTGGGCTTAAATGATCCTCCGCTGCAATATGCTCTTCGATCTGCTCTCCAAGTATATGTGAAAGTCGCTGAAGTATATACTTTCGAGTGTTCTGTATATCATTCTGCCAGTCTCTTCCGTCGTGGGGAGGTGCATTGACTAATACGAACCAATTCTCACCGCCGGGAGGCGCATCTTCAGGACTTACTTTTGAAGTGATATTCACATAAATCGTGGGAGCATCGGGTACTCTTTTATCCTTATGAATTGCTGCAAATTCCTTTTCGTAGTCATCAGAAAAAAAGATATTATGAATCCCCAATTTTTTAAAACTTTTATGTATCCCCCAATAGAAGACAAGTCCGGATGATGAAGGCGGAAGGCGTCTGCAGCGTTTTGCCAGGGGTGCTTGAGGATCATTCAGTAATTTGGAATAGAGGGTGAGTACATCAACATCCGATACAATCACAGGGAACAAAAAGTTTTCACCCCCGGCTTTAAGGCCAGTAATTCTTCTTCGAGAGTCAGAAAGAACTGCTTCCACGGGAGTATTTTTATGTATTTGCACCCCGAGCTCTTCTGCGAGGACTTCCATGCCCTGCACAATCCCGTAAATTCCATTCTCTGCGGCATAAGCTCCGAATCCATGTTCCACATAGGCAATATTATTAAGGGTCGCAGGGGCTTGGTAGGGACTTGATCCGTTATACGTGGCGAAGCGGTTAAAAAGCTGCTGCATCCTCGGGTCGGAAAAAAAAGATCGGTTCGCCTTGTCCATAGTTCTCAAGGGATCAATTGAAAAAAAATGAAGCAGGGAATTCATAGTTTTTCTAGATGTATAGGTGCTTAACTTATGCAGAGATTTTTCAAGGAAAATTGTATGGGTACGGTCATAAATTTTTTTGCAGTAAGAAAAATAGTCCTTGATTTCCTGTTCACTGACATCAAGACTGTTTGTGATATTTGCTATGAAGGCTTCAATACGGTCAGAGCGGAGGGTGGTTCCGTCATAGAACCAGTAATGGGTAATCGGAGACAGGGATATGAATTGGATATAGTTTTCCCGGTTTTTTCCTGCCCGTTGAAACAGGGAGTCAAATACATCGGGCAGGGTGATGAGAGACGGTCCGGTGTCAAAGCGGTATCCGTTTATACTCTTCGTCCCGGCTTTGCCTCCCAAGGCCGCCTGCTTTTCAAATAGTGTGACGTCATATCCTTTAGCAGCAAGGGATATAGCAGCAGAAAGACCTCCAAGACCCCCTCCAATAACAGCGGCTTTTATATTTCTGCCTGCATGAATTTTTTCCCCCAGGCTATTTCTATCACGAATTTTATAGTTTTTACTCACAATGGCATCCTCCGTACCCTTTTGTCGCCCTATCTTTTTTTTGTTATTTTTCCTTGTCCGCTGAAGCATCATTGAATAAGGAAGTGAAAAAGATATAAAAGGTGAGGTAGAATCCAAGCATGGATATGTTGTAGAAGACATCTTCCAGGGGGATGGTAATTATGCGTAGTCCCCAAATGGCTTCAGGATTATACAGGACGATGGGAAGACCCGTTAATATCCCGTTTATAAGCAGAAAAGCAATTAGAGAAAGACCGAAATACCAGAGGGTATGTATTTCCATAAGTATCTGCGGCTGCCAGAAAAGAGTCACTGAAATCCAAAGACCAACAGACAAAAGAGCTAACACAGTATAATCATTGTTTCGAAAAATATACGCAAGAATAAACACAATAGCCGCTGCTGTCCAGCCGATACGGAATACTTGAGCCGGCACTTCTGTAATTTCTTCATCATAGCCTGAATTCCTGCTTTTGATGCTTTTACCCCCGCTCTCTGAAGACTTTCCCCGATATGTTTTACGCGGAAAATATGCCCGGGCAACTTCAAAGATAAAAATACAGGCATAGGGAACAACAATAAAAAAGAGCCATTCACCCAAAGGGAGTCCGAAAATGGTAATACTGCCGGAAT
>JAIPFQ010000111.1:0-7355 GCA_021736605.1 Spirochaetales bacterium | reverse complement strand
GATAACAATCCATGCGGATATCAGAACTACTAAGCTTATGGTTTCCCAGGGTTTCAAGAATCTGAATTTTCGCCCGTGAAAAAAACTATCCCACTCATTTTCGTGAACTGCTGATAATCGTTTCTCTTCAAACAGTGCTGAAACTATCTGCACGACTGACATGAAAAAAGCTGCACCGAGAATTATTGGAGAACCAGAAGCAAGTCCAATGGAAAGCCAGGAAATAATGAAGCCGCCGTACATGGGATGGATTCTTCGGGAATACGGTCCGGTAACTGATAAACTGCTGTTGTCAAGTGAAGCATGATGCAAGTGGTAATTTGCTGTTCTCACTTGAAGCCAGCCTTTTATAAACATGAAAAGCGTGATAATGACAAATGGAATTTCAAACGTATACACAGGCTGATAGAGAAGCTTCAGTGAAATCATATCCTGGGGCCAGATGACTGTTTTCTGGATGAAGGGTAGATACTTTAGGCCGAACCACAAGATGATGAAGGCAATGCAGTAGAATATACTGAATAGGATTGACATTGCATGCTGCTTTGCGGAATAAAAAAAGCTTTCCTGCAGATTCCCGTTTTGGATGAAATTTTTTATCTTTTGTTCACCTGCATTACTTAGGTGCAGAGAGTTGTTTTTTTCAAGAACTAAATGATTATCAAAGAGCTGATTACATAGTTCTTTTATTCTCGTTTTATACGTATCACTGTTTGATAAACCAAGTACTTCCAGCTGATTATTGTTATCAAAATGTACTGATAGGCTAGCTTCATAGAATAGCTGCTGTCTATTTTCAATATTTCCAGAGTGTATATGAAAGAGCAGCCATTGCGTCATCTGCTTATCTCTGAATTTTTCGAAGACGGGAAAGCCGTAAGCGGAAAAATCAACTTGTTCATTTTTTGTATTTCTTCGAATATCAAGAAGCAGGTTCCAGGAACTTCTAAGAATGATTAACGCAATAATAAGCCCGATAAGCAGATCCACCAAGGGAGTCCCTAGCCATGAGGCAAAAAAACTTAATAATACTCCCCCTGCTGTTAATAGATGATTCCTGGAGTCAATTGATTGTGCTGTTATTGCTAGGGAGCCGAATTTCAGACCGGAAATTTTCTGAAGCATCCATAAAGTAAAAGAAAAAAATGAAGATAAGACAATTGCAAGATAAGCCAGCGGAGCTGGAGTAATGGTATTCCCTTGGATGAAATGAAGTACCGCTTCCCAGAGAGCATACAGCCCTGTGAACGTCATAAATAGTACTATAATATAGCTTGATGCAGTCTCCTTTTTAAACCGCACACCCATATAGACAGCTAGTGAAGAAAATGAGTCAATAATCGTGTCCAAGGCATCATTAAGGAGAGAGATGGAACCTGATACTAAAGCTGCCGGCAGCTTTACTGCGCTTAATAAAAGATGCACCCAGAATGTGATCTGTGTAACTTTTACTGGATTCAGAAGCTTGTTCAGCTTATTTCTGCTGTGAAGAACTTCTTTAAGCATCCTGTCAGCTTCTTTTTTTCCTATCTCTGTTAAACTGTACTTTCCAGTATCCTCAAGGAACAAAGCCCAATTGCGGTTTAACAGGTCAGAAAGAGTATCTGAAAGAAATTTTTTAAGTGTCTCTTTATGGTGTGTTTCAGGGCTGAGAAAGAAGCCGAATCTTCTTAAAAATATGATACAATAATCAAATGTTTCCCAATACGTTTTGTCTCCATCAGCAAGAGCTGCAGCGACTGCCCATCTTTGCCCATAGTTGTTTTGTTCTTTTTGTTTATCTGCATGCATCCTTTTTATCCTGACTAAAACTTTGAGATAACGTATTTGATATATTCCAAACATGACAGTTTCTCAGTTAAACATCATGAAAGCTTATATATCCCATAACTGGAACAGATTAATGTGTTTAATCGAAAGGAGCTGCATCAAATTCAGAACATAACGAATTTTTTACCATTGCATGGCCTTTTGGCTGTATAGCCACTATATATGGAATAAATAGTAGCCTAGCGGGTGGGGAGATGTCAATATTTCAGAGTTTATTTTCAGTATATGCAGAGCTGAGAATGAATCTGACTTAAGCCTGGGTCACATAATTGCAGTGTGAAGTGTGGAAATCTTCTCCGAGACGAAATGCAAATGATGTGGAAATCTTCTCCGAGACGAAATGCAAATGATGTGGAAATCTTCTCCGAGACGAAATGCAAACCTAGAAGTTACAAGAGACATCGGGTAAGACGAAAAAAAGGCGGAACCGGCTTATGGGGGGAGGGGATAAAGCTGATTCCGCCTGAACAATTTTTTTTTATCATTTAATAACTGACTATGTGTTATCGCTCCGTCATTGTTTTTGCGCATGCGCGATAGTTATAAACTGCAGTCAATAATTTTTTTTTATAAGGTTCAAGTACAAAAAAGAGAGAAATACGTACATGGAATTGAAATTTTAGTTAACAGCGATAGTCATAATCAGTGTATCGGAATAAGCGCCTGTTTTATCTGAATTATTAGGATAAGTTACACTCAGTTCTCTACTTAAGGCTTGTCCTGTACTTCTGCTGCTCTTACTGATTAATGCTCTTCCGGCTTCCATTCCTACAGTTTCTCCACCGTAGTGAATATCATAGGGCAGAGCTTCATGACTGTCATCTGCAGTCAAAACACCGCTATCAGAAGCAAAAGCGGCTGCATTTTCTGATTCCAAGCTTACGCTATATCCACTCGAGGTATTGGATGTTTCGCTGACGACCCCGAGAAATACTGAGTTTTCTGATGAGTCTGCCGTACTTCTTTGTGCAGCTCTTGAAGAAGCTTCGCGTGTATCAATTGATATTGATGCTGATTTTTCCACAACAGCACGTAAATGAAGAGTAGCTGTTGATGATTCGGCGCTTACAGTCATTAATGCGCCTGTTATACAAATAATTCCTATAAGAATAACTGTATAAACCTTTTTCATAAATAAATCCTTATTACGATTGGTTTATACTTTTTTAAAAATTACAATGACTTTTAAAGATATGAATTTTTTGGAGGGACTTTTTTTAGTTTGACTTTAACTAATCATTACTTTAATCAAAAGAAGAAGGGGTTTCTTCTTATACTTTTATTTCTATAAAATTAGTATACAAAAAATATCATAGAAAGGCAAGCGCTTTATGCCTCCTTTATTATCTTTTACGGCAGAAGAGTCTTATGCATCAGAAAAACCTAATAAAGCAGCAGCAGAAGAAGCAGAAGAAGAACTGCCCTGAATATTCAGCGGTCTCCGTTAAACCGCTCAAACACGCAAATATCTGAAAATATTCAGGAAACAGTTCATAAAGTACTTGGGGGATTCGTAAAAAAGGCAAATTAACGGAACTTAGCGCTGTACTTCTGTACCTGTACCAGTTGTTATACATTGCCCTGCAGTTTTCCCGGTCAATTACCACAGAAATACTAATAAGTCTTTTGCCTCAAGTGACTGAGTCCAGCATGGTGAAATTTTGGTAGAAAATAGTCACTGCAAATAAAAGCTAACATGTTTTTTCATATTTTACTTCTCATCTTGTAGAACTTGTGTTATCATTTTGTGTTATGCTGCTGCTTACTAACCATATAAACCCGGGATACAGAGGTTTAGTAAATATTGGGACTGGTAAATATATCGGAAATTCACCTCATTACCACGACTCCTATGAGTACAACCTCATTTATTCAGGATACGTCAATTATTATATCAACAATAAACGCTATACACTGCACAAAAGGAACAGTATCTGGATTCCGCCGTATCAGAAGCATTATCTTATAGATACATCTGATAATTTTACAATGCTAGTCTGCTTTTTCCAAAAGTCATTAATTCAGTCGGTTTGTACCGAAAAATGGACAAAACTGCTCCTTGATGAAAGCTACATGCATGAACTGGAGTGGCGAAGATTAAGGAAAGAAGATTACTGGGCAGTACAATCCTTCAGCAGCAGTCTGATGGAGACGGAGGGGCAAAAGGATTTATACCATGCCGGGCTCGCTTGGCTGGTTCTGCTTGCTTGGAAATATTATCTCCGCGGTGAGTCGGTATCAGGAGGCAGTATCCATCCCTCAGTTGCCAAAGCCATCAAAATTCTGTACAGTGAATTGGATATCGGTACAGAAGAGCTGGCTAGGAGAGTCGGAGTTTCCCGATCCTATTTGAGCCGGCAGTTTGCACTGGAGATGGGGACGAACATAGTTGACTGGAGAAACTTCATCCGGATTGAAAATTATTTAAAGCAGAAAAACGAAGATCTGAATATTCTAGATCGTGCTTTGGATGCCGGTTTCGGCAGTTATGCCCAGTTCTATCGGGTCCATAGACAGGTTCTCGGCTATCCGCCTCAAGGTCTGGGTGGGGCGGGATCAGCGGGTTCAGAAGCAGAGCGTAAAGGATCAGCGGGTTCAGAAGCACCGGATTCAGAAGCAGAGCGTAAAGGATCAGGACGTTCAGAATCAGGATAGACAGTCTTGAATTTTCCGTATAGCCGCAGCTGTATGCAATCATAAGAAACAAAGAAAGGGCAGAACATGGAAGCAAAAAGTTTCAGGCAGGCACTGCGCCCGCTGCTGTTTATTGTAGGCATATTTTTCTTTAATCTTTTCGCTCGTTCCATTCTATCCCCGATTCTCCTGCAAATTGAGGCTGAATTCTCCATCAGCCATACCATAGCATCAAGATTTTTCCTTTTTATCAGTTTAGGCTACTCAGTGGTTATATTCTTTTCCGGCTTTGTCTCCGCCAAATTGCTGCATAAAGGCACAATAGTTCTTTCAACAGGTATTATGGGATTTGCTTTGATCCTGATAGCTGCGTCGCCGCAGGTCTGGATGATGCAGATGGGCATGATTCTGCTTGGAGCAGGTTCAGGACTCTATCCTCCCTCCGGTATCTCAGCCATAACAAACATGGTTCGCCCGCGGGATTGGCAGAAAGCCCTCTCACTACATGAACTTGGGCCGCATTTTGCCATGGCTGCTGTCCCCCTTTTTGCTGGGGCTCTCTCTTTTCTCGGCTCCTGGCGACTTGTGGTTGGCGCAGCGGGCGGCTGCGTACTTGCTGGAGGAGTGATCTTCTGGGCTTTTGTCAATGTCGGAAAAGAGCCCGGAGAGCCGCCTACGTTTTCGAATATCATTCCCCTGCTGAAGGTCCCTGCATTCTGGGTGCTGATGCTTTTTCTCGGCTTCGCCCTGGGGAGTATTCAGGGGGTCTATCTTCTGATACCTACATACCTTGTGTCTGAAGCGGGTTTTCCGCAGGCTTTTACAAACACTGTATTTGGAATTTCGCGTTTTATTCCGGCGGCTGCTCTGCTGTCAGCCGGGCTGATACTGGATAGATTTGGAGTGCGGAGGACACTTTTTATGCTGATGATACTCTCCGGTGCAGCTATATCCCTGCTTGGGATACTTTCCGGAAACTGGCTGGTCATGGTGATTTTTCTGCAGCCGGCAGTGGGAGCTCTCCTGCTTCCAGCGGGGCTTGCCGCACTCTCATCCATCGGACCGCGGCGGTCCCGAAATGTAGCGGTCTCTATGGTGCTTCCTGTGAGTTCTTTTTTGGGAAACGGCGGAATCCCCGCTTTAGTGGGCTTCATGGGTGATGCTGTCTCATTTGCAGCCGGGTTTATAATTCTCGGAGCAGTCATGATTGTCATCTCCGGTTTAACTGTTTTCATAAAAACTAATCCAACGGATGATTAATGGCAGTAAAGTGTTTTCAAGATACATAAAAGATTTATTTTCGTTTTAATCCTGACTTATTCTGAATCATTTTTCCCTGATACATACCATGAAGCTGCGTTGATAAACAGAGCGTCAAATGCATTGTCTACCAGTGATCTCTTTTCCGGGCTGCGTTCACGGGGGAAAGGATTTTCGTGGGAGGATGCTGTCGGGGGGCTGTATATTTTGATCTTCGTCAGGGGGATAGTTTCAGGCTCATCTTGCAGCTTATCATCATTTTTTATATAAGCAGATGTGGGATTTTTCTGATTCATCGGCATCTCTTGCCTCAATGATGCTTCATGATTCATCGAAACTTCTGTATTCTGTGAACTCCAAGTTCGGCGCACGGCTTCCGGCGGAAAGACCGAATCGCCTTCCATGCTGATAACCAAAGAGCGCGCTCCGATTGTCTTCAGTTTTTCTTCCCGATAGGACTGCTTTGCATCGCCGTAGAGAATAGCAGCCATGGACTCGAGACGGTTGAACTTCTTGAGTTTTCTGCCCTTCACCCGTTTCAGTGCTGAAGCTTCGTCATGGGCCAGGGCGTAAAAATAGGCGTTTAGAACCCGATAGGACTCCTCGTCGAGGATCAGCTTCGAAATGGGATTTGCATATTCCAGCAGTGCGCTGCCGCAGAAGAAGACCTGGCGCGAATCGGCAAACAGCCGCTTTTTAGCCGGCTTGCTGAGATCCGACATCAGCAGAGACTGCCCCAGGCTGCAGCCGATTGAGTAGCAGAAAAAATCAAAGGAGCTGTTTTGGGGGATTTGCGGCAGTTTACCCGCCCTCGCCTGAGTGACAAATTTCTCAATATCCAGTATTGTCTGAAAGCCGGCGCGGATGAAGCGTTCCGGGGCTTCCTCAATTCTGGAACTGAGAGCGACGTTCGCAAAGGAGAGGCCCATCACCGATTTTTTCAGAATCTTTGCCAGCATTCGTCTTGCTTTCACCTGGGGAGTCATTTCGCGGATGTCCTGCCATTCGGAAGGGCTGCGGTCGATATGAAATGCCGTGGGGAAGAGTATCACCGGCCGTCCGGTCAGGGATGCGAGGCGGTGTGCCCAGGGGTAGTATTTATTCCAGGATCGTTCGTTCAGGCCGTGGAGGAGTAGAATGGCTCTGGGGGAATCATGCTGATGCCTACTGGCTGCAGTTTCGCTATCTTCCTGAGCGGCAGGACGGCCGGATCGGCGGGAGGACTCCTGCGGTACCAGTATGGGGATACTGAGGCTTCGGTTTTCCAAAATTCCGCGGTCGATTCCCAGTTGCCGGGAATTTCCGACAGGTGATTTCATGGTATGCAAGTAAATATCTATTCCGTGGTGCGAAGCCACCGGGGTTCCGTGCCGTGTGACTGGCGGGGTGCCATTAGAGGCATCATCCTGTGAAGGCTGCTGTTTTCTGCTGGATTTTCTTTTATGCAGCTGCTCCCGCCGAGATTTCTCCCAGAAATCTTTCAGTACTGCTCCGCTTTCCTGGAGCAGTGTAGTGTATGAGATATTTTCCTGGGTAGAAACAGCAGCTGTACCTCCGTCAGCAGAAGCAGAAGCAGAAGCAGAAGCCGAAGCCGAAGCCGAAGCCTTAGGGGCAATACGTGTATCATTCAT
>JAIPFQ010000110.1:0-7476 GCA_021736605.1 Spirochaetales bacterium | reverse complement strand
AAATAAGTCTTAGCCCAACCAATTCTATTCTTATAAATTTGCTGTCTTCCTGAAGGGAGTAGCTCTTGTCTTTCTTCTTGAGAAATCCCTAATTGATCTGCAATCGGTTCATAAGTTTCTTTCAGAGAACACCCTTTTCCTTCTTTAACTATCTTTAAAACAGGATAAAGAAATTGCTGATAATTTGGTAAAGACATATATGAAACCTCTTTGGATAAGAAAATATTGTACAAAGATTATATCATATCTTTTTGTTAAAAGAGATGGCACTAATGTCATAAAGGGTAATTATTCAACTTTTAGTATATTTCTTAATCTGAGGGCTTTAGCTGTAGAGTAAGAATAGGAAGTCTCTACGCATTACGAGAAAATTGTATGATCTTCCTATCCTCTTGTTTTGGTAAGTATATCCTATCAATAGCAGAAGCAATGCAATTTAAATCAGGAGGGTGGATGTGCGTGTACCCTTCCTGGACTCGCGTTAATGATTTGCGCGACCACCCCATATATTGTTGAATATACTGCAGTGGCTGGCCGTCTTTTATAAGATAGCTATTAAGAGCATGACGAAGAGCATGGGCTTTTGTATCTGATACTTTAATCCAGTTTTTTCTCCACCAGGTTTCTCCAAGGCGTTTACCGTTGTCATGGCAGAATACCAGCTCATGTTTTTTTTCTGGTAAATGATCCATGATAGAAGGCGCCAGTGGAATAATTCTCTCTTTCCCACTTTTAGGGGCACCAACTTCTCCTTTTCCTTTCCATGCACGATTTATCGTAAGAAAAGTTCCGTTAAATTTTTCCCCAAACATATCAGCCCAAGAATCGTCAATTTGGTCCCATCGAATAGCAAGTACTTCACTTTGTCTAGCTCCTGTGAATGCTGCAAAACGAAATACCTGATATGCAAGTTTACTGGGAAAAAGTTCTGGGGTGGAAAACAGTTTAACAATTTCGTGTAATGGTAAAATTGATCTGACTTGTTTTTCGTATTGAATAGGATTTAAACCAGCAGTTGGATCAGCTGGAATGTCTTGCCGTCTTTTTGCCTCAGAAAATACTGACTTCAATGCCATGAACACTTTACCAGCTGTATTCATATGTGCATGGGTTTTTGATATTAATCTGCTTCTAAAATCTATAATATCTGCAGATGTAATTTTACTAATAGGAATATCAGCTATATTATCTTCGAAAACAAACCTACGAAAATATGATGCTTGAGTTTCTATATAGCGCTTGCCAATTGTACGTCCTTCAGAAATTACCCGACGAACTCTTGGTGAAGTTTCATATTTTAAATATGGCTGCACATATTTGCGTAACGTGATTTGTTCATAATCGAGTTGATCAATAAAATCTCTTATATATTTTTGCGCTTCCCGGGATGTTCGTTTCCCAGTAGAACGCTGCACTCGTTTACCGTTAATAGTAACCTTAAAATAGTAGATGCCATTTCGTTTGTAGGGTTTTGAATACATAAACTGTCACCAAAAGTGTCACCAAGAATGCTGTTTTTACATACCGACGACTGTTTTGTATACTTGCAATTAATTACAATATAAATAATTAAACTAATGGAGGTTAGGGGATTCGAACCCCTGACCTGTTGATTGCGAACCAACCGCTCTAGCCGACTGAGCTAAACCCCCGTCTTTCTTGTACTCTCTGCTCAGAATAATACAAGCATTTTTTCGATTCAGCAAGAGGCTTCCTATATCTTCTTGAAATATTGTATCTGCATACGTTGTTTTCCGCCTTCAGCGGGTGTAACATAATAATTAGGGGATTGGGAAAATGAAAACACTATGTATAATCAGGTCCATGACGGCAGGGTTCATCATCTTGGTTTTTCTAGGAGCTGTCCCTGTCGATGTATTTTCTGCACAGAATTTACCAGCTGATGAAATGACGTTTGCTGAAAGGGAAGCTGACAAGGTATTAAGCGCTGGAAACAGTGGAAAAGATACCGTGAAACCTCCACCGGGACCTTCAGAAAAACGAGAGGCTCCAGCTGATACGGCGGATGAACCTTTTTGGGGAATTGGACTTTCTGCAATATCGCCGGGGATGCCTGCAGCGCTGAAGGGTGTTTATCGAAAAGAAACCTGGGGTATCCAAGGGGAGGCAAACTATTTTTACAGTCTGGGTATGCTGCGAATAGATGCAAGAGCTTCTCTGAGATCTGCTTCATGGTACAATGTCTATGGGCTTGTCGGAATTACCGCAAACCACTTCAATAAAGGCAGTCATGAAGAGGATCCCATCAATAACTCACTTTTTGCTGATGCTGGACTGGGCGGAGAATTGCTCTTCGGCAGAAAGAATCTCTTCAGCATCGGTATTGAGGGCGGACTGCTTATTCCGTTCTGGAGCAATCAGGGACTGGAACAATACGATGATACCGGTATTATGCTGGCGAATGTTTACTGTCTGCTTTGGTTATAATATAGGTTATACGGTGGCAAAAAACTTTGTGGTAGGTTTCCATGAAAGCCTCTAAGCCCGTTTTAAGCCATGCTGAATAATTGCAGTCGCTTCACCACTAAGTTTTATGCCAGCAGAAATAGTCTGCAAAAGTTCAATAATCTCTAATCATTAGCAATTTAATATACTTATCTTATTGCTGTTTGTTCTGTATATGATATATTGGTAGTGAGATTTTATACCGGAGCAGTGAATGAAACTTGTTGAGAAGATGCTATATGCCATAAATACTTCAACCTACATGCTTTTAAAAGGTAGTAATTATATTGAGGCTGTGAGAAAAGCAATAGCGATTCTGGGTGAAGCAGTGGATGCTGACAGGATTTATTACTTCAGGAATGTATATAATAAAGCAGGGGAACTTGAGTATATTACCCAGGAAGCTGAATGGTGCTCAGAACTTATCAAATCACAAATGGAAAATCCCTATCTGCAGCATGTCCCGGCAGCTGAGGTTAAGGAATTTCTTGAACCTTTAAAACAGGGGAAATCATTTGAGGCTATCGTAAGTCGTTTGAAAGAGGGAAATGTAAAGAATGTTCTCTCTAATCAGAATATTAAGTCTATACTCGTCATTCCGCTATATGTTTCTGGAAAGTTCTGGGGGTTTGTAGGTTTTGATGACTGTACAGAAGAGCGTGTCTGGACACGGATAGAACATTCTCTGCTGGAATCTTTTGCTGTATCAACAGCGCAAGCGATTGAGCAGCATATCAAACGCAATGAGTTGATCAGCAGCCAGTCAAGGCTCTTAGCATTCCTTGATGCCCAGCCTGATATGATGTTCATTCTAGATAAAGAGGGACGAATTATTGATTATCAGGGAGAAACAAAGGACAACCTATACGTACCGGTAGAAGATTTTATCAAGAAAACAGTGTATGAAGTCCTTCCTCGGCACATAGCTGAACGGATTGTAGAAAATCTAACCGAGACTCTGCGGACAGGAAGCATGCAGCAGTTTGAATACTCCCTGAATGTAAACAAAAAAGCAAAAAAATATTTTGAAGCGAGAATGGTTCCTTTCGAGAATGAAAGTGTTTTTACGGTGGTTAAAGATATTACCCAGGAACAGGAAGTTCAGAAAAAATTTGATAAGCTGTTCTACGATAATCCAACATTGATGACGGTAAGCGAATATGGTACGGGGGTTCTGGTTGATGTTAATCAGACCTTTATCAATGTACTCGGCTATTCCAGGGAAGAGGTGATTGGCAAAACCCCATTTGATCTTGGCTTAATAGTGGATGATGAGCAGCATGAGGAAGTAATCAGGAAGAATGCTAACGACAGAACAATGCGGGGCTATAAACTTCAGATTCGCACAAAAAAGGGAGAAATACGGGATGGTCTCTTTTTTGATGAAATTATCGAGAATCTAGGAGACAATCATCGATTAACGGTAATGGTCGATATGACGGAAGAGAATGCATCAAAAAGACGGCTGAAAAAAATTCTCACACTTCAGGATCTCATAGTGCATGCCTCTTCCAGGCTGATAAATTCGGCAGAAGAAAGCTTTGATGAATCGATCCAGTACATTTTCAGCAGCATAGGAAAGCTGACTCATATCGATCGTATTAATCTTTTCCAGTATGAACCGGATTCACAAAACTTCATAAATACCCATGAGTGGTTCGTCCACAGTCTGTATGCCGCTATTGAGCAGCTGCAGAGCTTTTCAGCTGAATCACTACCTGAGATTTTAAAGAAAATACGTTCAGGGAGGGCTCTTCTCTTTCAGGATATTCTGAATAATCCGGAAATACCTGAAGAGGTCTCCTCAAAGAAAGATTTCTTTACAGCAAACGGGGTACATTCACTTCTCATAATTCCTGTCAGTGTCAGCGGAGTTTTTCTTGGAGCCATGACATATTCGAACAGAAAAGGCCCAATAGCTTTGGACGACCAGCAGATTCACTTGTTAAAAGTACTTAGCAATACAATTGGTGCAGTTATGTCCCGGGATGAGCAGGAGCGAAAACTTCGGGAAGCAATGGAACTTGCACAGCGTACCGCCCAGGCTGAATCAGCAAATAAAGCAAAAAGAGATTTCCTGGCGAATATGAGTCATAAAATCAGGACCCCCTTGAACGGAGTTATAGGATTCAGTCAGCTGCTCAAGGATACCCCCTTGAATGAGCTGCAGCAGGAGTTTGTTGACAGCGCCCTCTCTTCCGCCCAGTCTCTCCTTGATATTGTTGATGACATCCTTGATTTCTCAAAGATTGAGGCTGGAAAACTTGAACTGGATCCAGTAGAGGTGGACATTCACGAGCTGCTCCAGAATACTTTGAGTATTGTTGAACATTCCGCAAGAGAAAATAATTTAGAACTTACATTAGATGCAGCTGACAATGTCCCGCCGCTTGTCATTCTTGATCCCGTACGTACTAGGCAAGTTTTAGTGAACATGCTGAATAATGCGATTAAATTCACTCCCCATGGATCAGTTACTCTCCAGGTGAATTTTGAAAAAAAAGTGACTGAAAAGCATATCGGCTTTTTTCGTTTTGCCGTACGTGATACGGGAATTGGAATAGCTCCTGAAAAGCAGGAACAGCTGTTTCATGCCTTTTCCCAGGCTGATGCTTCCACCACAAGAAAATACGGCGGTACCGGTTTAGGCCTGAATATTTCACGGCTGCTTGTTGAAAAGATGGGATCAAAAATACACTTGAAAAGTGAGCCGCGGAAGGGTTCGGAGTTTTCATTCACCTTGGAGCTTCCCTTTGGTGATGATGCAGGCGACATGAAATCGATTGCGGAGACATCAACAAAAAAGCAAAATTTGGCAGATGCTGAAGTTGGGGGAAAATCAGAAGGACAATTAAGGTCAGCAAGAAAAAAAGGAGAAAAGGCTGATAAAGCTGTTATTGGGAGCCCGGAAGAAAGTCCTGTTGTCCTTATTGCAGAAGATTCCCAAGTAAATATGCGACTTACTGAACAATTGCTCAAGCATTTATTTGAGAAGGTAGAGATCCTTAAAGCTGGAAATGGTTTTGAAGCAGTGGAGCAGACCGCGGCTCATGATATTGATCTGATATTTATGGATATACAAATGCCTGGAAAAGATGGATATACTGCAGCATCTGAAATCCGAGATATGAAAAAAGGCCATAAAATTCCCATTATCGCCCTGACTGCCGGTGTTATACCGAGTGAACGGAAAAAATGTTTTGCCGTAGGGATGAACGATGTGATTACGAAGCCCATGGATGTAGATGAGGTGCAGAATATTTTGTATAAGTATTTACAATCATAGAAAAATTTATCATAGAAAAAAGCAAGTTGATTTGGAGCAGTGCAATGGGAGTAATGGGAGTTAGACCATATCGATTAATTTTAAAAGATGGAGAAGAGTGCATTATCCGGAATGCTGTACCCGAGGACGCAGATGAACTTCTGATTTACCTTGATGCGGCAGCAGGCGAAACTGATTTTCTCACCTTTGGTTCCGGTGAGCTGAATATTTCTGTAAAAGAGGAAAAAGCATTTATAAAAAATTTTCAGAATTCAGAAAACCAGCTGTTTCTGATAGCCGTTGCGAATAACAGAATTGTCGGATCGCTCCATTGTTCTGCCGGTAAAAATAAGAGGGTAAGGCATACTGGTGAAATGGGAGTTATCGTTCGAAAACAATACTGGGGTAACGGGATAGCCGCCGCAATGATTCAGCAGCTGTTTTCCTGGGCACGGGCTTCCGGCGTAGTGAAAAAAATCAATCTGGAAGTTCGGGAAGACAATTCCAGAGCCATCAGCTTGTATGAGCGACTCGGATTTTTTCAGGAAGGAACGGTGTCACGAGCATTCCAAGTGGACGGAGTTTTCTACAGTGCTCTTCTGTATGGCTTTATTCCAAATTAAGTTTTCAAGTTAAGCTTCTAAGCTTCATATGAAGCTTAGCCGAAGAAAAAGTAAAAAATGTAAAAATAGGAACAAAGAATTCTTAAAAAACGGCCGTCATATCCCGATAACTGATAATTATACATTACAGTTCGACATATAAACGGCCGTATGTTTTTCGGTTTTCCTGATAGCCCTGCAGAACATCTACGGTGAAATAAGGAATTTTTTACACTTAGTAAAAGAACGCTTTTTCCTCCGATGGTTCAGCTGCAGGTACATGGGAGCGGATTAGTCCAGAGGTGAAAAATCATCCTGAGCAGCTCCGCAAAGAGGACATACCCAATCTTCTGGAAGATCTGCAAAGGCTGTTCCTGCTTTTACTCCATTATCCGGATCCCCTTCTGCGGGATCATAAACGTACCCGCATAAATCGCAAACATATTTCTTCATGCAAGCCTCCTTCGTTTGTTTTTCCACAATTCAGCACAGATATGCCCAAGTATGCAGAAATGCACAATACAGCGAAATACTCATAAGCATACGCCGAAACAGCAATATCTAGACTGAAAGCGGGAAGCAAACTAAAATTTTATTCCCGGGCGCCTAACTCTCGATCGAGCAGAAACAGCCCTTGGTTTTTATCACCTAATTTGTCAAATTTTGCCAGAATTCCCTCTACGGTTGATTCTTCTTCTACCTGCTCGGTAACAAACCACTGCAGAAAGTATTCCGTCGCTTTATCATCAATTTTCCTTGCAAGATTTACAAGACCGTCAATACTTGAAGTGATAAGCTTTTCATGTTTCAAAGAAGCCTCAAACGCAGCTTTTGGAGCATCCCATGATTCCTGCGGTTTTTCCAAAGCAGTAAAGACAGGACGCCCGCCTCGTTCAAGGATGTATTCGTAAATTTTCTGTCCGTGAGACATCTCCTCTTTTGCCTGACTCATCATCCACTTAGCAAAACCATTCCAGTCGTTCACAGAAAAATCCGCAGACATTGCACCGTACAGATATGCAGATCCTATCTCCTTTGCCATCTGCTCATTCAAAGCATCCAGCATCTCTTTTTTTATCATTAAGCCCTCCATAATCCGTGAACATTACAATGTTCTCTGGCTGAAACATTCTCAGCATCATT
>JAIPFQ010000109.1:0-7519 GCA_021736605.1 Spirochaetales bacterium | reverse complement strand
AGTATAAAAGCACAAAACTCCATATGCGGAGAACTAGAAATGCTCAGATTCCTGTCTCCTGCAGATGCAGTCTTCATTGTGGAATCCCAGAAAATTCAGGAATGATTTCGGCGGGAGAGCAGCTGAAAGAACTGTTCACCGATGAACGCCAACAGGCTGATGACTATGGTCCCTGACAGCACAAGGGCCGAATTTCTCAGAGTAAGTCCGCTGATGATGATAGTTCCCAGCCCTTCTCCACCAATTACTGCTGCAATGGCGGCGGTTCCCAAGTTGAGAATATAGCTATGCCTGATACCCGTAAGTATCATGGGCAGAGCTTGAGGAAATTCTGCTATCCAAAGCTGCTGAAACCCCGTCATCCCCATACCTCTGGCGGACTCCTTGATGTCAGGGCTTACCGATGTAAATCCGATAACTGTATTTCCAAGGACGGGAAAAAGAGAGTAGAGGAAAAGAGCCAGCAGCGCCGGTTCCCAGCCGAATCCAAGTATGGGAAAAGCAAGAATAATCACTGCGGAAGGAGGGAAGGTCTGTATAAAGGCATTCAGTCTGAGTACAAGCTGTTGAAAGTCCTTCCCGGCCTCTCTGGTGACAGCAATACCCACCATGATACCGGTCAATGCAGATAAGGCTGTTGCCGAAAGGGTAAGCAGAAGATGGGCGCCGGTCATCTCCAGAATAGTTTTTCTTGTATGGGTAAACTGGTTCTCTGCAGGAAACACCGCGGAGAGCACCAGCTTCTGCACCTCTTCGGAGCTTACATAGATCAGCAGCAAAGCTGAAAGAAGAGTAAAAACAGTAAGTCTTTTTACTAATTCTCTCTCTACTCTCTTACCGGCAGAGTGTTCTGCTGTTTCAGGAGAGGCTGACTTTCTGAATGGTTTCAAGCCGTACCTCCCCGCAGATCTTACCGTTTGTATCAACAACTGGAGCTGAGTTCAGCCCCAGGCTGAGTATGGCAGACATGGATTCTTTCAGGGATGAATAGGTCTGCAGGATTTGAGCCGCACTAGTGACGGGACGCTCAACAAGGCGTCCCTGAATCCATGCTGATCCGCTCACAGGGGCACCCTTGGCATCGACCCTCCACCAGCATCCTGAAGAAGCATCTGTAAGCTGATCTTCTGAAACGCTGCCCCTCCCTGAACGAGCAGGATCCATAAACCGGTCTGTTGTAAAAAGAGTAAGACGCTTCAGGGAACGGTCCGGTCCAAGAAAGCGTTCAACAAACTCATCTGCCGGCTCAGCAAGGATTTGCTCCGGTGAATCTGCCTGAACAATCTTCCCATCCTTCATGATGACAAGATAGTCGGAAAGCCTGACAGCTTCATCTATATCATGGGTGACAAAGACAACTGTTTTCTTCAGCTGCCGTTGAATACGGATGAATTCGTCCTGCAGCTGTTCCCGGGTCAGCGGATCTACTGCGCCGAAAGGCTCATCCATGAGCAATACCGGCGGGTCGGCTGCCAATGCTCTGGCAACTCCAACTCTCTGTGCTTCACCTCCAGACAATTCATTGGGATATTTCCAGCGGTACGTCTGCGGATCAAGCTGCACAAGCTGCAGCATCCGACTTACCCGTTCCCCTCTACCGGCCTTTTTCCAGCCGAGAAGCCTCGGCACAAGATCGACATTCTCCTCCACTGTCATGTGAGGCATCAAGCCCACTGACTGGATTGCATAGCCCATACTCCTCCTGAGATCAGTCTCGCTCAGGGTATGAATGGATGCATCCTGATAATCGATATGCCCGGAAGAGGGTTTTACCAGACCGTTGAGACTCCGCAGAGTGGTGGATTTTCCGCATCCGCTGGGACCGATAAGGACAGTAACCCGCTTGGCTGGTATATTGAGGCTTACCCGGCGCAATGCGGTGATTTCTCCGTAGTGGACAGTTATATCCTCCGCTTTCAGGAGTGTATGTGTATCTGTAAACTGCGGGTGAGCTTGTAATGCTTTCATCAGAGCACCTCTCGGAATCGTATTATGCGTTTCTGCATATCTTTTTATACATGTCAGGAATCCTTCCCCCGGAGTGAAACCGGAGTCAGCAGGAAAATAATAGTTTGAAAAAGCCGGTCAGCGACAAGGGTCAAAGCAATAATGAGCAGCATGCCGAGAAGCACCATGTCGACAGAAGCCTGGCCGAGCCCTTCGAATACCAGAACTCCCAGTCCGTCCCCGCCGATGAGTTTTGCAAGCGTCGCATTGCCGATTGTCTGAACAAGGGCTACCCGTATTCCGTGAAGGACTCCAGGTGCCGCCAATGGGAAACGTACAATCCTCCACATCTGACGGGAATTCATTCCCATCCCCCTGCCTGCCTGAATGACACTGGTATCAATACTGGAAAAAGCAGTGAAACTGTAACGAATAACCGGATAGAGAGCATACATACTCAAAGCAATAATTGCAGGTGTATTCCCGATACCCTTGATACCCAGCGCTCTCAGCTGAGGATAGGCAGCGGATAAGGCGGCTAGGGGTGCTATCATCAAACCAAATAAAGCAATGGCCGGAATTGTCTGCAGAATATTGAGCAGGGGAAAGATCAGCTTTTTAATGCGGCTGCTGTTATAACTGATTAAGGCGACGGGAATTCCTATGACGATGCTGATGATGAGGCTGATACCGGTGATTCTGATATGGGCAAATACTTCCCTCGACAAACGGGCACCTAAATTCCCTGCCTCAAGAAGGATTCCAAGGCGATCATAGGCACCGCGGCTGCCGACAAAAAGAATTATCACCGCCGTGAGAGCAAGTACCGTATAGTCACTTGTATGCATCCGCGGTTTCATTAAGTAGATAATCAGCACTGCACTGATATAGACATAGAGCCCTGAAGCTGGGCTGTATCTGGAAATAGAACCTAAAGAACTGAGCGCCGCCGGTCCGAAATACGCCAGCACCAGTAATGGAATCAGCAGCCCCAAAGCTCCTGCAGCTGTAAGCACTATTTCTCTCAGTCTGCTCCTTCGACTGAAGGCATAGATAAGAATCAGTAAGGGAGGAATAAGCAGCAGCAGAAAAGGAACTGCGCCGAGAACATTAACCCCCCAAGGAATTTCCGGGGAGATCCTGTTTTCTCTAGCTAGGAGAAACGGCAGTAAAAAACTAATAGAGAATACTAGCAGAACGGCAGAGGCAAGTTTTCGCTGAAATTTTGTACGCCCTTGGGATATGTTCACAAAATCTCCATTTTGTCCTTTTCCGTTTCAGCAGGTGCCGTTCAGAATCCGTTAAGCGACACCGAATGTATGCTCCATAATCATTCAGCTAATACATGTGAAGATACTAGAAGAAGTTCCTAAAATCAAGGTTTTACTTGTCTTTAAAACTATAGTCTACTACATTTATAAGTATGCAGTCTTTCCATGCCGATACTGCCTGGAGGGGAAGAAACAGACTGTGAAGTATAATGGCATGATTATTGTGACAGATAGACTGCTTTGACAGTTACCGACAGCTTATAGGAATTGAAGGGTTCCGCTGCGAAGGTATCACCAAAGATCCATCCGCCGGTTCCTGAGAGGCAAGGAATAACGGCTTTGATGGAACATCACTTTTGGAGGTGTGTTATGAGAAAATTACTGTGCAGAAATTTCCTGCTTATACTTATGGCTGCTGCTGCAGTTTCGCCTGTGTTTGGTCAGGGAAGTGAGGAGAGTAAAACCCAGCCGGAAATCATTGTGGGATCAAAAATAGACACAGAGGGCGCTCTGCTTGGTAATATGATTCTGCTTCTTCTGGAAAATGAGGGATTTGCTGTAACAGATAAAACTCAGACGGGTTCCACCCCAACTGTTCGTTCGGCCATTACCGCCGGTGAGATTGACATCTATCCCGAGTACACCGGGAATGCATATTATTTCTTCTCCGGGGAGACTGAAGCTGATCTCTGGAAGGATTTTCAAACCGGATACGAAAAAGCTGCGGAGCTTGATTCGGCAGCTAATAATATTGTCTGGCTCAGCCCTGCACCGGCTAACAACACCTGGGCAATATCCGTAAGAAATGATCTTGCTGAATCCGCTTCTCTGGAGACGCTTGAAGATCTTGCTGAATACATTAGATCCGGAGGTCATTTCAAACTTGCAGCCAGTGAAGAATTTGTGTCAAGCGAAGCTGCTCTTCCAAGTTTTGAAGAGGGCTATGGTTTTTCACTGGATGATGACCAGCTGCTCGTATTTGCAGGCGGAAACACTACTCTCACTGAACAGGCTGCTGCATCCGGACAGGAGAATGTTAACGCTGCAATGGCTTATGGAACCGATGGACAGTTGTCAGCCCTCGGCTTGAAGGTACTAGCTGATACAAAGAAAATACAGCCTGTCTATGCTCCTGCCCCGATTGTACGAGCAGAGGTGCTTGACCAGAATCCCGAGATAGCCGAAATTCTCGAACCGGTGTTTGCAAGCCTGGACCTTGAGACACTGCAGTCCCTGAACAGTCGTATTGCCGTGGAGGGACAGTCCCCTCGAACCACTGCAGAAGAGTACCTGAAGGATAAGGGATTTCTCTAAACTTTCCTGAAGTGCTTTAAGGTGCTCTTACGTTCTCTAAGAAGCTCGAAGAAGCGATTTTTTGCAAGTGGAAAATTTGGCTGGCCTTTTCAGATGCGGTAATCTGCGCAGCTCCAGTAATCTGCGCAGCTCCAGTAAACTGCACAGCTCCA
Organism: Spirochaetales bacterium; assembly: GCA_021736605.1. GTDB lineage: Bacteria > Spirochaetota > Spirochaetia > PWKH01 > PWKH01 > JAIPFS01. Next base: position 2,835 of record JAIPFQ010000109.1, on the reverse strand, counting down.
GTAATCTGCGCAGATACAGTAAACTGCACAGAGGAGGAAACGTGTCAGATTTTCCACTCTCTTTTTATCTGCAGGCTGGTAACTTCGTGATAAACGAATTGCATGGGGTGATGGACCGGCATTTGCACAGCAGCTCTTGTCTTAAACAGAAGTTAAACAGCTGCCGATTTATCTGCAAATTGAATGAATTTCCTGATTACCTTACTGCATAATGCCGATTTTGAAAATTGAAATGTTTCGAAATGATCTATGGCCTCGGAAAAATCCGGCAGGTTCTCATCATCCATCAAGTATGCAGATCCCCGGCTGTGTTCAAGCGCAGGAAGGGCGGTGGAAATGACAGGAAGGTCGGCGGCAGCATACTCGTAGAGCTTCAGGGGGGGGGCTAGCCATATTGAAGGAACTTTTTTGCTGATACTCACGCACTTCCCGGCACAAGGCGGGATAATCGATCCGCTGATTCATGGGGACAGTAAAGAATACCGGGTTTCTGGCTCTCAGTCTTACCATCCCATAGATAGTTGGAAATAACAAAAAAACAATCGGTAAAGTGCTTCTCTTGCATGGCTCCCTGCTTACTATCAGATTTAGTCTTTTTTCATGAACTTTGTTTCAACACAAAATAACATGTAAAGGTGCATGCCATGAAACACCCATAGACTACTTTAAACCAGTATCAAACATGTGATTTTTTGTAATTCCTGTTAAGAAAACTGCAGTTTTTAACTTTTCAGCTCTCTTCAGCGTGCTCACTTTTTTCAATGGTTTCCCATTTTTTCAGGTCGGTTTCCGCTTCCTCTTCCGTATCCCATTCAGCTACGGGGATCCATTGTCCCGTGCTTTCCATGAACATCATTACTGCCCATGCATCTCCGATGGGCTCTATCCGTACTCGTTTACTCATAGCTCCACCCCCTTAAGCTTCCTGGTTCTCCTATACGCTGGCTCAAAGCTTTGTGATAAGCTCCTTGAAAACTGAAAATACCTTTATCATGCTGTTTTCAGCCTTTCTGGATAACCGCAGCTGACTTATCACAAGTTTTTGTGTCTCCATCTACATTGTACCCCCTGAAAGCTCCCAGGCCAAGCATATGAGACGTAAATTATCGGCTGACCCGCCCTGAACCGCCGCTTTTGAGTAAATTTTCCACTTCATTCACGCGAAGAAGGGGTAATGCCCGTGATGTGGAACCAGTCTGCATCTTTACACAGATGAGAAAAATCGAATGCGGAGGCATCAGCCTCGCTGATCGCTGAAGGACTTCGGTCATAGACGACCATGGAGGGTCTCTGATTGGCGCCGGTTTCAAGATAATAGGTACCGAGCCGATCCCCGTCCCTTTTGATGAGGGAGGTGTCGACTCCATGGCGGCGTCGGTTCTGAATGTTATCTCCGCAGCATTCATTCCCCCGCGGGAAAGGGCTTGTACAGCGGGTACTGCATCAGCTGCCTTCTGCAGTTTTATGATTACCGATGTTGTCATGCCCGAAATGAATGGGAAAAAGCTCTTTGAAACCTTGAGATCTGAACTTCCGCACCTGCAATGTCTTTTTATGTCCGGATATACCTCGAATGTTATTGTCCATCGCGGTATAGTAGATGAGGGAGTGAATTTTATCCAAAAACCTTTTTCAAAGCAAGATCTGTCGATAATAATCAGACAAGTGCTTAATTTGCTTCCCCCTGAAACGTCTAAGTAAACTGCAGGACTTTTCCACTGCAGCAATTAATGTAAAAAAGTTTGTAAAGAGGGAAAAATGCAGGAATCAGTTAAAGATTATTGGAATCATTTTATTGCTGATGAGGAAAACCGAAAACGCTATGCAGGAAGATCCTGGACTGCTTGGCACTTCTGTGATAATCAGCAGGATGCCGATGCCCTTGCGAAGCTCGTTACGCAGGGAATAAAACGGGGAACTGCTTCCCTGGTACGCTCCTATGAAGCTGAAGATGAACCGCTTCCGCAAGTCGGCGACATCTCCATCATTACTAACTGGGACGGGCAGCCTCAATGCATCATAGAAACAGTTAGACTCGACAGGTACAGATTCAAAAAGGTTCCTGCCTCCTTTGCTGTAATGGAGGGAGAGGGGGATAAAACTTTGGAATACTGGAAAAGGGCTCACCGGGAAGCGTTTACCCGGGAAGCCGAAGAGTTCGGTTTTGATTTTCATGAAGACCTTGACGTACTCTGTGAAGAGTTCACTGTTATTGATATCTGTTCTCCCTCGTGATAGGAATCTTCTCATTGCTTCCGCTCCTCTCGCACCTTTAAAATGAAAGGTTTCAATACCCCAGGGCAAGCCTTGGACCCAGGAGGCTTCGCCTCCTGTGCCGCCCCAAGGGGCGGGGTATTTCACCTTGCGTTCCCTGCACTCGCTCGGAAATGGAAGCATCTTAATGCTTCCGCTCCTCTCGCACCTTTAAAAAAATAAATTTTTATCGAAACAAGCGGTCCCTTACTTTACAGCTTTTTCAAAGAGGTATAAGCTGAATTCATCAAAATAGAGACCTGCGGTAAGGGGTATACCTGCACTTAGGGAATCGACTGATACACATATGAGAAAAAACAGCAAAAAACTGGGCTGAATATGTCAGAAGACCTGCTTAATAAGAACTTAATCAGAAGATGACGTATTCGCGTCCTTGCTTTGATAGAAGGCTTGTTCAATTTTACCTCCTTTTATAATGAGCAGCTGACTGATGCAGAAGTACAGGAAAAAGGCCTATTATTTGCGATTTTCATAGATTACCAGTGATTCAAAAGCCGCACACTCTGATGTGCGGCTTTTTATTGCAATGTGCAAACCTCAATGTGCAAACCTCAATGTGAA
>JAIPFQ010000108.1:0-7563 GCA_021736605.1 Spirochaetales bacterium | reverse complement strand
ATGAGTTCCTTTATGTAGTGATATACCTGTTCGGAATAACTCTGTCTCACTACACGAGCTTTCATATGACCCTCCTTCCGGGAACTTCCGCTTACATCATTTACATCCACCGACGTAGCCATTATTCTTAACATCCTCCACAGGTATTACAGAAAATTGTGTACAATTTTCGAAATCTGCATTAAAATATTGCTCAATACTAAATACTATGCTTATACTAGTACAATAGTATTCGATATACTATTTAAGGTCAAGCAAGGAGTGTGTTAAAGCGCCAACTTCCCAGCTTCTTGTCTACTCAGATAAAACCTAAATTTATATCATAGAAACAAAGTATAAAAATACACCAAATTATTTCATATTCCGCGGGATTCTCATCAGGTATGTGCTAATAGTGATTCAATTATCCCAAGTTTGCTGAATTCATTGACAAAGGATTGAAGCGGAGGGGTTCTCTAATTGCTTGCAAAGCTGGTACAGCAACTCCATATAAGCTAACGAACAGTTTTAAATTTTCTGACGGGATATACATTTAACCCTTCCTGCTGAAAGATGGCTTCATGTCGGTACAACGGCAACCCATAAGAGTGGACTGTGATCTACAGATGAAGAATTTTTTCCCCCAATCGATGCATCCATATTTTCTCTTTATCAAAAACCTCCTGTGTTCCTAGTGTTGTGTACAAGGAAGACATTTTCTGCATTATGTTTTCTCCTCATATTTCTTTTCACAAGGGGATATTCCCATGTTTTTTCGGCGGCCGAACTTCTCTTTGGACCATAAGCATCTCAACAGATCGTATAAGCTCTACACGGGTATTTTCCGGCTCTATGATTTCATCAACATACCCATATCCTGCTGAACGACACGGATTCGTCACTTCTTTCTTGAATTCTTCAATCTTTTCTTTACGTTTCTCCTCCGCATGGTCAGCCTGCTGTATCTCTTTTCTATATATGATGCTCGCTGCCCCTTCTGCCCCCATTACAGCAATTTGGCTTGTGGGATACGCCAGCACTCGATCATACCCTAAAGATTTTGATGCCATTGCAATATATGCTCCTCCGTAAGCTTTGCGTACAATGAGAGATATCTTGGGAACTGTGGCTTCTGCTATGGTATATAATATTTTTGCTCTATGTCGTATAATCCCACAGTGCTCCTGGTCTACTCCAGGCAGAAATCCTGGGACATCTGCAACTGTTACTAGGGGAATATTAAAGGAATCACAAAACCTTATAAACCGTGCCATTTTATCACTTGCATTAATATCAAGAACCCTGCCTGGTGTTTGGGTTGATTTGCACAAAAACCAACAGTCCTCCCCCCTAAGCGGCCTAAACCTATTACAATATTTTCTGCATGCTCTTTCTGAACTTCTATAAAACTGCTGAGGTCGCACACATCTTCTACCAATTCTTTTATATCATAGATTTTTTTTTCATTTTCAGGCAGCAGCTGTTTCAAGGTTTCACTTTTTCTATCTATATCATCATTGCTTGAAACTATCGGGGCTGCTTCTGATATAATGAGCCTTCTGTCAAGTACAAATTGTAAAAAAGTTTAAGGTAGTAGGTTTCCTGTATTTCTCCATATTATGCAGCAATCACAAAATGTGTTTTTTCTGAGAAGGATTCATACAGTTCATCAGGTGTTTGATATTCCAATGACTGATGAAATCTTTTTGTATTATAAAATTCCATATATTTATTTACACCGTATTTTAATTCTTGCATAGTTTCATAGGATTTTAAGTAAATGTCTTCATATTTCAGACTCCGCCAAAAACGTTCAACGTAAATATTGTCCAATGCTCGACCGATTCCATCCATGCTTATCTCTATGTGATGATCTTTCAGCACCTGCAGAAATCCATTGCTAACAAATTGAGAACCGTGATCTGAGTTGAAAATTGCTGGTTCTCCATAGAGCAGGATAGCCTCTTCTAGAGCATCAATACAGAACTGAGTATCCATAGTATTGCTCAGTCTCCAGGAAAGAATTTTTCTAGAATAGAGATCCATAATAACCGCTAGATAGACATATCCACCTGGAAGATGAATATATGTCAAATCGGTACTCCAAACCTGATTCGGGTAGCGTATCTGCTTATTTCTCAGCAGATATGGATATTTCGGCTGTCCCTTCTTAGTCTGAGTGGTACGGTGCTTCGGGAATAATGCTCTCAGTCCGCTGCGATGCATCAATCTTCTTACCCGTTTCCGTGTCAAATGCGGGTATTCCTTTATGAGATCACGAGATACTCTTCTGTATCCTTTAAATGGATATTCTTTCAATATTTCCAATATCAGCATAATATCTGAAAAATCCTTTTTATCTTTTTCACTCATTCTATCTAATCCATAGTATTGACTTCGGTGTATTCCCAGCAGATCGCACTGACGGCTAATCGACAAGTGTTTATGACCAGGCTCTACTAAAACGGCTCTTTCCCGTACAGCTGTTTGTATTTTTTTTTTAGAAACTCATTTTCTATTGTCAATTTCCCTATTGTTTTTGTTGCTTCTTCATAGTCTTTTTCTGCTTTCTGTTCGTAAGCTACTTTCTTGTTTGCACGCTCAAAGATATCTGCTGAATTCTTTTCAAGCTGCTTTTTCCATCTGATTATCTGATTCTGATGTATATCGTATTTCATTGATAGTTCTTGAATCGTGCTTTCATTCCTCAGCGCTTCCAGCGCTACCCGAGCCTTAAAGGCTTTATCATAGTTGTTTCTTTTCTTACCCATATTGGTAGTATATACCTCCTGATCTGTTTTTTCAGGCTCTTACTACCTTATTCCTTTCTATTTTTCTGTTCTTTTCTTGGGCTCATTATAGCAGGAAGCATGCCAAAAAATACTGAAGTGTTCAAGTTTTGAGGTAACTATTTTTTCGGGAACAAATAACCACTTTACAAAAAGTACACACGTCAGTACGACCCGGGATGGGGGGGGGGATATCGCGCTCGAAATCGAGCAGATGCTCGTTATCAAGAATCTTTTTTTGTGATGCTGATTGAATATTTCTCCATTTTCCGCTGCAACACCATACGGTGGATACCCAGCAGATTAGCTGCCTCACTGATGCTGCAGTCGCATTGCTGAAGTGCCTGCCTGATAAGCGCAATTTCATGTTCCTTCAGATTCAGATTACTGAAGCTGCTGTTGCCTTCTGACTTTTTGGCAGGGCTGACAAAGAAATCATCTATGATTAGTGTACTGCCTTTGTTGAGAATCATTGCTCTTTCTGTCATGTTTTTCAGTTCCCGTACGTTGCCAGGAAAATCGTAACTAGATAATGTGCGAACAGTACTGCTGCTCACCTTGGGAGTCGGCTTATTAAACATTTTTGCGAAGTGGTCAATAAAATACAACAAGAGTGGTTCAATATCATCTTTCCGCTCCCTCAGCGGTGGTATATGGATACACAGGGTATTGATACGATAAAACAAATCAAGTCGAAAAGGCCCATTGCTTACCATCAATTCCAAATCCCTGTTGGTTGCTGAAATTAACCGTAGGTCGACTGATACCGGACTGTTTTCACCAATCCGGAAGATCTTCTTGTTCTCAATGACCCGCAACAGCTTTCCCTGCAGGTGTTTGGACATATTGGAAATTTCATCCAGGAATAGTGTACCCCCGTCAGCAGCTTCAAAAAAACCTTTGGTATCAGCTAATGCGCCTGTAAAGGACCCTTTTTTATGTCCGAAGAATTCTTCGGCTGCCAAGGAATCGTCTATTGCAGAGGAGTTCACTGGACAGAACATCTTCGCCTTCCTCTCCCCTGCATAGTGGATTATCCGTGCTATAATCTCCTTCCCTGTCCCGCTTTCACCTGTAACCAGCACATTGGTATCGGGATATTTTGCAGCTGTCAAGGCCAATTTCACCACATCCTGTATTTGCCGGGAAACACCTATAAAACTGTAATCCACCAGACTCTCAATCCTTTTCGAGATCAGGTTGTATTTCCTCTCCAAATTCCTTATTTTCCGGGTGTACTGAAAGTATATCTGGGTTCGTTCAATTGCGATACGAAGATCGACATGATGAAACGGTTTACGGAGATAATCTATGGCACCTGCGCGTAATGCCGTGATTACGGTATCCATATCGCCGTACGCAGATACCACGATAATCTCCAAAGAAGGATGGGATGTTTTAATATCCTTAAGGAGGTCAATCCCATTTGTCCCAGGCAGACAAACGTCAATAATGATCAATTCTATTGGGTATTTTTCCAGAAGAGAAAGCCCTTCTTCATGTGAAAGAGCCATATATGACTTATATCCCAAGTGCTGCAGAAGCTCAGCCAGTTCTTCAGTGAACCGCTTTTCATTATCAATAATGAGCACATTCAGTTTGATACTGCTGTCTACATTCCTTGGGTCCATGTTGAGCATGGTGCTATGCCTCCGAACCGGGAATGGTTATCAGGATTGTTGTGCCGATTAACGATTCGCTTTCGATGGTAAGGCCTCCGTTCATTTCCCTGAGTATCATAAATGCAATGGGAAGACCGAGACCGCTTCCTTTCTCAGAATTACGAGTGGTATAAAAGGGAAGTATTATCTCATTTATATCCTGCTCCTCAATACCTATCCCATTATCCAAAATTTCCACATAGTTATTGATTATATTATGATATGTTTGTATGGTAATTGTTTTCTCAAATTTTTTCTTGATTTTCTGATTCTTTTCTTCAATGGCATTTATTGAATTTACAAGCAGATTTACTATCACCTGTTCGAAGCGATAGGGATTCCCATGTACAGGTAACACATTTTGATCATACGTTTGGATTAGTTTTATCCCTTTGTTAATCATTTGCTGTGACATCATGGATAATACGCTTTGAATGCTTTTATTGACATTGAATGAGATATTTAGCAAATCATCATAATTTTGGGAAAATGCCCTGATATGGTCAATTATATTTCCAATACGATAAACGTCCTCTTGGATTTTACCAATTTTCCCATCGACATATTGCTGTACCTGCGGTACGGAACCATGGATTGTTTGCATGAGGTTCTCCACACTTAAAGAAATAGAAATCAACGGCTGATTAATTTCATGTGCCATAGCTGAGGCCATTTGCCCAAGGGACACCATTCGGGACTTGTACATCAGTTGATTTTCAATTCTTTTCTGTCTGGTAATATCCTTGAAAACAACAAGATATGCTTTTAACCTGCCGTCAGGTTCCTGTATGAGGGTGACGCTCATATCACAGATAAAAGGCAAGTAATCATCCCTTACCAGAACAATTTCCACATTCTTGACAATACCTTCTGTATTTACCGTAGCGAATAGCTGTTTTATTCTTTCTATTTCGCTCTTGTGAACATATTGAAGAAAGTTTGTACCGATTATTTCCTTCTTATTATTTTCTTTAAGAATATCTACGGTAATAGCTGAAATGTCGATGATATGACCTTCCAAGTCCATGATAACAATGCCGTCGGGGTATGCACTCAGCAGATTATGATAAAGTATTTCTGAATTTTCCAACCACTTATTGTCTTGTTTGATAGTAATTTTATCGTGGGTAAATCCCATTAAAAAAACCTCTATCTGGTATAGGAAGAAACAATCTTAGTTTATGCACAGTTTTCCAAATTAAAAAATGAACTTGACTGCAAGAAATAAAGGCATAATTCAACCGTGTCATTTTTTTTAAAAACCTTCTTGTTTATGATACGCTCTAAAATGCTACATAGCAATACTATTATACTAAATTCCCTGGAAAACCTGCACAGTACAATAAAATATCCGGCGAAAAGTAAGAAAAAAAAGAAAGTCACACAAAACTCTGATATAGTTAAGTTACCAGCAAAAACTGAAAAAGAGGCATCCATGGAACAACCAAAGCTTATCATAAAGACAGGCTGTACCCATACACATTTTACGTGGGGAGAACGATTATTGCTGCAATATCATTATTCAGGAACGAATAAATTGACGATTTTCATCTCCCTGACTTCCTGGAAGTTAAAAATTGAAGAAAAACGGTCAATTTACTTAGCAGGGAACAGACCTTTGTCGAACCTGCAAGCTTTGTATGATGCGCATGTTTTAAAGGAAGTTTAAAGGAAGACTGAAGGCTGAGATTTACGTGTTGGGGAATTTTAGTGAATTACCGGCGGCATGAATATGTCAAATATCATTGATTTTTCGGCTTTTATGTATATTTATACGTAAAAACCTTGATATTTTCTTATTTTTATGCAATAAGGAGACAAGAAAAAACTACTGGATGTCTTTTTTTCCCTATTCGTCGCATATCTGCATATGCATCGATTACGGAGAAGACAGTTCACATACAATAATTATCATGAAGGCGGATTATGAAAAAAGAAAAAATTATTTTAGCCTACAGCGGCGGCTTGGACACATCAGTAATACTGAAATGGCTTGACAACAAAGGTTTTGATGTCATTGCCTATGTTGCCAATGTGGGTCAGGATGAAAACTTTGATGAAATAGCGGAAAAAGCTTACGCCACGGGAGCATCGAAAGTCTACGTGGAAGATCTCAGGGAAGAGCTGGTAACGGATTATATTTTCCCCGCCATGCAGGGGAATGCGCTGTATGAAGGCCGCTATCTGCTGGGAACAGCTATTGCCCGACCTCTCATTGCAAAACGTCATATTGAGATAGCCATAGAAGAGAATACTACCTACGTTTCCCATGGTGCTACAGGAAAGGGGAATGATCAGGTTCGCTTTGAGTTCGCTTTTCATGCCCTGCTTCCGGATGTACAGATCATTGCGCCCTGGAAGGATCCGGAGTTTCTGGAACAGTTTAAAGGCCGCTCTGACTTGATTGCCTATGCGGACAAGTACAATATCCCCGTAAAGGCTTCAAAATCAAAGCCCTACAGTGAAGATGAAAACCTGCTTCACATAAGCCATGAAGCCGGAATGCTGGAAGATCCTGCTGAACGCTGCCCGGAGGAGGTGTTTTCCCACACCGTTTCACCCCAGGACGCGCCGAATGAAGAGACCATGATTTCCATTGAATTCAAGGATGGGTATCCGGTTAAACTGACAAATCATAATGATGGTACGGAAAAAACGGCGGCTCTGGATCTCTTCCTCTATCTCAACGAGATTGGCTCCAAAAATGCTATCGGCAGAATAGATATTGTTGAAAACCGCTATGTCGGCCTGAAATCCAGGGGTATTTATGAAACTCCCGGTGGTGCGATCCTTTGGGAAGCGCATCGCGATCTTGAAGGCATTGCCATGGACAAGGAAGTTATGCATCTGAGGGATATGCTGGCTCCTAAGTTCGCAGAACTTATTTACAACGGCCTCTGGTTTTCACCGGAAATGGACTTCCTCATGTCGGCTTTCAATAAAAGCCAAGAAGATATCACCGGCACGGTTAAGCTTGTTCTCTATAAAGGCAATATCATCATGGCGGGCAGAAGTTCCCCTACCTCTCTGTATGACCAGGAACTTTCAAGTATGGAGGTCGAGGGCGGTTATAATCCTGTTGACTGCAAGGGTTTTATCAATATTAACGGAATTCGCCTGAAAGCCCATAATAT
>JAIPFQ010000107.1:0-7726 GCA_021736605.1 Spirochaetales bacterium | reverse complement strand
TGCGGCTGCAAATTTTATAAGAAATTATCTCACAGAACTATCTGCAGAAATGTTTTTTATGCTGATGCTTCCGCTGTCGATTTTTGTTATCTGCTGGATGGCTTATCTGCAATATTCAGGTTTTCTGCTATGTGAAGGTTTTCTCTTTTCTTTTTTTGAGGCTTGCTATATAATCATAATCAACAGATGCTCTTATATCTGACATTTTTATCAGGTGCAGTGCAGTCTGTATCCGGGCGGTTAACTCAGCGGGAGAGTGCTACCTTCACACGGTAGAAGTCAGCAGTTCAAATCTGCTACTGCCCATCAGGTAACTTATTTGTAATGAACAAGTTAGTTGCCTTATTTTTTGTCCGATAACCTCCATGATCGATCGGGTCAAGTGAAAAGGCAAGTGACTTCTTTACAAAAAGGAGAAACAAAGCCGATGAAAAACACCTCATACTTCTACCTGTGCAAGAAGAAAAAATCCAACAGAAGCTTTTGGTATGCATTTTTTCCTGACATCCGAGATGACGGGAAGACTATTACCAAGAGTGTCGAGATGCTACGGAGGAAGCTTGGTATCAGGGACCATACCCCCATAACCCGCAGACATGAAGCATCAATCATTGTCCAACGTGCCTTAGATGCCGGATTGATAACCTTAGATAATAACGACCCGCTCTTTGTTGATTACGTTATTAAATTTTGGGACTTCGATACTTCAGACTATATCCGTAGGCGCAACAAAAAGAATCCCAACTCTATTGGGAAGGATTATGCGAAAAGTATGGGCGGTACCTTCAAAAAGAATGCAGTACCCCAATTGCCGAATCACCTTAAACTCTCTGAAATCAAGACATCTCATATTGAAAATGTTGTAAATGCCTTAATTGATGATGGGTTACTCACTAATGCGACCATCAGTAGGGTACTTCAGGCAATGTCAGTTCCCCTAAAAGAAGCAAAGCGACTGCATATCATATCAATAAACCCCATGGATGGGGTGGAATCTCTTACAAATCGCCCTAAGGAACGGGGAATATTGACTGATACGGAATTGAGGGACCTTATATTTTGGATGAGGGACAATGCAATCAATGATACCTTTGACAACCGAGTATATTTAGCAACTGCATTATCAGCTTTTACTGGAATGCGCCAAGGTGAAATCAGGGGATTGCAGAAAAATGCTGTCTCGTTGATCAATGAAGAGCAAGGTCTCATTACAGTGAGTCAGGCAGTAGCAGTATATTCAGGGCTGAAGACTACTAAGGGAAAACGAGAACGACAGGTACCTGCACCCCTTTGGATATGTGAGGGTTTGTTGGCATTGGAAGAGTTAAACCCCTATGGTAATAGTTTGATATTCTGGAGTTCTACTTCGAAAACGAATCCCATTGCATCAAGTTATATTCGGGATCAATTCTACCAAGCTATGAGAACCATCGGTATAAGTAATGAAGACCGGAAGAAAAGGAACATAAACTTTCACTCACTTAGACACTACTATGTGACATTTATGCGCGGCAAAGTAGCAGAAAATGTCTTAAGAGGAATCGTGGGGCATCAGTCATCAGCCATGTCTGATGCATATACTCATGACACACGCGAACAACTTCTGGAAGCTGGGAAGATATCCGAGAAAATCATTGATTTTCATTCATCAAATAAAGCACAATAATGTACTCTGAATGAAAATTATTAAATTATAAGAGGAAGAAATTTATGAGTTCAATCGAAGAATCTATTCGTGATAGACTAAGTGAATTACCACCCCAAAAAATAGTTGAAATGATTAGGCAATTCTATAAGCTCCAAGATATTTATTTCATTCAGATAAAGAATTCTATGGGTGAGTATGTTGTTTCCGAGGCTGAATCAGTTATAAACTATATAAGACAGAAAGCAAGAAATCAGATATTAAATAAGTCCCAGATTACTGTTGATACTACAGGATTATCTGAAGAACAAATCAAAAATCTGTACAATAGAATTCATCTCCCAGAGACAATTTATCTTGGTGGCCTGTTTGAAGAACCATATTATCGACCAGGAGTTAGCGTTAAACCAGAAAATGAATTTGTAATGGATCTCATTACCATAGAAGGAAAAAGAAAATCATGTGTTAATCTTACACAATATCAATATGCTCCTATTAACGCTGAGTTAAAAATACTATCAGATTTAGCAATTGACGCAATTGCTCCATTCTTTAAGTGCCCCAAAAGGACTTTATCCAAGATAATAAGCCATATTAAAACAATACATGGCTGGGATAGTTTCTTTACTCATATCATCAATCCCATAATAGACATACTTCTAGGCATTATTTCAGCTAAATATAATAACCAAACAGCAAAGGCATACTTTGATAAATTGGAAGCATTATTTTTAAGCAATATTGAAAAAGAAAATACAACTGATACTTCCTGGGTTACAGTAGCTGAACAAAACGGTTTAATAAAACGGAGTGGGGATAAACATTATAATCGGTGCAAGAGTATCCAAAAACTAAAAAGTGAATTGAAAAAATGGTGTAAGGATGCTGATGTCCCTTTTCCTACAAACTCTGAAATAAGAAAAACTATTTCCCGCAGAGACTCAACAGGTAAACTTAAGCAGTATAGTTATGGTTCTATTAAAAATATAAAAGGGTAACTGCTAAGCCTGTAAAAAAAACTAAGTGTTAGAACCTAGACTCGCTGGCGCTCTTGTAGTTTTCGATATGTATAGAGAATACAGCAGTAATCCAGGAGTCCCCACCTAAGCAGAAGTTCGTGATACGGGTCGTGCTTGGCCCATCCATGGATAGTGAAATAAGCAATTACTCCATAAGGTGAGTACTAGCAAATTTTTATTAAGTGCGTCACTTCCTTCATCAGAGCTCAGTCACAGCCCAGCTTTAATTCAGATCCCTTCGCACTTCTTGTTTTTTTTCCTCATACCAGTCAATAAACTTGATTTTCTATTCAAAGGTAAAATTTTTATAAATTTTAGAGCCTCCACTGTCTCCAGAATTGCGTTTATCTTCAATATGTGTTGACAAAAAGGAATCGGATCACTTTATCTCTCATCTTCTTCGCCGTGTTGGGTTTTATTAGCCCTAGCACTTTGCTTATACGTATCTTTGCGGAATTGATAGAAAAATGTGTATATGATCAACATCCATATTATTCTCCATGCTTTCTATTTTAGAATGATATATTGTTATCTGATTTGCTACTTTCTCCAAACATTTACCAACACCTCCTCGTTATAGTTTCCTTTAGTATTTGGTCGCTATTACGACATAATCCTTCGTGTAATATACCACATGCGCCATTTTTTAACTTCATTCTTTAGAGTAACACATTTGACAGCAAAGTGACTCAACTCACAGGTTTTTAACTGAGGTTTTTATGGCTGAAAAAAAAGTCACTTTTTAGCAACTTTTTAGCAACCCCAAGCAATATAATTCCTTTAATTGTAAAGAGTTAAAGATTGACTATTTCTGGTTATATTAAGTATTATGTACTCATAGAATGCAAGCTAATTCATTAGATGCAGTAAAAGGAGAGCAAAATGGGGAATAAAAGATTTGTGCGAATTAATGATCTTGAATCTTATACTGGCCTTAAGACACGAACTATACGGGCTTATGTTTTAAACAAAAAAATACCTTTCATTAAGGTGAATGGTTGCTTGCTGTTTGACTTGCAGGAAATTGATTCATGGCTTGAGATGCGAAAAGTACCAGTTCTTGAACAATCAGGTTTACAAAGAGGTAATCGTGAAAAATTATAATAGCACCCCTCAGGGAGACATCTTTACTATCGAACACTTAGTAATTCCGGTTACCACTATGACACTTAATTATCATTCACGGTGTTGCCCTGAACAAAGGCCAAAAACTGCACTTTAAAATGCCATTTCATGCAGTTAAGCAAAGGTCAAATTGAAATATCCAGCAGATGACTGCACTGAATATTTTTTAAAGATGTCAGCCTGCTGCAGAAGGAGCTAAAAACAGCTCAACCAGAATTTTAGCGATCACCTGAAAACAAGGTTGATTTGGGTACTTGGATTTAAAGTGTTCATTGATTAATGGAGTTGAAATATGGAGATAAACAAACAGCTTTCTCAGAAGATCACAGAACTGCTGGAACAGAATCAAAACATTATTGAACTGCTTAAATCAGAGAACGAGGAATTGAGAACAGAGCTTGTTACGTGGGACCTGGTATCGAATTCTGACGATTGGATAGAAATGTCAGCGGCAGCAAAAACGCTGAACTATCAGAAGCTAGGCCGGAATAAAATTTTTGCACTATTGAGAGATAGTAATATCCTTAGATTCAACAACGAACCCTATCAAGAATATGTAGATAGGGGATATTTCAAAATTATTGAGCAGCGCGTGGATCTTCCCTACGGTGAAGTAAAAATCAACAAGAAAACAGTGATATCACAGAAGGGTCTAGATTATATAAGGAAGGTTGTAGATGCATACGTCGAGAGTAAATTGGAATTATGACGAATCGGTTAGACGAGTATCAGCGAAGGTTAAGGAATGGGAAGCCGTCACACTCAAGAAATCGACTCTTACTGGCGAAATAGCAAAAGAATTGTATGAGGCAAGAGAGCAGTTAAGTAATAGTGGTTACAGATCTGACCTCCGGCCAAATGGCCAAAGGTTAACATGGGAATCGTATCTTCAAGATGTAGGTTTGGCAGACAGAACCGTAAGAAGATGGCTTGAACATTATGATCCACAGGAACAGCGCTTACTCACCGATGATGAATACAAGCGCAAGGAACAAGAGAAACAGCGCAGGGAGATGGAGCATGAGAAAGCTATCAGCAGCATGGTTAGCGAGCGCATGAAGTCAGGTTTCACGCCGTCTGACTGGAATGATGAAGCCGAACGTAGATATAAGAACCGAATTGATGAAGAACAAAAACGCGATAAAAGAATCCGAGAGATGTAGGAAAGAATGCGGAAAGAAAAAGAAAACCGGAAATCTTCCGCTTACAACATAGATGAACTCTTAAACGAACTATCCAACAACCTAGGCACTCAAGTCGAAGAGCGTAAAAGATTCGCTGAGAAGGCACGCCTTACCGGTGATAATGCAGATCACAGGTTCAATCAGCTGCTGCGAGATTATCTAGACGGCTTGCAGTCTGATGGTGAACGGCTTGAAGCATGCCACAACATTATTAAGATATGTAAATCGTATGTAAGAGAGTATCAGAAAAAAAGTGTTGTTTAACCTAAGGAACTAATATGAGTGAAGAGAGAAAATACTACTATATAAAACTGAAAGATAATTATTTTGAGCAGGACAACATTAAAGTGTTGGAGTCTATGAAGAATGGACATACATACAGTTTGATACTAATAAAGCTGTATCTAAAAGCATCAAAATTTAACGGAAAACTCATGATGACAAATACCATCCCTTATGATCCGTACAAGTATGATGTTCTTGCCAACGTAATAAACCATGATGTTGACCACGTAAAGCAAGCTATTGAGGCAGGAATCAAACTTGATTTGATTACTGTCTTAGAAAGTGGTGAGATATGGATGACTGAAATACAGAATTTTATTGGCAAGTCTTCTACAGAGGCAGATAGGATACGAGAATACCGTAAAGAGTTAGATCAAAAGAAAATAGCGTACAAAGAGAAAAAGGGTGTACAAATGTACAACAAAAGTACACCAGAGTTAGAGTTAGAGAAAGAGTTAGAGAAAGAGAGAGAACCAAAAGAAATAACAGAGACAATGAGTCAAGCTTTGCAGCTTGCCTCGCTCCTCCTTCATAAAAGCAGAGAATTCGACCCAAAACTCCACCGAGGAAAAGATAAGGCAGTAACTCAACGATGGGCGAGAGATATAGAAAAGCTGATACGGATAGATGGACGCAGCTTTACTGACATCGAAGCTGTAATACGCTGGGTGAAAACAGAAGGGAATTTTTGGCTGCCGAATATTATGAGCGGTAAAAAATTACGTGAAAAATTTCCGCAATTATTTGTCGAAATACATAACAAGAGAACGGAAATCGCATCTACGCAATTGGAGAGATTTTAATGGAAAAATATTTTATTGGACAAATGATTAAGGATCCTAACATAGCTTTTCAAACAAAACTGAAGGAAAAGCATTTCCAGTCTCAGGAGTATAAACTGCTGTTTTCTACAATTCGTTATCTGGTAAGAGAAAACTTACAACCTGATATTGCGGCTATTTATGCTCATAATAAGACATTCACACTGTCAGAGCTGATGCAGTTAGAAGACAGTGTCGTGAGTGCGGCAAATTGGCAATATTACCAAGATCAGATCATCGAGCAGTACAAACGAAAAGAAATCAGGAAAGTGTGCGAGAAGATTCTGCAGGATACGTTTACACCCGCCAAAACGCTTGTTAATGAGATTATGCAGGTTGTTAATTTCTCAGAGGATGATGAATACCGCTTAATCACCGCACAGGAATCTCTGGACCAGACGCTTGAGTTTATCGAGGAATCACATAATCGGAAAAGCGAAATAATGGGTATATCTTCTGGAATACGATCTCTCGATAAGAAACTGAACGGTTTTCTTAAGCGGCGGCTGTATATCGTAGGTGCAAGGCCGTCAGAAGGGAAAACAGCATTCTTAATAAACCTGCTTCACAATGCGAACTGCCCGGTCGGATTTATTACTGCTGAATCATCACACAAAGAGCTGACCATGCGGCAGATATCACTCGACAGTAAAATAAGCAGTGATCGCTTAACCAGTGGACTGTTAACGCAGGTGGAGTTTGACGAAGTGATAGAATCGTGCGCGCGGATACATGGAAAGGAATTTATCTACCATGACGAAGCGAATATGTCGCTTGATTCACTCCTGCTGAAAGCACGAGAAATGAAGCAGCGATATGACGTGCAGGCACTCTACATTGATTATTTACAACAAATAACTTTTAACGGACGCGAAAAACGGAATGAGCAGGTAGCGAGTGTCTCTTCTGCGCTTAAAGGCTTAGCTCGGAAACTTGATATTCCGATTATCTGCGCCGCGCAGCTGCGAAGACCGCCGGAAGGGCCGGCAAGACCACCGAAACTGCACGAGCTGGGAGACAGCGGGCAGATAGAGCGGGATGCTGACTGCGTTATGATGCTCTACCACGGAAAACTGGAAAATGAAGATGACGGTACGTTCCTGATGATTGAAAAAAATCGTGATGGTCCAACTGGATACACAAAACTGATGTTCAAAAGAGAAACATACGGTTTTTTTGATATTGATAGAAAAAAGTAGGAGGTAATGATGTTGGTAAGTTTTACATTGAAGTCTTATGACTTGATGGGACATGAAGATACTTTCAATTATGGATATAAGCTTCTAGGAGGATTTTCGGCAGGTTCTGATGAATCTGTGAAAGAGGATTTGAGAGAGAAACGAAAAGAAATTGAAAGAGAACTGGAAGAACATAATCGGGATACGAGAAGATTTGAGATCACAGCCAACAGTATGAGTATGCAGGAAGTCTTTTTTTCAAAAGAGGAGGCCTGCAGGAAACTGAATATTGGTGAGCGGAAGCTGGATGAGTGTATAGAAAAAGGGATTCCGATTAATTGGCAGGGTGAGAAATATCTTCTGCAGAAGCAGGAAGCTAGTAGAACTGATATTCGGGATTTCAACACAAAGAATTCTTTTTATAGTAGGATGAAGGTATGGAATGGGAAAAGAAAACAAACGAGACAGG
>JAIPFQ010000106.1:0-7781 GCA_021736605.1 Spirochaetales bacterium | reverse complement strand
CGATGGAGAGCAGATATCTGAAGTTGGACCCGGCTTATTTGAAAAAATTACCGGATTACCCCGGAGCGGCAGCACCAAGAGAGAATTTCGGGTAAAGGAAGTAAAAACTGGACATGATGCAGCAGTAACAGATGCTGCTGGATGTCTTGTTATGCCGGGCATGATAGATTCGCATACGCACTACCATCTTGTCTCACGCGGAACTGTTACGGCGGATAGTTTCTTTGAAGGAAGCAGACTTGCGGCCTTCGGCGGTGTTACCACGATAGTCGATTTCGCTGACCACGATAAATCTCAAGAGCTTTCAGTTTCGACGAAGAAGCGTATTGATGCCATGAGTAATGACATAGCTGTAGATTTTGCTCTGCATCAAGGCGTTTACGGCGTGCCGGAGACCCTGTTTGCACAGCTGGAGAGCGTTAAAGCTCTGGGGGTAAGGGCTGTAAAAATTTTTACCACCTACAAACAGGTGGGCTATCTTATTGAAACCTCAAAACTGCGTGAACTCTTTGAATACTGCCGGAAACTAGAACTGCTGGTCACTGTACATGCGGAAGATGATCCGCTTATTGAAGAATTGGCGGAGAAACAGGGTGATGCCTATGCAGGGCCGGAAATGCATCCGAAGCTGAGACCGGCAGAGGCGGAATATCGTGCGGTCAGCTATATTTGCGCTCTCGCAAAGGAAGTGGGGATACCCATCTATATTGTGCATCTTTCATCAGCAAAGGGGCTGCAGGCTGTTCGTGAAGCTCGCGACTCCGGTGCGGATGTGCATGTGGAAACCACACCGCATTATCTTCTGCTTGAAAACTCACTCCTCTCCCTACCTGATGCCCCCAAGTATGTCATGACACCGCCGCTGCGGGAGAAAAAGGACAATACAGCACTCTGGGGAGCTGTTGCAGGAAATGAGATAGCCGTTATCGCTACTGATCACTGCGCATTTACGGAGGAGCAGAAACTATCCTCCCAGGACTGCCGAAGCATCTTTCCCGGTATCCCGGGAACGGAAGAGATGCTCCCGCTGATACATACCCATGGAGTAGTGAAAGGTCTCTTCGATCTGCAGCGGATGACAGACCTTCTTTCAAGAACTCCAGCTGAAATTTTCGGTCTGTATCCCCAAAAAGGATCTCTTCATCCAGGAAGCGATGCTGATATTATTGTCTTTGATCCGGAAGAAGAGTGGACAATATGTAAAGAGACCGAACACACCAATGCGGGATACACACCCTATGAAGGGAGCAGGGTAACCGGAAGGGTGAAGAAAACTTTCCTTCGCGGAGAACTGCTGGTAAGTGAAAATGAGTATTTCGGCAGAAAAGGAACCGGCCATTTCCTCAAAGCAAGTTCTTCATCGGTATGGTCTAAAATTAAACCCTGATCAGCGGCTCATCTGCCGTTCAAACTGCTCATTGTTATACTCTTTAGCCTTTTCAATATAATGTTCGGCGTTCTCTTTAAGCCCCTTCACTTCTTCATCCGTCAAAGTGCGGCTGACTTTGGCAGGAACTCCTTTTATAAGACTTCTCGGGGGGAATGTTTTATTTGGTGATACTAAAGCGCCGGCAGCAACGAGGGACTCCGAACCGATAACTGCACCATCAAGTACTGTTGCGCTCATACCTACAAGAACATTATCTTCAATGCTGCATCCGTGTATAACAGCGCTGTGAGCTATGGTAACTCCCTTGCCGATATGTGTCGGCATATCAGTGTTGACATGTATTACCGCATTATCCTGCACATTTGATCCTTCTCCAAGGGTAATAGGAGCTAAATCGCCTCGTATAACAGCATTGAACCATACAGAAGCATCTGTTCCGATGCTCACATCTCCGATAATATCAGCACTTTCAGCGATGAACGCCGACTCTTTGGTATCCGGTGTTATTCCTTGATGCTTAAGAATCATGATAAAATTCCTCCCTGGTTTATAGTACTTTTTTATATATAATGCATTTCCAGCACTTCATCGCCGAAGAATGCGGTAGTTCTGTTTTTTACATGTTTCAACAGCCTTCTGGAGAGAACAGCTTGAAGAATCACTGTATTTCGCTTATAAATATAATGAAAAATAGTGAAAACGTATATTGATGAGGAAGTGTACTGCATGAAAAAAGGTATTTTATTTGATATGGACGGTGTCCTGCTGGATTCGGAAGAATTTATCCGGGATGCTGCGATTGCATACTTTGCTGAGCAGGGAGTAAAAGCGCAGCCGGAGGATTTTTTACCCTACGTGGGAGCAGGTGAAAACAAGTATATTGGCTGTGTGGCGGAAGACTACGGCCTGAATATCGATATCAGCAAAGCTAAAAAAAGAACCTATGAAATTTATGATGAGATTTCCCGCGGAAAGATGCCTCCCATGGCCGGTGTAATCGATTTTGTTGCCTGGTGCCGGCGAAAAGGACTTAAATTGGCTGTAGCCACAAGTGCTGATGAGACGAAAATGCTTATTAACTTGCGGGAAATCGGTTTGCCGGCGGAATCTTTCGATTTTCTTATAAACGGCTTGGAAATTGAACATAAAAAACCGGCACCGGATATCTATAGAGCTGCTGCTGAAGGTTTGAAGCTGAAAGCTGAAGACTGCATAGTCATCGAAGATGCTGTAAATGGCTGTCAGGCAGCAAAAGCTGCTGGAGCATACTGCGTTGCGGTCACATCCAGTTTTACTAAGGAGCAGCTTATAGATGCCGGAGCAGATAGAGTTGTTGACTCCCTGGAAGAACTAGTGGGAGATGCATCCCTTTTTCAGGATTGAAATTTTTCTCGTTTTCCTTGCCCATCTCTAAGCTTTGTGCCAGCTTATTGTAGGTAATCTTTAACTGTTATGGTATGATATACACATGAGAGATATCCAAGAAAAGAAATTCAAAGAAGCAGTTTCAGCAGGACTGAAAGTAAGAGATCATGCATATGCTCCATACTCGCATTTTAAAGTAGGAGCAGTGGTGGTTTCAAAAAATACTGAAAAGCTGTATACCGGCTGTAATGTAGAAAATGCAAGTTACGGAGCTACAGTCTGTGCAGAAAGGAATGCGATCTTTCAAGCGGCAGCGGAGGAAGGCAAACCCGAACTCTCCTATATGATCGTTACCTCAGGGGTTGAGCAGCCTGTACCGCCATGTGCCTTGTGCCTTCAGGTAATTGCTGAATTCTGTCCTCCCTCTTTTCCTATTTATCTGGTTAATACAAGAGGGAGAATAGAACGAACAACGCTGCAGGAACTTCTGCCGCACCCATTCAATACAGTACCTGAAGCATGAAAGGCATTAATATCCAGGGCAAGCAGAAAAAATTGCAGAAAAACCGCAAATAGAGAGCAGAACGGAAACAGCTCTCTATTCTTCAGATCCAATATCTTCAAGAGCCATGATTTTTGCAACCCGTTTTGCATGCCGACCGCCTTCAAATTCATGATCAATAAAAGCATCAAGCATCTTTTCAATAGCTTCCTGATACTCAATCCTTCCCCCAAAAGCAAGAAAATTTGCATTATTATGCGCCTTTGCCATATGAGCAGCAAAGCTGTTCTGCGGAAGGGCACAGCGGATGCCTTCAAGCTTATTAGCGGAGATGGAAATTCCGATACCAGTACCGCAGCATACAATACCGAACTCATAAGGATTCATAAGAAACTCTTTCCCCGCTTTTTCGGCATAATCGGGATAATCAACGGATTCTTCAGAATTCACTCCCAAGTCATTTACCGTATACCCTCGATTTTCCAAGTGTTTTACGATCCTCTGCTTTATCTCAATTGCTCCATGATCATTAGCAATAACTACCTTCTTATCCATAAACTGATCCTCCGTTGCCATATTAATTGTAATCATATAGAATATGCAATAAGACAGAAAAACTGTCAATTAAGAGAAATTGAGAGAAATTAAGAGAAATTAAGAGAAAGGGATGAGACGCTGGACAGCGGTACTGTACAGCAGTGCTGAATCAGCAGAATGGCGGCTTCCGGAACGAGTTACCTGATGAGCGAGGAGAATAAATCATGAAAACAATCTACATCACAGGCCATAAAAACCCTGATATGGATTCAGTCTGTTCAGCCTACTGCTATGCGAAGCTGAAACAGAAAATCGACCCGGACATAAACTATATCCCCGTCCGCTGCGGTCACCTGAATAAAGCGACAAAACAGTTATTCCAGCAGCTCGGAGCAATACCCCCGGACTTTCTCAAGGACCTGCGACCCACGGTAAAGGAAATCGTAAAGAGTGAAAAAAAACAGTTCCACGTCCACGATCCGGTATATGAAATAATCCGGATGCTGAACGAAAGAACCGTCAGCGTCTCCCCCGTATTCGACGATCTTGACAATTTTGTAGGGCTTATAAGTGTGGATGAAGTGACCGGATTTTTTCTCAGGGAACACGCCAAAGAACGACCCAAGTACCATTTCCGCATAGATAATTTCCAGCGTGTTGTCCCCGGAGAGTTCATAAAACGCGGAGAAAACAACACCTTTGACGCCCAGCTGATGACCGGAGCTATGCCCATCGAGGTGAGCAGAAAACGTATTGAAAAAATCCTCCCGGACAAACCCGTAATCATCGTCGGCATGAGGAGGGAAGTGGTTGACTACGCCGTCGAACATCAGTTTCCCGCCATAATTCTCACCGGATATTCTCCCGGCGAGTATCCGGAATATGACTTTTCAGCCTTTAAGGGTACCGTGTATCTTTCTCATTTGGACACTGCGGAAACCATCAGGCGTCTGCGCCTGAGTCTGCCGGTAAGGAACCTGCTTAACGAAGACATTCCCAGAGTAAAAGCCTCCGAATTCTTTGATGATGTTAAAGAGATGTTTATCAATTCTGAATACCGTGGACTTCCCGTATTTGAAGGTGATACCTACATCGGCTACATTACCCGGCGTTCATTTATCGACCGGCCGAAGAAATACGTAATCCTCATGGATCATAACGAATACCGCCAGAGCATCAGAGGAATTGAGGATGCTGAAGTTGTGGAAATCATCGACCATCACCGACTTGCCCTGGAAAAAACACGATACCCCATCTATGTCGCCTCATCTCCAGTGGGTAGCACCTGTACGCTGGTTTATGAGCACTATAAAAAGCACCAGGTCACCATCAACCCAGTTATCGCAAAACTGCTTCTCGGGGGCATTCTTTCTGACACGGTTATGCTGAAATCACCCACAGCTACATCCCTGGATCGTCACATCGTCAAAGAACTGGCGAATATAGCAGAAATCAGCGATATACAGACCTTCGGGGAAGAAATTTTCAAAGGCGGGCTGGTCCTTACTGAGGAAGATCCGGAATCGATCATCACAGCGGACTTCAAGATATACGATGAATACGGCTGTAAATTCGGTATCGGTCAGGTTGAAGTTATAACCCTGGAAAATGTGGAAGAGGTGAAAGAGAAGCTGCTCTACAGCCTGGAGCAGATTAAATTAAAACGGAGCCTTTCATGGGTGATGCTGCTGATAACGAATGTCATCAAAGAAAACAGTATACTCCTAACCACCCCGTATCAGGGTATTGAAAATAAACTCATGTATAAAATGGAAGAAAACGGGAAATTTCTCCTGCCTGGAATTCTTTCAAGAAAAAAACAGCTGCTGCCGGAAATTTTACGGGTACTGGAAGAGCAGCAGGGCAGGTAAGCGCGGATAAAGAAGACTTATAAATGCTGATGCCTCCGCTATGCGTTTCAGCTCAATGCATTCATGCGTCTCCGCCGTCCCGCAGGCAGTTGGAAACGCCCAGCTGCTCCACTTTCAGCCGCTTCTAGTTATTCCACTTTGACTGGTATGCGTACCTGAAGTTCTGCATCTTATCAAGCAGTTTTTCCGGATCTTCATCAATCAGCAGGGTTTCAAGGTGCTCCTTTCGAAGAAAGCCCTCCTTTACCATATGTTCAAGAAAAGCCGTAAAGGGATCATAATAGCCTCGGATGTTCAGCAGACCCAGAGGCTTCGCGTGGATACCAAGCTGGCTCCAGGTGAAAACCTCCGTCAGCTCCTCCAGCGTGCCGATACCTCCCGGCAGAGCAATAAAGCCTTCGCAGAGCTCTGCCATCATCGCTTTTCTTTCATGCATTGTCCTTACTACATGGAGCTCTGTTCCCTCCAATGCACCAACTCGTGCATTAATAGCCTCCGTGATAACCCCGGTGACATGCATGCCTCCCTGCAGAACCTTCTTTGCCGTAATACCCATCAGGCCGACATTGCTTCCGCCGTAAACAAGATTTATCTGCTGTTCAGTGAAGGCTTTACCCAAGCGTTCAGCAGCTGCGGCATACTCGAAAGAGGTCCCTCGGCTGGAACCGCAGAAAACACAAATTGCCGTCATACTCATACACTTAATCGTCCAGAATTATAACAGCAGCGAAGACAAGATCAGATGAACCGCTATTCCTAATGCTGTGGCTGGCTCCATTTCCGGTTATCACCACATCACCAGGGATTACTTTTTTATCGCCGTCCTTTTCACCAACAATCCCTTCCCCCTGCAGAATGTAGTAGTATTCCGTCTCATTCTCATGAGTATGAGAACCGATACTCCCGTTCACAGGAATTGTAATCTTTGAAAAGAGCCGACAGTGCTTCATATCCGCCTTATCAACAATATGCTGAATGCATATGTCTCCCTCGCCGCCGCGCATTCCGCTTCTCACATCAGTTTTCATGGAATCTTCATGCTTAATCATGGAAACCTCCTCCTCTTCATTATTATCAATTGTCTTAGGACATCGTTTTAAGCCGCGGGCATTACAGTTCCATTGAAGATGCCGGCGGGAAATTGAACTCCGTTGAAAGCAGGGAAACCAGTTTTTCAGCAGTTTTCTGCTCCTCCGGACCGTCAACAGTTATAACAGCTTTATCTCCATACTGCATACCCAAGGAGAGCAGATGCATGATGGAAAGTGTATCTATGGTCATACCGTTGGCAGTAATAGTAATACTTCCCTGATAAAAGCCGAACTGAGTAACTATAGCCCTGGAAGGGCGAACATGGATGCCGTTTTTGTTTCGTATCACGGTACTTTTTGTGATCATGCTTCAATATATCAAATTGGGTCATTGACTTCCACCCTATATCTACGTAAAAATAGGCAGAGAGGTTATGGGCATTAACATTGGAGGTAACTCATGAACAAAGTTTTGGCAAAGGAGCAGCTTTCTGATGATGTTTTCAGAATGCGGATAGCAGCTCCTCTGATAGCAAACGAACGTAAACCAGGTCAGTTTATCATTCTGCAGCTGGATACGGACTATGGAGAACGTGTACCGCTGACTATTGCAGATGCGGACACAGAAGAAGGATCTCTTACGATAATATTTCAGACCGTCGGAAGTACTACGCACCGTCTGGCTGCTCTAGAAGTTGGAGAAGCCATTGAGAATGTTTTAGGCCCCCTCGGGCACCCGACCCACATTGAAAATTTCGGTAAAGTAGTTTGTGTCGGCGGAGGAATCGGCGTCGCTCCGCTGCATCCTATTGCACAGGGGATGAAACAGGCAGGTAATACCGTAAAGACGATTATTGGAGCAAGGTCAAAGGATCTCATCATCCTGGAAAAAGAGATGGGGGATATTGCTGATGAACTGATAGTCTGTACAGATGATGGATCCTATGGAAGGAAAGCCCTTGTTACGGAACCCCTGAAGGAGCTCTGTGAAGAGTGGAAACCTGACCTTGTCGTAGCCATCGGCCCGCCGATAATGATGAAATTCTGCGCAGAGACGACGCGGCCATATGAGATTAAAACCATGG
>JAIPFQ010000105.1:0-7865 GCA_021736605.1 Spirochaetales bacterium | reverse complement strand
CCTGTTTTAAAAGGTAAAAAGATTTTAACTAGGTATTGAAACTTTTTCCTGAAGCCGTCACAAAGCTTAATGCCAGCATTAAAAGGAAAAAAAAGCGGAGGAGGTGAGGAAAAAAAAGGAGCGTCACAAAATCTTGTGATATAATTTGTTTACAGCATCAAACTGTAAGCTGTGAAAACTGCGGATGCAGATACATATCTGATAGCAGATGATTATGCAGAGCAGAATAAGCAGAAAACAGCGGATGACTGAAATAGCGGAAGGACCGAAGGATCGATGAGACCTGCGGTACTTGAACCAGAGATTAGTTAGGTAAGGTTTTGTAAAAACCTTTTGCACGTGTCAAAAAATTAAACAAGGGGGAAATTGTTTTATGATGAAAAAGACACTGATTATTGCGTTATTGATAGCATTGGTACTTCCCATGGGAATACTCTTTGCTGAAGGACAAAAAGAAGGAGCTCCTGCAAAAACAATTGAAGCACGACTCGCTTCAGAAGAAGTTGAAGGCGACTTCATGACCGTATGGGCAAATAATTTTGCTGACTATATGCGGGAAGAAACAGACGGGAAAATAGACATCACCGTATATCCTTACGGTACTCTGGGTGAAAACAGAGACATCAATGAACTTGCTCAGCTCGGCGTTGTTGAATTTGTCTATTCCGATTATGCATGGATCAGCTCCTTCGTATCCCAGGCAAACGCCCTGGCTCTGCACTACATATGGCCCCGAGAGAACTTTGCTGAAGTACTCGACTGGGTTGTAAACAATGGTGACTACATGGTGATGCTGGAAGAAAAATTCCGGAAAAACGGACTGGTTCCCCTCGGTATCCTGTACGAAGGCTGGCAGTGGATTACTTCAAAGTACCCTGTTGAAGGCCCGGACGACTTGAAGGGACTGAAAACCAGAATTATGGGTTCACAGATGCTCAACAAAGACTATCTTGCTTATGACATGGACCCGACACCCATGGCTTACGGCGAAATCTACAGCGGTCTCCAGACCGGACTGATTGATGCCCAGATTCAGCCGATGTTTGCCAACTACAGCATGGGCTTCTACGAAGTAACCGAGTATTTTGTACAGTTATGGGCTGAGCCTTTCCTCGGAATTCCCACAGTTAATATGCAGTTCTTTGATTCTCTGACAGATGAAGAACAGAAGCTGATGAGGGACTACTGGAAAGACGTGGTAATTGAATCTGCAGAATGGATTGACAAGAAAAATGCAGACCACAGAAGCGACATTGAAAAAGAACGTCCTAATATGAAGTTTGTTGAGTTTACCGATGACCAGGTAAATGAACTGAAAGAACTCGCTCGGGAAAAAGTGTATCCTGAATTCCCGAAAGTCGGCGGAGAAGATTCAGCAGAAATGCTTGAAGCACTGCTGAATGACATCGAAAATGCGAAAGACGCATTGGGTATGTAGGCCGACGAATACGATTCTGTAAGGGAGCAGTCCACGGGCTGCTTCCTTTCATAATAAAAAAAGGTAGAAAAAATATGAGTGAACAGAAATCGGAAAGCAGAAGCCCCGCAAAGGAAATGTGGAAAAAACTTGGAAATTTCCTTTCCCTCTTAGTAGACCGATTAGAGGTTACCCTGATATCTGCAAGTACTGCCGCCCTGGCGATCCTTCTGATAACTAACGTATTTGCGAGAACATTCTATCGAAGTATATACTTCGCCGAAGAAATATCGCAGTTTCTCGTTATCATGGTAACATTTGTCGGAACAAGCTATGCTGCACGGAAAGCCCGTCATATTCGAATGGGAGCCATCCTCGAAGCCCTTCCTCCTAAAATTGAGAAAGTCCTTGTGATGCTGATGGCATTAGTAAGTGCCTTTGTCATGTTTTATCTTGCATACTATTCATTTGAGTATATGTCGGAAGTTCGATTCCGAGGACAGACAACACCTTCCCTCAGGGCTCCTTACTGGACCTTTCTCATCATAGTACCCATAGGATTCTTCATGGCGGGGTTTCAGTACGTGAGAACCTTCATAAAGAATGTTGTGGAGAAGGATGTCTGGCTATCCCCTGAACAGCAGAGTGAGTATGAAGATGAGCAGGTTATGCTTGATGAAGTAAGAGAAGAAGTCCTCTTTGACGAAGAGGAGATTGAGTTTGACGAAAACTCTGAAAAAAACTCTGATAAAAAGAAAGATGCTTCAAGGGAGGACAAATAGTATGACATTTATGTGGATAATGATGATATCTATGTTACTTTTGGGTTTTCCCTTCATGGTAACAATACTTGGTCCTCTGCTGACGTATCTGGGTGTCGAGATGCCCTTCATGAATCTCCAATTTGTTGTACAGCAGATTATTAATGGATTCAGTGCACCTGCACTAGTTTGTGTGCCGATGTTCATTCTCGGAGCGAACATCATCACTTCCGGTAATTCTGCAAAACGGCTGATTAATATGATCAGGGTTTTCGTGGGACATATTCCCGGCGGCCTTGCCATCACAACCAATGCCAGCTGCACCCTTTTTGGTGCTGTTTCGGGTTCAACGCAAGCAACTGTGGCCGCCATGGGAGGGACCATGCGTCCCATGCTGCTGAAAGCAGGCTATTCGAGTCCCTTTACTTTAGGGCTGATAATCAATGCCAGCGATATAGCCCTGCTCATACCGCCCAGTATCGGATTTATTGTCTATGGTGTTGTAACCAGTACCTCCGTTGGGAAATTGTTCCTGGCAGGAATTGGCCCGGGAATCCTCATATTTCTGCTTTTTTCCATCTACGTCTTTTTCTACTCCAAGACAAAGAATGTAGGGGTACTGCCAAAATCTTCCTGGGCTGAACGACTGAAGGGGCTTAAGGAAGGAAGCCTGGTATTGGGTTTCCCGCTGATTATTGTCGGTGGTATTTACGCCGGTATTTTCAGCCCCACCGAAGCAGCCGCTGCGGCAGTATTTTATGCAATAATTCTGGAAGGACTCATTTACAGGACATTAACTTGGAGAAAGCTCTTCAATTCCCTGCTTGATGCAGGTATTATAACTGGAGTTGTCTTTATTCTTGTTGGTGCCGGACAGGCCTTTTCCTGGCTGCTCAGTTTCCTGCAGCTTCCCCAGCAGTTCATGCCCGAGATAATCGGAACAGACCCGACTCAGCTGAAGGTCATTATCATCGTTGTAATTGCTTACTTTGTAGCCTGTATGTTCGTTGACCCCATCGTGGCAATCTACGTACTCAGCCCGATCTTTGCTCCTTACGTTGCTGCTACCGGAATCGATCCCATCTTTTTGGGAACTTTGATTGTACTTCAGGCAGCTATCGGATCAGCTACCCCGCCTTTCGGCTGTGATATTTTTACCGCCCAGCTGATTTTCCGGCGCCCGTATCTGGAAGTTATACGCCATACGCCGCCGTTTATCGCTATTTTGGTATTGGCGACGATCCTGATTATCCTGTTCCCAAGTATAGCCACGTTCCTCCCGAATATGGCGAATCTCTAGGTTTCAGGCTTGGGGCTTCAGGAGCAAGTAAAGGATCCAGGAGTTAGTAAAAGCTCAAAAAGTAAGTAAAAGCTCCAGGAGTTAGTAAAAGCTCAAAAAGTAAGTAAAAGCTTCAGGAGTTAGTAAAGGATCCAGGAGCTTAGCTGACTGATTATTGTCTGATTATTGTTGGGTTTGATGAAAATGTACGATGTGCTAAAGGGGTGATACTACATGATTTATCGGGTACAACCGGGACAGATAAGCAGCGGAGAGGCCATCGGCATCCTGCTTATCGAAAACTTTGTTCCCTTCATTCCCGGGGATACCGCAAACGCAACCACCTACGACTTCCCGGTCCGTTTTAAACGAATGGAGGGGGTCTCGGTGGAGCGTATCTTTCGCCATGATCGAGAACTGCTGAAAATAGTAAAACAGGCTGCTCTTGAATTGAAACGCGATGGAGTTCGTGCTGTCACCAGTGACTGCGGCTTCCTTGCCATGTTTCAGGATGAACTGTGCGAAGAGCTTGAACTTCCGGTTTTTATGTCAAGTCTCATGCAGATACCTTTTATAAGCCGAATAATTGGAAGAAAAGGGCGTATCGGCGTCATAACTGCCAATCAGGAAGCTCTCACCGCGGAAGTTCTCTCCGGAGCAGGGATCCCGGCGCTCATGCAGAAGCGGCTTGATATCCGCGGATTGGAAGATAATACAGCCTTTGCGGATGCTGTCATTCATGAACAGGGGTTTATTGACTCTGAGCTCATGGAGGAGGCGGTGGTTCAGCGAGGGATTGAGCTGACGGAGCAGCATAGGGATATCAAGGCGATTCTTCTGGAATGCAGTCTCCTCCCTCCCTACGCTGCAGCGCTGCAGGAGGCTGTGGGGCTCCCGGTTTTTGATTTTGTGACCATGATCAACTATGTTCATTCAGCAGTAGTTCGTTACCCCTATACCGGCTATATGTAGGTAGAATGAAGGCTTTATGCAGAATGAATAGGTAAAATCTTTGTCTAAAAAAATACATGTAGAATGTACATGCAAAATGTGTTTTGTTTTCGTATAAGTTCCTGTTCAAGGATCTTGAATTAAGTAATTAGGTTTTTAGGAGGCAATATGCTTGTATTTCCCGAACAAGAGTACAAAGAACGCGTAAAAAAGACAAAGCAGTCAATGCAGGAAAAAGGAATTGAACTGCTTGTGGTTAGCCAGCCGGCAAATATGAATTACTTGACAGGCTACGACGGCTGGAGTTTTTATGTCCACCAGTGTGTGCTGGTTTCCCTGGATCAGGAAGAACCCATGTGGATCGGCCGCGGTATGGATGCAAACGGTGCGAAAATTACATCATTTTTAAGTGATGAAAACATAAGAAATTATGCTGATGACTACGTGCACAGTCTTGTCAAGCACCCTATGAATTTTGTGGCGGACGTCATCAAGGAAAAGGGCTGGGACAAGAAGAAGATCGGCGTTGAAATGGATCAGTTCTATTTTACGCATACCTCATATGTAGTTCTCGAAAAAGATCTGCCCAATGCAGAATTTGCAAACGCCAATATTCTGGTTAACTGGGTACGTGCTGTGAAGTCTGATTTGGAAATTGAATACATGAAGCGTGCAGGGCAGATTGCGGTTAAAGTGATGGATGCCGCCCGGAAGCACATCAAACCCGGAGTCCGGGAGTGTGATGCCGCAGCGGAGATCGTTAAGGCTGAGTATGCCGGCACCGAAAAGTACGGCGGCGATTATCCTGCCATAGTGCCGCTGATCATGGCCGGTGAAGCCACAAAAACCCCGCACCTGACCTGGTCGGATAAACCCTTCAACAAGGATGAAGCTGTGCTCCTGGAACTCTGCGGAGCATACCGGCACTACCACGCCCCCATCGCCCGAACGATTTTCCTCGGTCAGGAACCGCCTCAGCTGATGAAGGACACCGCAAAAGTTGTCATTGACGGCCTGGCTGAAACTATGGAATTCATCAAACCCGGTGTAACCGCTGAAGATGTTGAGGCAAAATGGCGACAGGCGATCAGCCACTCCACGGTTGTGAAAGAGTCCCGCCTCGGCTACTCCATCGGCATAAATTATCCGCCGGACTGGGGCGAGCAGACTATCAGCGTACGCCCAAAGGATAAAACAGTACTGAAACCGAATATGGCCCTCCACCTGATTCCTGGAATTTGGTACGAAGATGTCGGTTTTGAAATTGACGCAAGCTTCTATCTTACTGAGGATGGTTATGAAAGCCTTTATGACTATCCGGTAGAAATGTTTCTCCAATAATGCGGACCATGAAAAGCATGGAACCCATGGAGCGAACGAAAAAACCGGCACATGCTGAAGCGGCACATGCTGAAGCGGCACATGCTGAAGCGGCACATGCTGAAGCCGCGGAAAAAATTCCGGGTATTGCAGATGTCCGGGCAGCCGGTGAAAAAATTTATGAAATTGTGCGGGAGACTCCGGTAACGGAATCTCCCGGTCTTGCCGCCTCATCCGGGGCAGCGAGTTTCTGGCTGAAACTGGAGACTCTGCAGCCCACTGGGGCTTTCAAAGTACGCGGGGCAGCCAACAGGCTTCTCAATCTCAGCGAGGACGAGCGTCGAAGAGGCGTCATTACTTTCTCCACAGGGAATCATGGGAAAGCGGTATCCTACGTTGCCCAACGCTTAGGGATACCCGCTGTCGTCTGTCTTTCGGAACATGTGGCTGATTACCGGGTGGAAAAAATCCGCGAACTCGGAGCTGAACCCTATGTGGCCGGTAAATCCCAAGATGAAGCCGAAGAACACTACCAGCGGATCATGCAGGAGCGAAACATGGTTCCGGTAGTCCCCTTTGATCACCCCCACGTAGTCAGCGGGCAAGGCACAATCGGCCTTGAGCTGCTGAAGCAGCTGCCCTTTCTTGATGTCGTGATGGTCCCCCTCTCGGGCGGCGGCCTTTTAGCTGGGATAGCACTGGCTGTCAAAAGCTTGAGACCTGAAGTCGAGATCGTAGGCATCTCCATAGAACAGTCTCCTGCCATGCTGAAAAGCCTTGAAGCAGGTGCCCCTGTTCAGGTCGAGGAGAAAGATACCCTGGCAGACTCCCTTCTGGGTGGTATAGGTCAGCGGAACTCCATCACCATGCCCCTGATACAGCAATTTGTTGATACTCACGTTATGGTTTCTGAGGAAGAAACAGCGGAGGGTATGCGCTACGCGTTTCACGAACACGGGCTGGTCGTCGAAGGGGCTGCAGCTGTCTCACTCGGAGCTGTGCTGGCAGGAAAAATTGAAATCCGCGGCAAACATGCAGCTGCCGTAATGAGCGGGAGAAACGTGGACACTCGACAATTCCTCGACGTCATCCAGAAAACCGGCACTTGAATGTGGAAAGCCATTAAAGCTTACAAGCAAATTAAGCTTGCAAGTTATTGAAAAAGCTGGCGAACAAGGGCAATTGAATAAAACAAACAATTGAAGAAGAAGGGAAGAATGGAAAAGCAGAACATATATATCGTGAATGAAACTGAGTTGAAAGCGCTTATTAATCTAGATAAGGATATCATTGAACGGGTAGAGACAGCCTTTCTTGAGCTGGAGAACGGCAATGCAAGCGTCCCGCCGATCATGATGATTCCAGTTCCGGAAAAAACGGGTGAGGTGGACATAAAAAGTGCCTATATTAAGGGCCTTCCCAGCCTTGCCGTAAAAATCGCTTCCGGTTTCTTTGAAAACAGCAAACTCGGTCTGCCGTCCGCCAGCGGACAAATGCTGGTGCTCAATGCAGAGACCGGCTTTCTTCAAGCGGTGCTGCTAGATAACGGGTACCTGACCCAGGTTCGCACTGGAGCCGCCGGAGCAATTGCCGCCAAATATCTTGCACCGAAACAGGTGAAAACAGCTGGAGTTATCGGCTGCGGAACCCAAGCCCGCTACCAGATGCGCGGACTCTATCTTGTCCGTCCTTTTCAGCGGCTGCTCATGTTCAGTCTCGATTCTGATGCCATGGAGGAAGCTTACGTGCGGGATATGGAGTCAGAGCTCGGTGTAGAAGTTGTCAGAGCCGGCAGCGCTGAAGAGGTGCTGCGCAGCAGCGATGCTGTAGTTACTACAACCCCGGCGCGAAACGGCTACATTAAGAAGGAGTGGCTGCACCCGGGCCTCCACATAACCGCCATGGGATGCGACACCGAGGAGAAACAGGAACTCCAATCCGAAGTTCTCGGCGCTGCAGATATTTTAGCGTGTGACCTGAAAACTCAGGTGTATCGGCTGGGAGAAATGCGCTCAGCTCTCGAGGCCGGCGTCATCACGAAGGAGACTCCCCTCCAGGAACTCGGTGCCATCATCAAAGCCCGCAGGGCGCATAAAGCCCTTTCGATGGCAAAATCATCCGACGCCGGCGAAACCAA